>JADLES010000213.1 GCA_020845995.1 Burkholderiales bacterium | reverse complement strand
CTAGCCGACCCCGAGCAGCTCCACTTCGAAGAGGAGCGTGGCGTTGGGCGGGATGACGCCGCCCGCGCCGCGCGCGCCATACCCGAGATTAGGCGGAATTGTGAGCTTGCGCGAGCCGCCGACCTTCATACCCTGCACGCCCTCGTCCCAGCCCTTGATGACGTGGCCGGCGCCGAGCGGAAAGTCGAACGGGTCGCCGCGGTCCTTGCTGGAATCGAACTTCTTCCCCTTCGCGCCGTTGGCGAACAGCCAGCCGGTGTAGTGGACGCTGACCTGCTGGCCGGCCGCGGCGGTCGCGCCGGTGCCGACGATGATGTCGTCCATGATCAGGCCGCTGGGGGTGGTGGTGGCGGGCATCCGGAGTCCTCGATGTGGCGGAATTTGCTTGCAATTCTAGGACATCGGCAGGGTTGATTCCCGGCTGCCTGCCCTCATCTGCACAGTGACGCGCATACCCGCGTCGATAACCGGGAGATCAAGTGGATTTCTGGCGCAGCAAGAAGCAGGACGCGGTGGACGCGGAGCCGGTGGAAGCGGCAGGCACGCAGTCGGGCAAGGCCGACAGCCGCTCGACCGCGCTCGCGGTGCGGCCGATCCCGGAGGACGCGCTGGTCCTCATCCCGCTGCGCAACGCGGTGCTGTTCCCCGGGGTTATTTCGCCGATCACCATCGGCCGCGCCTCTTCGGTGGCTGCGGCGAACGAAGCCGCGCGCAACAACCTCAAGGTCGGCTTCCTCCTGCAGCGCGACCCGCAGGCGAACGACGTCGGCCCGGGCGACCTGCACCGCGTGGGCACCGCCGGCAAGATGGTGCGCTACGCCGCGCAGCCGGGCGGCGCCAACCACCTCATCGTGCAGGGCGAGCGGCGCTTCCGCGTGGTCGAGTTCCTCGAGGGCTGGCCGTTCCTGGTGGCGAGCGTGGCGTGGATTCCCGAGGTAACCGGCTCGGGCACGGACATCGAGGCGCGCTTCCTGCAGCTCAAGAGCCAGGCGGCCGAGGCGATCCAGCTCCTGCCCAACGCGCCCGACGAGCTCGCCGAAGTGGTGCAGGCGGTCGCCTTGCCCGCGCAGCTCGCCGACATGGTCGCCAACCTGCTCGACATCACCAACGAGGAGAAGCAGGACGTGCTCGAAACCATCGAGCTCGGCGCGCGCCTGGACAAGGTGCTTGCGTTCCTCGCCAAGCGGGTGGAGGTGCTGCGCATCTCCAAGGAGATCGGCGACAAGACGCGCCAGCAGTTCGACAGCCGCCAGCGCGAGCACGTGCTGCGCGAGCAGATGCGCCAGATCCAGAAGGAGCTGGGCGACGAGGAAGACAGCGCGGCCGAGATCGAGGAGCTGAAGAAGGCGATCGAGGCGGCCGGCTTCCCGGAAGAGACGCTGAAGTACGTGAAGAAGGAGTTCAAGCGCCTCGCGCGCATGGGCGAGCAGTCGGGCGAGAGCTCGATGCTGCGCACCTGGCTGGAGTGGATGACCGAGCTCCCCTGGGTTCCTGCTCCTCAAAAAGAAATCGATCTTAGGGAAGCACGGGCAATCCTGGACGAGGACCACCACGGCCTGGAGAAGATCAAGCGGCGCATCCTCGAGTACCTCGCGGTGAGGAAGCTCAACCCCGAGGGCAAGAGCCCGATCCTGTGCTTCGTGGGGCCGCCCGGCGTGGGCAAGACCTCGCTCGGCCAGTCGATCGCGCGCGCGACCGGGCGCAAGTTCCAGCGCATCGCGCTCGGCGGCACGCACGACGAGGCCGAGATCCGCGGCCACCGCCGCACCTACATCGGCGCCATGCCGGGCAACATCATCGCGGCGATCAAGCGCGCGGGCTCGCGCGCGGGCGTACTGATGCTGGACGAGGTGGACAAGCTGGGCGCAGGGGGGTTCCACGGCGATCCGTCCTCGGCGCTGCTCGAAGTTCTCGATCCCGAGCAGAACGCGAAATTTCGCGACAACTACCTGGGGGTGGATTTCGACCTCTCGCGCGTGATGTTCATCGCCACCGCGAACCAGCTCGACACCATTCCCGGCCCTTTGCGCGACCGGATGGAGATCGTGAACCTGGTCGGCTATACGGAAGGCGAGAAACTGGAGATCGCGCGGAAATACCTGGTCCGCAGGCAGCTGGAAGCCAACGGCCTGGCGGACCGGCAGGTCTCCATCGCCGACTCTGCCCTGACGTCGCTCATCCAGGACTACACCAGGGAGGCCGGGGTGAGAAGCCTCGAGCGCCAGATCGGGGCGGTCATGCGGAATGCCGCGATGAAAATCGCGGAAGGTGCTCCTGCGCCGATCCAGGTCGAGGCGGCAGACCTCCACGGCATCCTGGGGGCGAGGAAGTTCGAAAGCGAAGTGGCCCTTCGCGTCGCGACTCCGGGCGTGGCGACGGGCCTCGCCTGGACTCCCGTGGGCGGCGACATCCTTTTCGTCGAAGCCTCCAAGGTGCCGGGCAAGGGCAAGCTGATCCTCACCGGGCAGCTCGGCGACGTCATGAAAGAGTCGGCGCAGGCGGCGCTGACGGTAACGAAGGAGATGCTGAAGGATTCGTTCGAATCCTGGGATGTCCACGTCCATGTCCCGGCAGGCGCCACGCCGAAGGATGGACCGAGCGCGGGCGTCGCCATGACGCTTGCGCTGGTCTCCCTCTTTGCCGGGAAACCGATCCGGTCCGATGTCGCCATGACCGGCGAGATCTCGCTGCGCGGCCTCGTCCTGCCGATCGGCGGGCTGAAGGAGAAATCGCTCGCGGCGCTGCGCGCCGGCATCCGGACCGTGATGATCCCGCGGCGCAACGAGAAGGATCTCGAGGACATCCCCGCCGACGCCAGGGCGAAGCTCGAGTTCGTCCTCCTCGACCGCGTCGAGGACGCAGTCCGGACCGCGATCGGCTAAATAGGGACAGACCCCATTTTTCTCATCGATGAGCCTCGCTCAGCTCATCGCGGACTACGGCTACTGGGTCGTGCTCGCCGGCACGCTGCTCGAGGGCGAGAGCGTGCTCGTCCTCGCGGGCTTCGCGGCGCACCGCGGCCTGCTCGACCTGTCCACCGTCATCGCCGTCGCCGTGATGGGCGGGTTCCTCGGCGACCAGGTTTTCTTCCTTGCCGGGCGCCGCTACGGCGAGCGACTCCTTGCGCGTTTCCCAGCGCAAGCGGCGCCCGCCGCACGCGCGAAGGAACTGCTCGCCAGGCACCACATCCCCGTGATCCTCGGCGTGCGCTTCCTGTACGGCCTGCGCATCGTGCTGCCGTTCACCATCGGCATGAGCGGCATCCCCGTCCTGCGCTTCCAGATTCTCAACCTCATCGGCGCCGCCATCTGGGCCGGCTGCGGCGCAGCGCTCGGCTATCTGCTCGGGGATGCGGTCGAACGGGTTCTCGGCAGGCTCGAGCAGTACGAGGCAATTCTCTTCGCCGTCATCGCCGCCGCGGCGCTCGCGTACTGGTGGTTCAGTCGCCGCCGCGCCGCGGGACGTGGAGTTGGACGCTAAAGGCTAAATGGGGGCTAAATGGGGACAGTCCCCATTTTTCTCATCCCTGAAGGAAGTTGCCAGGCGCAGGGTGCAAGCCATGCACTCGTGCGGGGGGCAGGTCCTGCTTGCGCGGGATTTCGACGAGGGTCTTGCCGACGTCCTCGACGGGCGGGGCAAGGTCACCGCTCGCCTGTTCGGCGCGGATTGAATCGGCTTCCAGCCTTGGTGCGCCGCACTCAAGTCAAGGAATCGGACTCGCCGATAACCGCGCGCATCCACGGAGGAGTAGGCTACGCTAGGGAGGTTCCAGTTCGTCCGATCGCGCGATGAGCGATACACAGCAACTATTCATCCTCGCCGGCGTGTGGACCATTATTTCTCTGTTCCTCGCGCGCCTCGTTCCGAGCTGGGTCGGGCGGATCGTGTTTTTCACGGCGCTAGTAGGGATACCGTTTTGGGAGTTGCCGTATGGTTACTACAATTTCTATAAGCTGTGTAAGTGGGAAGCGAAGCTATTGGTGTACGAAAAGTTCCCGCCTCAAGTATCAATTTGTATTGATGACTTGTATACAGATGTCTATGCGATTCTGGCTCGTCTCGAGTTCACGCGTATCGAGGTAAGTGGAAAAACAAACCTTCGAGAGAGTGCCATCGCCAATGGCAAACTCGTTCGTGTTAAACGAGGCGAAGAAAGCAGTGCTTATTGTTTTGCCACTGTGAGCAATATCCAGCTTCCATGGGGCATCCTTCGATTCGATAGTCTTGTTAACCGCGCTAGTGACAACCGTGTTATTGCGCGCCAAAGTGGATTTAGCTGGGTCGGCATGTGGTGGCAAAAAGTATTGCGTCCGATTTTTGGTCATGGGGGACATTGCGGTGCGCCGCTGGAGAACGTCTTTTTGGCACTCAGAACAGGAGTCAGATAAACATAGTAGATATGCCGACGACTTCAGGTCATATTGGTAGCTTCGCACGATTCGCACCTACCGCCCAAGGGGCCTATGCGCTTTTTGGTCCCGATCGGGCAAGCTCGGATTCCTTGCAAGAGATCGATAAGGGTGACTTTACGGCATCTGAAGCCGCGAAATTTTTGGGCATATCGGGTGGCGATGGGGCATCGAATACTGAGGGCTTTGAACTCCTCCATCATCAACCAGATCAGCTTTCCGGATTCTCGGCAACGGTCTTTTTTGATCATGCGCTCAGCAAACATGTGCTAGCGATTCGAGGAACGGCGGGACCGGTCGATGTGCTTGAGGACGGCATTCGTATCGGCGCGCAGGGATTCGCCGGCGACCAGGCGGTTTCGCTGTACCGGTATTACAAGCGGCTGACGACGCCCGCCGGGCAGGCGGTGCAGTACACGAACGACGAAGTCGGCCTGTTGGCCGCCATGCGCCTGAAGATGCCGGTACGGTTGAGCCGATTCACGGCAGCTTTTCCGTTCCTCAGGGCCGAATTGTCGAGGGATGTCGGATTGGCGCCTCTGGCCGGCGGCGGGGCGAGCGTGCTTCCGCGAGACGCGCAGCTGATCGTGACGGGGCACAGCCTGGGCGGGCACCTGGCGCTGCTATTCGGACGCCTGTTTCCGGGAGTCGTAGAGCACGTGTACACGTACAACGCGCCGGGAATTGGCCCGCACGGAGCGGTCGCGCTCTGGGGGCTGGGTGTTGCTCCCTTGGCGATGGAGCGGGTGACCAATGTCGCCTCGGCCATGGGGACCGAGGCGATTTCGCGGATCTGGTCGAAGCCAGGCGAGACGATCGGCATCGCCACCGAGCCGGGCAGTATGTTGTATGCGCATTCGATCGTGCCGCTGACGGACGCGCTCGCACTCTACGACGCGCTCGGCACGATCTCGCCCGGCCTCGACGCCGCCAGTGTGGGCGAGATGATCGCCGCGGCTTCGCCGTTCCCGGAGGACAGCCTCGAGGTGATGGCGGATCACGTGGGAACGCTCCTGGAAGCGGGGAATCCGCCGACAGGGATTGCGACCGCGATTGCTGACCTGGCTGAGAGGGATTCGTACTATGCGAACCTCTATTCGGCGCTCGACGGCCGCGAGCCGGGCCTGGATTACGAGATCGAGTCGCTGGCGGGAAAATCGGCGCGGGAGATCGCGGACCTGGCCGAAGACGATCCCTCGGTGCGCTTCGCGCTGCGCGAATTGATGCCCTTCGCTGCCCGTGGGGCCGATTTCACTGACCAGGACGACGAGGTGTCCGGGGCATGGATCGCGAGCCGTGCGGAGTGGCTCGCGGAGAGGCTGGACGGAGGCGCCACGGAGCGGGCCTACGGTTTCAGCGACTCGATCGACAACCTGCTCTTTGTGGACATCGAATCCGGTGCCAGGTACTCGAAGCTTGACGACGTCCAGGCGGGACTTGCGCTGCAGGCCGGCGCGAGCGGCGGGCGCGGCGGGCTGGCGAGTTATCTCGCCGACGTCCCCTACAACCGGAAGATTGTGTTCGGCTCGGAGTCGGGCGCGGGAGACGATGTAATCACCGGACTGCAGGGCGCGGACCGCCTGTTTGGCGGCGCTGGCGCCGATTCCCTGGCCGGCAATGCGGGCGACGACTATCTGGAGGGCGCCGAGGGCAACGACGTGCTTTCCGGAGGCGCCGGGGACGACACGCTCGCGGGAGGCCCCGGGCGGGACCGCCTCGAAGGCGGTTCGGGCGACGATACGTACGTCTTCGCCGAAGTGTTAGAGGTCGACACGATCGTCGACCACGACGGTCTTGTGATCGCGGGCGGGGACCAGCTCATTGGTGGCCAGGGAAACCAGGAGGAAGGCTATCGGAGCGACGATGGGCGTTTTCACTACGCGCTCGACGACGGGACGCTGGTGGTAAATGGCTCCCTGCGGATCGAGGGCTTTCGCGACGGCGATCTCGGCATTCAACTGGTTGATGGGCTGCGGGTTCCGTCGATCAGCTTGCCGGGCGCCGAACGGGTGCTTCTCGGCGATTCGATCTACGACAGGAGCCGCTTCGATCCGCCGCTCGAGCCGGATCCCTACGGCAATCCGCCAGCCGCCGCGCGGGTGGGCGCGGACCCGGACAGGGTGGATTCCTTTTATGAATTTCTCGGAACGCCGGGGAATACCTGGTTCGTGATGGGCGGCGGGGACGACGTCATCCAGGACTTGCTCAGCGGCGACGACTGGATCGACGCGGGCACCGGCGACGACGCGGCCTGGGGCGGTACGGGGAACGACGTGGTGCAGGGAGGACCGGGGCGAGACATTGTCGCGGGCGGATGGGGTGACGACATCCTGTTTGGGGGCGCACCCGCGACGCTGCTGGCCGACCTGCAGGACGTGGTGGAAGCGCCGCGCAACGACGGCGGCGGGCCGCCCGCGGGTGGCGGACCGGCTCCGGGTGGAGGCGAGTCCCCGGAAGACGCGCTCGACGGACCGCCCTCGGAGGACGGACCGCCCTCAGGAGACGGACTGCCCCCGGAAGGCGAGTTTCTTCCGGTTGGAGAACTGCCTCCGGTCAGCAGCCCGCCCCCGGTCGGCGACCTGCTCTCGGGCGGGGAGGGGAACGACACCATTTTCGGCGACAGCGAGGCCAACCCGATCGAAGGAGGCGCCGGGAACGACCGCATCTTCGCTGGCGCGGGCGACGACTGGATCGGCGCCGACGTGACTCAACTGGCGCTGCGCGAGCGGTACGAAATGCCGTCGGCAAGCTTCTACTTTATGACGCTTATTCCCGCGCTTGGCGAAGCCGGATACGTCGAGCGCTTGGGAACGGGTATCGACGCCCTCTGGACTCTGGGCCCGCTTCCCACCTACTCCGTGGAGCCGTCTCCCGAGCCCGGCATACCGGGGATCGCGACGATCGGCAATGTGCGGCTGGACCCCATGACTCTGGACCGCGCGGCCGGCGGGGACGACGAGATCGATGCGGGTTCGGGCCACGACACCATCGCCGCGGGTGGCGGCGATGATCTCGTCTTCGGTGGCTCGGGCGACGACGTGATCGACGCGGGCTTTGGCGCCGACCGGATCTTCGGCGGCGCGGGCATCGATGTCATCTACTCCCAGTGGGACGCGATCGGCGATACCCTCGACGGCGGGGATGGCGACGACGCCCTGCTCGCGGGCGACGGGGACGACTTCCTGATGGGCGGGGCGGGGGGCGACAGCCTGTATTCCGGGGCGGGGAGAGATTTCTTGTGGGGCGGGGACGGCAATGACCTGCTCGCGGTCGACGTCGGCGGCGACGTTCTGGATGGAGAAGCCGGAAACGACCGAATGGGTATTGCCAGCGCAGGCGAGCAGCCGACCGTGATCCGCATGGCGCTTGGTTCGGGTGCCGATCTTGTTGGAATGCGTGTCGGCGGCGTGATCGTGGCGATGGAAGGCGAAATCGCGCCCCAGGATGTCTCGGTGACCAGAGTCCGGCAAAGCACTGCGCGCTGGCTCGGTGAGTCGCTGGACGTCGAGCTGCTGGACGGGATCGAGCTCGCCATCGGCGAAGACGGCGATTCGATCTTCCTTGCCGATCCGCGGCCCGAGGTGACGGGCCCCTCTACGCTGCAGGTGTCGTTCGCCGACGGCACGGTCTGGGATGACGCGTTCCTCGATTCGCTCCTGAACCCGCCGGACGCGCCAGGGCCGAGCACTCCGGTGACGGGGTCCATCGATTCGGATGTGCTTTTTGGGTCACCTCGGGGCGATGTGCTGACTGGCCGGGGCGGCAATGACTGGCTGATCGGCGGCGCGGGCGATGACCGCTACGAGTACGCGTTCGGCGACGGCTTCGATCAGATCGAAGATGGCGGCGGCCGGGACGCGCTGCGGTTTGCCGCCGGGACCGGCGCCGCGGACGTCGACGTGTACGCCTCCGGAACGGACTACATCCTTGCGCTCGACGCAGGCGGCGTGCGGTTTCGCGGCGGCCGCACCGCAGAAGGGGCGATCGAGCGCGTCGAGTTCGCCGATGGCACGAGTTGGACTCCGGTCGACCTTCAGATGCGCGCGGAACTCCTTCCCGACAACCGGGCGCCCGAGATGGCCGCCTCGCTCGGGAGCGTTTCCGCGGACCCGGGCGGCGTGCTGCAGGTCGTCCTGCCCGGCGACATGGCACGCGACCCCGACCGCTTCGACACGGTCGATCTGTATGCGATCACGGCCGCAGGGGAGCGCTTGCCCGACTGGCTGCACTTCGATGCGGCGACGCGCACGCTGGATGGAACGCCGTCGGCCGCCGACGCCGGCAGGCACGAGTTGCTGGTGATCGCAGTGGACTCGAGTGGCGCTGCATCCACGGGCGGCCTGAGCATTCAGGTCGGCCCGGCGGATTTGCCTCCGGAGCCCGAGGTTTCGCTGCCGCCGGAGGTCCAGGTTGCCGCGGAGGCGGACTTCGGCGATGTGGCCGCGATCGATCCGCCTTCGCGCATTGCGCGACGCGACGATATTCTGCCGATCGACGCGCTTGTGGACTCGGGCTTCATGGGTCCGCCCGCCGTCGATGGCGCGACGGATTCGCTCTACCGCGGCATGCTGCGTAGCTTGGACCAGTTGCTGCAAACTGGCCGCGCGAACCTTGGCGAGCAATACGCGGAAGCGGTTCGGCAGTTCGAGGAGCGCCGCCTGGAGCGGGAGGTGCAGGAAGTGCCTGAACCCACGGGCGACGAGGTTGAAGCCTGGAACAGCGCCATGCACGATTGGCATGATCGCCATCCGGGAACCGCCGAAGCCGATATCGGCGGAGGCGACGGCACCTGGAGCATAGGCTGGGGACTTCCGGGGTCGGGTAGCCAGGCCCCGGGCGGAAGCATGTCACTGGACGCGCTGCTGAGCGTGGCGAATCCGGCCGCGCTTCCCAGGCTCACGGGAGTGGCATCGCAGCCCTCGCTTGCCGAAGGACTGGCGATTCTGCGCTAGATGAGAAAAATGGGGTCTGTCCCCATTTGTTGTTTGCTATCCTGCGGGTCCTATGGCGACGCGCTCGAAGAAGCCGAAGTTCATCCCGGCGGATCCCGATGACCTGAAGCCGATGCACAGGTGGCATCGGCCGCTGCAGGCGCCGGGGATCACGCAGGTCGACTTTGAGGAACGCGTCGATTTCCGGCGGCTGCACCGCTATCGGCTCGCGCGCACGCGCCAGTCGCTGGCCAAGTCGGGCCTCGGCGCGATGCTGTGCTTCGACCAGCACAACATCCGCTACATCTCCTCCACCGTCATCGGCGAGTGGGCGCGGGACAAGCTGATCCGCTACTGCCTGCTCACCGGCACGGGCGAGCCCTGGGTGTGGGATTTCGGCTCGGCAGCGCGGCACCACAGGCTGTACTGCCCCTGGCTGAAGGAAGACCACGTGCGCGCGGGCAACCCCGGCATGCGCGGTGCGATCGGACCGGGGGTGGGTTTGTTCGAAGCGGCGGCGAAGGAGATCAAGGACATCCTCGCGCGCGAGGGCGTCGCCGGGATGCCGCTCGGGCTGGATGTCTGCGAGCCCGGGTTCCTGTTCGCGCTGCAGAAGCAGGGCGTCCGGGTGCGCGACGGCCAGCAGATGATGCTGATGGCGCGCGAGGTGAAGAGCCACGACGAGATCACGCTGCTGAACACGGCTTCGGCGATGGTCGACGGCGTCTACCAGGACATCACCGGCGCTCTCAAGCCCGGCGTGAAGGAGAGCCAGATCGTAGCCCTGGCGTCGAAGCGCCTCTACGAGATGGGTTCGGACTGCGTGGAGGCGATCAACGCGATCGCCGGCGAGCGCTGCTCGCCGCACCCGCACAACTTCACGGATCGTCTCATCCGCCCCGGCGACCAGGCCTACTTCGACATCATCCATTCCTTCATCGGCTACCGCACCTGCTACTACCGCACGTTCTCGGTGGGCAGGGCGACGCCGGCGCAGAAGGACGCCTACCAGCGCGCGCGCCAGTGGATGGATGGCGCGATCTCGATGCTCAAACCCGGCATCGGCACCGACAAGGTGGCGAAGATGTTCCCCAAGTCCACCGAGATCGGCTTTGAGACCGAGATGGCGGCTTTCGGCCTGAACTTCTGCCACGGCCTGGGGCTGGGACTGCACGAGCGGCCGCTCATCTCGCGCCTCAACTCCTTCATCGAGCCCTACGAGCTGAAGGCGGGCATGGTGTTCGCCGTCGAGACCTTCTGCCCGGCGAAGGACGGGGTCTCGGCGGCGCGCATCGAGGAGGAGGTGGTGCTCACGCAGGAGGGCGCGAAGATCATCTCTCTGTATCCGGCGAACGAGCTGCCGGTCGCAAATGCTTATTGAGGAAGAGAATCCAGAATGAAAAGCAGGCACACCGTAGGCTGGATCGGCGCCGGGCGCATGGGCTTCGAGATGGCCGGGCGCCTGGCCAAGTCGGGCTCCGACGTGCTCGTCTGGAACCGCACCAGGGAGAAGGCGGCGCCGCTGGAAAAGTACGGGGCGAAAGCGGCGCACCGGATCGACGAGCTCGCCTCGCGCGACATCGTGTTCTGCATGGTTTCGACCTGGAAAGACGTGAAGGAGGTCGTCACCAATCTGCTCAAGGGTAACGCGAAGCCGAGAATGCTGATCGAATGCTCTTCGATCTCCCTGGAGGGCTCGGCGGAGCTCCGCGAGATCCTGGAGAAGAAGGGCATCCAGTACCTGGCTGCGCCCGTGTCCGGGAACGCGAAGGTGATCAAGGCCGGCAAGCTATCGTTCGTTTGCTCAGGGCCGAAGCAAGCCTACGAGGAGGCGAAGCCCTTCCTCGACGCCATGGGCAAGGGCTCGAGCTGGGTCGGCGAGGGCGAGCTCGCGCGCATCGTCAAGATCTGCCACAACGTGTTCCTCGGGGTGGTGACGCAGTCGCTCGCCGAGGTCACGGTGCTCGCCGAGAAGGCCGGCGTGCCGCGCCATGCCTTTCTCGAGTTCATGAACCAGAGCGTGATGGGCTCGACCTTCACGCGCTACAAGACGCCCGCCTTCGTCAACCTGGACTTCAAGGTGACGTTCACGCCTCAGCTGCTGAGGAAGGACATGGACCTGGGGCTGGACGCGGGCCGGCGCTTCGAGGTGCCGCTGCCGCTGGCGAGCGCGACGCGCGACCTGATCCAGTCGATGATCGGCCAGGGCTGGACCGAGCAGGATTTCGCCACGCTGCTGCTGCAGCAGGCGGAAGCGTCGGGACTGAAACTGATACCGGAGAACGTGGAGGTGGGAGATGGACTTTCGTAAAGGTTGCTTCTTTGTTGCGGGATTTTTCTTTTCCCTTTCGGCGCTCGCGCAGGGCTTCCCCGGCAAGCCCGTCCGGCTGGTGATCGCGTTCACGCCGGGCAGCTCGACCGACATCATCGGCCGGGTGGTGGCGGCCAAGCTCCAGGAGATGTGGGGCCAGCCGGTGGTCGCGGAAAACCGCGCCGGCGCGGGCGGCTCGATCGGATCGAAAGTGGTGGTGGATTCGGCGCCCGACGGCTACACGCTGCTCGCCAATTCCTCGGCGCATGCCGCCAACCCGGGCATCTACGCGAAGCTCCCCTACGACACGCTCAAGGACTTCACTAACCTCGCGCTGCTCGGGGGCGGGCCGAACGTGATGATCACCAGCCCCGACTCCGGCCTGAAAACGCTCGCCGACTTCGTCGCGCAGGCGAAGGCCAATCCCGGCAAGCTCAACTTCGCCTCGGCGGGCGTGGGCAGCGGCACGCACTTCAACATCGAGAAGCTGCTCATCGCGACGGGCGTGCAGGTGACCCACGTGCCGTACAAGGGCACGCCGGAGGCCATCGGCGACACGATCAGCGGGCGCACCTGCTGCTACTGGGCGCCGCTCAACGCGGCGCTGCCGCACGTCGCCGGCGGCAAGGCCGTCGCGCTCGCGCTCTCGAGCGCGCAGCGCTCGCCGCTGCTGCCGAGCGTGCCGACGGTGGCCGAGCAGGGCTACCCGGGCTTCGACTACACGCTGTGGGTCGGCTTGTGGGGGCCGGCGAACATGCCGGCCGAGGTCGCCGCGAAGATCAACAAGGATGTGCTCGCGGCGCTCGCCGCCCCGGATACGCGCGAGCGGCTGACGAAGCTCGGTACCGTGCCGGGCAGTCTCTCGCTCGCCGGGTTCACCGCCTTCGTGAAAAAGGAGATCGAGGACACGCAGAAGATCCTGCAGGCGGCCGGCATCAAGCCGCAATAAGAGGCCACCGCGGCCTAGGCTGCGGTGGAAGGCACTTTCCTCAGGTCCTCCAGCCAGGCCGCGGCGCTGCCGTCCGCGGGCGCGCGCCAGTCGCCGCGCGGCGAGAGCGAGCCGCCCGAGCCCACCTTCGGGCCGTTGGGCAGGGCGCTGCGCTTGAACTGGCTGGTCTGGAAGAAGCGCCGCAGGAACACCTCCAGCCACTTGCGGATCTCCCCGAGCGAGTACTTGTCCCGCCAGGCGGTCCAGGCGAGGAACGCGACCTTGGCCGGCGCATAGCCGAAGCGCAGCGTGTAGTACAGGTGAAAGTCCTGCAGCTCGTAGGGGCCGATGACGTCCTCGGTCTTCTGGTTCGGCTTCAATTCGGGGGAAATCTCGGTGTTGAGGACGCGCGTCAGAGCCTTCGTCACCGCGTCGTCGAACGGCCCGGACTTCGCCGCCCAGCCGATCAGGTACCGGATCAGCGTCTTCGGCACGCTGACATTGACGTTGTAGTGCGACATATGGTCTCCGACGCCATAGGTTGCCCAGCCGAGCGCCAGCTCCGAGAGATCACCGGTGCCCACCACCAGGCCGCCGCGCAGGTTGGCGAGGCGAAAGAGGTGGCTGGTGCGCTCGCCCGCCTGCACGTTCTCGAAGGCGATGTCGTAGACCTTCCTGCCCTTCGCGAACGGGTGGCCGATGTCGCGGAACATCTGCATGCAGGAGGGGCGGATGTCGATCTCCTCCGCGCTCGCGCCCACCGCGCGCATGAGTTGCCAGGCGCTGGAGCGCGTGCGGGTGGAGGTGGCGAAGCCGGGCATGGTATAGGCGAGGATGTTTCGCCTCGGCAGGCCGAGCTCGTCCATGACCCGGGCGCAGACGATCAGCGCCTGCGTCGAATCCAGGCCGCCCGATACCCCGATGACGAGCTTCGTCAAGCCGGTGGCGCGCAGGCGCGTTACGAGCCCCGCGACCTGGATGCGGTAGACCTCCTCGCAGCGCGCATCCCGCGTCGCGGGGTCCGCGGGCACGTAGGGGAACCTGGGGATTTGCCTTTTGAGGGGAATTTTCCCTCGGGGAACGTCCAGTGAAAAATCCAGGGTCCTGAATCGATCAAGCTCGGCCGCATGGCGCCGCGCCGACTCGCCAAAGGAGTTCTGTCGCATGCGGTCGGCCTCCAGCCGCTCGAGGTCGACGTCGGCGAAGGTGAGCTGCGGCTCGGGCGCGTAGCGGCGCGACTCGGCGAGCAGCGTGCCGTTCTCGAAGGCGAGCGCATGGCCGTCCCAGGCGAGATCGGTGGTCGATTCGCCCGCCCCCGCGGCGCTGTAGAGGTAGGCGGCGATGCAGCGCGCCGACTGGTTGCCGGCGAGCTCCTTGCGGTACTGGTCCTTGCCGACCAGCACGTTGGAGGCCGAGAGGTTGGCGATCACCGTCGCCCCGGCGAGCGCCGCGAACGAGGACGGCGGCGCCGGCACCCACAGGTCCTCGCAGATCTCGGCGAACAGGACCAGCCGGGGCAGCTCCTTCATTCTGAACAGAAGCGGTCCAAACAGGGTGGACTGACCGGCAACAGGGATCTCCCGTACCGAACCGCCGCCGGGGGTGAACTGGCGCAGCTCGTAGAACTCGCGGTAGTTGGGCAGGTAGGTTTTCGGCGCCACGCCGAGGAGCCTGCCGCGGCAGAGGAGCGCCGCGCAGTTGTAGAGCAGGCCGTCCACCACCACCGGCAGGCCTACCAAGGCGGCCAGCGGCAACTCCTTCGAGCGCGCCAGCAGCCAGGCGAGCGCCGCTTCGGTTGCGCGCAGCAGCGCCTGCTGATGGAAGAGGTCCTCGCAGCTGTAGGCCGAGAGCCCGAGCTCGGGAAAGACCGCGACCATCGCTTTGCCGCGCGCCGCCTGCTTCATCAGCGCGAGCGTCGCCGCGGCGTTGGCCATCGGCTCGCCGATGCGCACCGGCGGCGTGGCCAGCGCCACGCGCGCGAAGCCGTGCTGGTAGAGGTTGAAGAAGCGCTCGGCGGCAGCCATGCCTGGCATTTTACGCCCATCTGGCTATGGTGTATAAAGCCATATATGTTCGAGGAACACCTCCTGCTTGCCGACGGGATTTCGCTGGAGATTTTTTTCGGCTCGCACACGAATTACCGTCTGGCCTGCCGCAGACGCGGGCGGGTGCTGGTCGAGTACCGCAGCGGCCGGCACTACGAGTTCAAGTCGGTGGAGAAGTTGCGCTATGACTTCGAGCGCGATGTCGAGAAAGCTCTATCTCGGGATTAGCACGCGCGAGGACGCGCTCGACCGCTTCGAGGCGGCCTGGCACCTCGCCTCGGGGCGCAAGGCGCCCGAGCCGCTGGCGCTGCTCTCGTTCGCCGACCTGCCGCTATTGTTGAGGATGCTGACGCCGGCGCGCTGGCAGCTGCTGCGGCGGCTGGCGAAGGCCGGACCGCTTTCCGTGTACGCGCTCGCCCGGCTGCTCGGGCGCGACTACAAGAACGTGCACACGGATGTCGCGCAGCTGGTTTCCCTGAATCTGATCGAGAAAACGGAAGAAAATCTCGTGCGCGTTGCCTGGGAGGCGATCCGCGCCGAGTTCCG
>JADLES010000212.1 GCA_020845995.1 Burkholderiales bacterium | reverse complement strand
TGCCGGTCGACGAAGAGCAGTTGCATGCCGTCGCCGAGCTCCTCGACGACGTGCAGGTCCCAGATCTTGTCGAACAGCGTGCGCGGCAAGCGCGCCTCAGGCGGCGAGGCGCAGGCGCTCGGCGAGGGCGGCGCAGTCGGTGCCGGCGGGCAGCGTGCCCAGCACGTGTCCCCAGTCGCCGCCCAGGCGGCTCGCGCAGAAGGCATCGGCCGCGCGCGCATCGCTGTGGCGCAGCATGAGGCTTGCCTGCAGCGCGGTCGCGGCGAGCTCCACCAGCCGGCGCGCGCGCGACTGCAGGTTCGAGCGGTCGGCGAATTCCTTCTGCAGCCGTCCGAGCATCGCCTTCAGGTGCGCGTTCGCCGGCGCCGCGCCGATCTCCTTCAGGAGCGCGGCGACCGATTCGGGCTCGCGCTCCGCGGAGCGCAGCACGTCCAGGCAGATCACGTTGCCGCTGCCTTCCCAGATGCCGTTGACCGGCGCCTCGCGGTACAGGCGCCCGAACGGGCCGTCCTCGACGAAGCCGTTGCCGCCGAGGCATTCCATCGCCTCGGTGGTGAACGCCGGGTTGCGCTTGCACAGCCAGTACTTGGCCACCGGCGTCATGATGCGCGCGAGCAGCCGTTCGTTCGCGTCCGCGCCGCCGCGGTCGAACGCCTCGGCCAGGCGGAACGCGAGCAGCGTGGCCGCCTCCGATTCGAGCGCGAGATCGGCGAGCACGTTCTGCATCGCCGCGTGCTCCGCCAGCCGCCGGCCGAACGCCGAGCGGTGCGCGCAGTGGTGCAGCGCCTGCGTGAGCCCCGCGCGCATCATGCTCGCGCTCGCCACCACGATCTCGAAGCGCGTGAGGTGCGCCATCTCGATGATCGTGGCGATGCCGCGGCCCTCGGGGCCGACCAGGTAGGCGCGCGTGTTGCGGAACTCGATCTCCGAGGAGGCGTTGGAGCGGTTGCCGATCTTGTCCTTCAGGCGCTGGATGTAGAAGGGGTTTCGCGTGCCGTCCTCGAGCGAGCGCGGCACGAGGAAGCAGGTCACGCGGTCATCGAGCCGCGCGAGCGCGAGGAACGCGTCGCACATCGGCGCCGAGCAGAACCACTTGTGGCCGGTGAGCAGGAACGCGCCGCCGTCGCGCAGGGCGACCGTGCTGTTCGCGCGCAGGTCGGAGCCGCCCTGCTTCTCGGTCATCGCCATGCCGATGGTGGCGCCGGTCTTGCGCGCGATCGGCAGCGGGCGCGGGTCGTAGGCGGTCGCGGTGAGCTTCGGCTCCCACTCGGCCGAGAGCGCGGGCGCATTGCGCAGGATCTTGATGCCGGCGAAGGTCATCGATACCGGGCAGGAAACGCCCTGCTCGCCCTGGTTCCAGAGATAGTTGAGCGCGGCGCGCGCGGCGAAGGCGCCCTCGCGGCGCGAGCCGTCCTTCTGCCGCGCGGTCCAGGCAAGCGAGTGCAGGCCGGCGCCGATGGCGAGCTGCATCAGCTCGTGGTAGGCGGGGTGGAACTCCACCGCGTCAATGCGGTTGCCGACCCGGTCGTGCGTCTTCAGCACCGGGCCGTTGCGGTTGGCCTGGTCGGCGAGGGTCTGCATGCGCTCGGAGCCGACCAGCGCGCCCATCGCCTCGGCCTGGCCGGCGATCCAGCCGGCCTGCGCGCGCTGCACGGCGGCGGCGAGCACGCGATCGCCGCTCCAGGCGTTGTAGCCGACGAGGGGCGGGGTCTGGTTGGTGACATCGTGAGTCGCTTCGACGAAAGCGTTCATGGTGCAAGCCTCAACAGGAGTTTGTCAGCGGGGATACGAGCCGTCGTTGACGTCCAGCGTAGTCCCGTTCACGTACTGTGGGCAAGCGCTGCCGAGCCACAGGATCGCCGCCGCGACTTCCTCGGGCGTACAGACGCGGCCCGAGTGAACGCTTCTCATCACGCCGTCCTTGCGCGATTGCGGCAGCTGGTCGTACATCGCTGTCGCGGTGGGACCCGGAGCTACCGCGTTTACCAATACCCCGTGCGGCCCCAGCTCCTTCGCCCAGGCCTTGGTGAGGTTGAGGATCCCCGCCTTGCTGACGCCGTACCAGAGATCGGGGTGCCCGGTGAAGGCGGCCACCGACCCGATGTTGACGATACGCCCGGCTCCGCGTTTTTTCATTTGCACCGAAACAGCTTCAATAAGCGCGGCCGGCGCCTCGAGATTGACGGCCAGGATTTCGCGCTTGTGCTCTTCGGGGATCGAGTCGTAGGCGTCGCAGTAGAGGACGCCGGCGTTATTGACAAGAGTATCGATCTCGCCGAGGGATTCGATCAGCTGCGGAATATCGGCAAGGTTTCGCAGGTCGAAATTCACCCTGGAAAGAGACTTTTCATCGAAACCCGAAAAATTCTTGTCCAGGGCATGAACCTTCCAACCCGCCGCCGCAAAAGCGCGCGCGGTGGCGAGGCCGATGCCGCGGCCCGCGCCGGTAACAAGGGCGGTTTGCATGCCTTCATTGTAGCGGCGGCGCCGGTCTGTTTACACAGAAATCTGTATAATTCGCGCGATGAAAACCACGCTCGACCTCGACGCTGCCCTGCTCGCGCTGGCCAAGGCGCAGGGCGCGCGCGAGCGCGTCAGCGTGACGCGGCTGGTCGAGGAGGGCTTGCGCCTGCGGTTGCGCGGCCGTCAAGGGCCGGGGCGCCGTGGCGGCGCGCCGAGGCTGCCGGTCTACCGGGGTTCCAGCGGCCTTGCTCCCGGCATCGACCCGTGCAGCAACCGGGCGATGCTGGATGCCGCCGATGACGCCTGATGTCAACGTGCTGGTGGCGGCGTTTCGCGCCGATCACCCCCATCACCGTGCCGCCGCAGGCTGGCTGCGGGAGCGAATCGACGAGGGCACGCCGCTTGCCGTGGTGCCCACGGTCGTGGCCTCGTTCCTGCGGCTGGTGACCAGCCGCCGCGTCTTTCCCGATGCCGCGCCTGCGGCCCGTGCCGTCGAGTTCGTGGACGCGCTGCTCGCGCAGCCCGGCGCCCGGTGGGCGGCGGCGCAGGAAGAGTGGCGATCCTTGCGCGGCCTGTGTCTCGAGAGGCGCCTTGCCGGCAACGACGTGCCCGACGCCTGGCTCGCCGCGAGCGTGATCGGGCTGGGCGAGCACCTCGTCACCTTCGACGCCGGCTTTCGCAGAATGCTGCCGCGGCGGCAATTGACCATACTGGGCGCGCGTTGAGCGCGCGCGGCGACAGGAGCACGCGCATGGCCGAAGCGATGTACTGGAAGGAAATCACCGTGCAATGGGGCGAGTCGGACCCCTTCGGGCTGGTCTACTACCCGAGGATCGTCGCCTGGTTCAACGACACCGAGCACGAGTTCTTCCGCACCATCGGCTA
>JADLES010000211.1 GCA_020845995.1 Burkholderiales bacterium | reverse complement strand
CGGGCCGGGGCTGGCTGGCGGTGGAGTTGCATCACGGCCCGAATGATTTTCAGAAACTGAGACGGCTGGAAACGATTTCAAAACACTCCCGCCTGCCCCTGGTCGCGGCGGGCGGCGTACACATGCACCTGCGCTCGCGCCGGCGCCTGCAGGACGCGCTCACGGCGATCCGCCTGGGCATGCCGGTGGCGCGCTGCGGCAGGAATCTGTTCCCCAATGGCGAGCGGCACCTGCGCCTGCGGGCGCGGCTTGCTCGTATTTATCCTTTTGATTTAATGGCAGAATCCGTAAAGATCGCCGGCCGCTGCGCAAGCTTCCTCGACGAGCTGCGCTACGAGTATCCCGAAGAGCTGGTGCCGCCGGGCGAGACCCCGTCCTCGCACCTGCGCAGGCTCGCCGGCGCGGGCGCCGCCGCGCGCTTTCCCGGCGGCGTGCCGGCCAGCGTGGCCGCGATGCTCGAGCACGAGCTCGCGCTGGTCGCCGACCTGGGCTACGAGGCTTTCTTCCTCACGGTCCACGACGTGGTGCGCTTCGCGCGCTCGCGCGGGATCCTCTGCCAGGGCCGTGGTTCGGCCGCCAACTCGGCGATCTGCTACTGCCTCGGCATCACCGAGGTCGACCCGCAGAACGGCCACGCCCTCTTCGAGCGCTTCGTTTCCCGCGAGCGCAACGAGCCGCCCGACATCGACGTCGACTTCGAGCACGAACGGCGTGAGGAAGTGATCCAGTACGTCTACGGAAAATACGGCCGCGAGCGCGCCGCGCTGGCGGCCACGGTGATCCGCTACCGCCCGAGGAGCGCGCTGCGCGACCTGTGCCGGGCGCTCGAGATCGAGGCAAATTTCTCCGGCCTGCTCGCCTGGTGGGACGGCAGGGCGGTCCTGCCCGAGCGCCTGCGCGAGGCCGGGCTCGACCCCGGGTCCCCGGAGGCGCGCAACCTGCTCGCGCTCGCAGGTGACCTGGTCGGCTTCCCGCGCCACCTGTCGCAGCACGTCGGCGGCTTCGTCATCTCGCGCGGGCCGCTCGCCGAGCTGGTGCCGGTGGAGAACGCGGCGATGCCCGGGCGCAGCGTGATCCAGTGGGACAAGGACGACCTGGAATCGCTCGGGCTGCTCAAGGTGGATGTGCTGGCGCTGGGGATGCTGTCGGCGCTGCGCCGGGGATTGGATTTCATAGGTAAAAAACTTCAAGACATTCCTCGTGAAGACCCCGCGGTGTACGAGATGATCCAGCGCGCCGACACCGTGGGCGTGTTCCAGATCGAGTCGCGCGCGCAGATGTCAATGCTGCCGCGCCTGCGGCCGAAGAATTTCTACGACCTGGTGATCGAGGTGGCGATCGTGCGCCCGGGGCCGATCCAGGGCGGCATGGTGCATCCCTACCTGCGCCGCCGGCAGGGCCTCGAGCCGGTCGTCTACCCGAGCGAAGCGGTGCGCGCGGTGCTCGAGCGCACGCTCGGCATCCCGATTTTCCAGGAGCAGGTGATGCAGCTGGCGATGGCCGCCGCCGGCTTCACGCCGGGAGAAGCCGACCAGCTGCGCCGCGCGATGGCGGCGTGGAAGAGAAAAGGCGGCCTGGAGCCGTTCGAGGCGCGGCTGAAGCGCGGGATGCAGGAGCGCGGTTACTCGACGGAATTCGCCGACCGGATCTACCGCCAGATCCTCGGCTTCGGCGACTACGGCTTTCCCGAATCGCATTCGGCGAGCTTTGCGCTGCTGGTGTATTTTTCTGCCTGGTTGAAATGCCGCCACCCGGCGGCCTTTCTCGCCGCGCTGCTCAACAGCCAGCCGATGGGCTTCTACAGCCCTTCGCAGCTGGTGCAGGACGCACGCCGGCACGGCGTCGAGGTGCGCCCCGCGGATGTCGCGTTCAGCCAATGGGATTGCACGCTGGAAGGCGAGGGCGGGCAGGCGGCGGTGCGCCTGGGCCTGCGCATGGTCGGCGGTCTTGCCGAGGCCGCGGGCAGGCGCATTGCCGCATGCGCGCCGCACGCCTCGGTCGCCGGGCTCGCGCAGCGCGCCGGCCTGAGCCGCAAGGACCTCAACTGCCTCGCAACGGCGGGCGTGCTGCGCTCGCTGGCAGGCCACCGCAGGGCGGCGGTTTGGCTCTCGTCCGGGATCGAAAAGGATCCTCCCATGAACATGCCTGCAAGCGAAAAGCTCCCCCGGCTTGCTCCCCCTTCCGAAGGCGAGGACATCGCCGCCGACTACCGCAGCCTCGGCCTGACCCTGGGCAGGCATCCACTCGCTTTGCTGCGGGAGGTTCTTTCCGCGAAGAAATTTCAGACCGCGGAAGACCTGAACCGGCTGCCCCACGGCAGCCGGGTGCGCGCGGCAGGCCTGGTGACCTGCCGGCAGCGCCCGGACACCGCGAGCGGCGTGGTGTTTGTGACCCTCGAGGATGAAAGCGGCTGCGTGAACGTAATCGTCTGGCGCGACCTGCTCGCGCGCCAGCGCCGCGAGCTGCTCGGCGCGCGCCTGCTGGGCGTGGACGGGGTGCTCGAGCGCGAAGGGCGGGTCGCGCACCTGATCGCGCGGCGGCTGGAGGACCAGAGCGCGTTGTTAAGCAAGCTGCGCGGGCGCCTGACGGTGCCCTCGCGGGATTTTCACTGACTTTCACAAAAGGGCCGAAAGCGTCTTTTGCGTCAACACCTTATAATCGTTTCATGAGCCAACCGATCGTCGTCACCGTCGCCAGGGATCTCGAGGACCTGATCCCGACGTTCATGAAGAACCGCGCCAAGGAGCTGGAAACGCTGCGCGGCGCGCTCGCCGGCGGCGATTTCGAGCAACTGCGCCAGGTCGGCCACCGCATGAAAGGCGTCGGCAACTCCTACGGCTTCGAGAAAGTTTCCGAGCTCGGCAAGCGCATCGAGGATGGCGCCAAGGCGAGCGACCGCGCCACCCTCGAGACGAGCTTCGCCGAGTACGCCGACTACCTCGCCAGAGTCAAGATCGTCTATGAATGACGCGGCCGCCGGCCGCGCGCAGTTCCGCGTGCTGGTGGTGGACGACGATCAGGACATGTCGGCCTTTCTCGCGCGCCTGCTCGCGCAGCAGGGGCTGAACGCCGAGACCGTGAATGATGGCCACGCGGCGCTCGCCGCGATCGCCGCCGACCCGCCGGACCTGGTGCTGCTCGACGTGCAGATGCCGGGGCCGGACGGCTTTGAGATCTGCCGGCGCCTGAAGGCGAGCGAGGCCACCGCGCTGCTGCCGGTGGTGCTGGTGACCGCGCTCGAGGACCAGGACAGCCGCGTGCGCGGCATCCGGGCGGGGGCGGACGATTTCCTCTCCAAGCCCGTGCACCGCGAGGAGCTGATCGCGCGCGTCAACACGCTGCGCCGGCTGCACGAGACGCGCAAGGAGCTCGAAGGCCGCCGGCTGGCGGCGCAAGTGCAGGAGAAGGAGGCGATCCGCAAGGCTTTTTCGCGCTACCTGTCGCCGCGCCTGGCCGAGCGCGTGCTGCGCGAAAGCCCGCGCGGCGGCGACGTCTTCCGCGACCTGTCGCAGCGGGCGCTGGTGGTGGCGCTGTTCGCCGACCTGCGCGGCTTCACGCGCCTGTCCGAAACCGTGCCGGTATCGAGCATCGTGCCGATGCTGAACGAGTATTTCGCCGTGGTCACCGCCGCGGTGCACGAAAACGAGGGCACCGTGTTCAGCATGGCCGGCGACAGCATGCTGGTGGGCTTCAACGTGCCCGTGTCGCAGCCGGATGCGGCCGAGCGCGCCCTCAACACCGGGCGCACCGTGATCCGCAGCTTCGGCCCAGTGGGCGCGCGCTGGCAACGGGAACACGGTCTCTCCACCGGCGTGGGCGTGGGCATCGAGGCGGGGGAGGTCGTGGTCGGCAACGTCGGCACCCCCAGCTTCACCAGCTACACCATCATCGGCGACCCGGTGAACATCGCCGCGCGGCTCATGCAGCGGGCGGAGCCCAACGAGGTGCTGATCGGGCCGCGCGCGGCCCGGGCGCTGGGGGCGAGCCTCGCCGGCGAGCTGCGAAAGCGCGCCGTCGAGCTGAAAGGCAAGGCCGAGCCGGTCGAGGTGGTATCGTTGCGACTCGGGCGCGCCGGCTGAGGGGAGCCGCGGCGGCCCAGGGGGGAAGGTGAAAGTCCTCATCATCGACGACGACGAGGATTTGCGGAACATCCTCGCGCACTATCTCAGGCAGGAGTGGCCCGAGTCCGTGGTCGAGCAGTTCGATCCGCTCGTGCGCGACATGCCGGACGCGTCGTTCCCGCTCGGCGATTTCGACGTCGTGATCCTCGACTACATGCTCGGCCGCGGCGACGGCCTGGAATGGCTCGCGCAGTTCAAGCGGCGCTCCGACTGCCCGCCGGTGATGTTCCTCACCGGCGCCGGCAACGAGGTGATCGCGGTGCGCGCGATGAAGGCGGGCGCCGACGACTACCAGCGCAAGCAGGAGCTGACGCGCGAGAAGCTGGTGACCTCGGTGCGCGAGTTGGCGCGCGGCACGATCGAGAAGACGCAGCCGCGGCCCGAGATTCTCGCGCGGCAGGCGGGTCACGAGCTGGGCGCGCGCATCCACATTGCCGGCATCAAGGTGCTGCGGCTGATCGGCGAGGGCGGCATGTCGCGCGTGTACCTCGCCGCGCGCGAGGGCGACGACGAACCGCTGGTGGTGAAGATCCTGCGCAGCGAGGTGACGGGCGACCGCAACGCGCTCGAGCGCTTCATCGAGGAATACCGGCTGGTCGCGCGCATCCAGAGCCGGCACGTGGCGCGCATCCACGACCACGGCGTGTCGGCGGAGCACGCCTACCTGGTGATGGAGTTCTTCGACGGCGGCGACCTGAACAAGCGCCTGGGCAACAAGGCGCTGCCGCCGGAGGAGTGCCTGAGGATCTTCCGCGAGCTGATGTTCGCGTTGGGCGACATCCACGAGCAGGGCATCCTGCACCGCGACCTCAAGCCGCAGAACCTGATGTTCCGCGCCGACGGCAGCCTGGCGATCCTCGATTTCGGCATCGCCAAGCACATCGACGCCATCGACCGCACCGGCCACGGCGAGATCCTCGGCACGCCGCGCTACATGAGCCCGGAGCAGGTGCGCGGCGCGGCCCTGGACCTGCGCACCGACATCTACAGCGCGGGCGTGCTCCTCTACCAGATGCTGACCGGCATGCACCTCTTCGACGGCGAGACCGCCGTGGAAGTGGCGCTGCATCACCTCAACACGCAGCCGCCCGACCTGCCGGGGCAGCTCTCGGCCTACCAGAGGCTGATGGACAAGCTGCTCGAGAAGGACCGCGACGCGCGCTTTCGCAACGCCGACGAGGTGATCGGCTTCCTGTCGCGCAAGTTCTACCAGGGCACCGGCGTCATCGGCGCCGAGCGGACGCAAAAAATGTAGGGCTGCTAAGGCAGGGCCGCCCAGATCGCCCGGAGCTGGTCCGGCAGCTCCTTGGGGGAGAAGGGCTTGGAGATGGTGCCCGCGGCGCCCATCGCGCGCAGCTCGTCCAGGTCGCGCTGCGAAGCCTTGGCGGTGATGAAGACCACCGGCAGGTCCTTGAGATCGCCGGTTGCGCGCATTTCGCGGAACAGCGCCGGCCCGTCCATGCCGGGCATCATCCAGTCGAGCATCACCAGCTCGGGCTTGAAGGCGCGGATGCGCGCGATCGCGGCCATGGGGTCGCCGACGATCTCCACGGTCATCCCGCCCACGCGCTCGAGCGACATGCGCACGATCCGCTGAATGTCCTCGTCGTCTTCCACGTAGCAGATCCGGTTGAGCGCGTTCGCCGGCATGGCGTTCCTGTCAGTGGTGCACCGGCAGCTCGAACCAGAAGGTCGTGCCGCCGCCGCTGCGGTCGCAAAAGCCGATCTTACCGTTCATCATCTCGATCAGTCGCTTGCAGATCGAAAGTCCGAGGCCGGTGCCGCCCTTCTGGCGGGTATAGGACATGTCGGCCTGGGCGAAGCGCCCGAAGATGCGGCCGCGGAAACCCTCGGGGATTCCCGGGCCGTGGTCGTTGACCGCGACCCGCGCGCTGCCCGCCTCGACCTGTATCCCCACCTGGATGGTCGAGCCTTCGGGGGAGAACTTGGCCGCGTTGGACAGCAGGTTCGTCATGACCTGCAGCAGGCGCTTGCGGTCGGCGTTCACGCGCACGGCGGGCAGCTCGCCCTCGGCCGCCAGGCGCACCTTGAAGCGCTCGGCGAAGCCGCGGTTGAGCGTGAGCGACTCGGCGACCATGTCGCTGAGCTGCATCGGCTCGGGAAACAGCGTCAGCTTGCCGGACTCGATCTTCTCCACGTCGAGGATATCGTTGATCAGGTCGAGCAGGCGCTGGCCGTTGCGCTCGGCGATGCTGGTCAGCTCGAGCACGTCCTTGTCGATGTCGCCGAGCACGCCGGAGTTGATCAGCTGCAGCGAGCCGATGATCGAGGTGAGCGGCGTGCGCAACTCGTGACTCAGCGTCGAGGTGAATTCCTGCTTCATGCGCTCTGCCTCGAGCTGCTGCGTGATATCGCGGCCCTGCACGATCACCGAGATCACCCGGTTCTCGGCGTTCACGAGCGGCGTCAGGCTCCACTCGCAGGTGATCTCGGCGCCGTCGCGCCGGGTCGAGGCGGCGCGCAGGCCGAACATCGGGCTGCGCGAGCGGATCAGCTCGCGCCAGCGCCTGGCGATGTCCGCCTTGCCCATCGTCTGGAACAGCGTCTCGGTCGCGGTGCGGTCGATCAGCTCCGCGGCGCCGTAGCCGAACAGGGTTTCCGCCGCCGGGTTCGCGCTGAGGACGATCCCGTGCGCGTCGAACTCGAACACCGCGATCGGCGAGCGCTCGGCGAACAGGGCCAGCTTGCGGCCCGAGGCCTCGACCTGCCGGCGCGCCTCCTCCAGCTCGACCAGCTGCTGCCCCAGACGCTGGTTGAGCGCGCTGTAGTCCTCGGTCAGCTTGCTGTAGGCATGGCGCAGGCGGTAGCCGGAGGCGAAGACCTGATGCAGGCGGTAGGCGATGCCGACGTAGACGGCGTACAGGACCGGCACCAGCAGCGCAATGTCGAAGAAAAGCCTGCTGCCCAGCGTCGCCAGCACATAGGTGAATGGAAACAGGATCCCGGCCGCGTAGATCGCGAAGATCGGCCACGACGCGGCATAGATCGGGATACCGATCGAGGTCACGCCGGCGACCAGAAAAGAGAGGAATACCTGCTGGTCGTCGGCGAGGGAGCGGAAAAAGACGGCGCCGGCGAGGCCCCAGCTCACGCCGTTGGCCAGCGCCGCGATGCCGATGGAGCGCAGCCACTGCTCGGCATCGGCATGCCGGGTCGGGCTGCGCCGGTAGGAGACCAGCAAGCCGGTGGCCGCGGCGGTGTAGGCGAGCACGATCGCGCCCCAGTACCAGACCAGTTCCGTGTACCACCGGCCCTGCAGCTCGAGCGTGGCGAAGATGCCGGCGACAATGGTGGCGCCGATGGCGATCGGCATCTGGGCGAAGAGGTGCTCGACGCGATCGGCGAGAACCATGCGCGGATCGGCAGACTGCTGCAGGTCGCGCGCGGCGGCTTGTGCGGTGGCGGTGCGGGCGAAATCCATCGGCGGGCCCGAATTCGGGCCCGGCAATTATAGGCGCAGCCTCCGCGCGCGGGGGAGAGTGTCGCCGCGCTTACAGATTCTTGCCGCTGCGGATCACGCCCACGGCAATGCCTTCGATCGCCATCTCGTCGCGGCGCAGGTCGAGCTCGATCGGCTCGAAATCCGGGTTCTCCGGCAGCAGCTGCACCGCGTGGCCGCGGCGCTTGAGCCGCTTGACCGTGACCTCGCCGCCGACGCGCGCGACCACCATCTGGCCGCTCTGCGCTTCGGCGGTCCGGTGGACGGCGAGCAGGTCGCCTTCGAGGATGCCGGCGTCGCGCATCGACAGGCCGCGCACGCGCAGCAGGTAGTCGGCGCGCGGCGTGAACAGGTTCGGGTCGACCTGGTAGCGGGCCAGCACGTGCTCCTCGGCGAGGATCGGCGAGCCGGCGGCGACGCGGCCAATCACCGGCAGCTCGAGCAGCCGCCCGACCCGGTGGCCGCCCTTTTCCCGGACGCGGATGCCGCGCGAGGCGCCCGAGGAGATGTCCAGCGCGCCCTTGCGCTCGAGGGCCCGCAGGTGCTGCTCGGCGGCGTTGACCGAGCGAAAGCCCATGCGCTCGGCGATCTCCGCGCGCGTGGGCGGGAACCCCGACACCTCGGTCAGTTCCTTGATGAGGCGCAGGATCTCCGACTGCCGCTCGGTCAGGGTTTCGCTCATGCTCGCCTCCAGGGCACTGTGCCCATGTCCAGTGGTGGCATTATATCCAGTGGCGGCGGGCCCGCAACTCAGCCCGCCTCGGGCTCGACCAGGCCCGCATGGTCGACGCGGGCATTGTTGACGGCGCGGCTGACGCGGCGGATGCCGATCGCCTCGTCCGCGCAGGGCTTGAGGGGAACTTCGCCGCCGGTCAGCCAGGCCGGGTAGTCGGCGGGGGAGACGATCACGGGCATGCGCTCGTGCACCGGCGCCATCTTCGCGTTCGCCTCGGTGGTGATGATGGCGCAGGTTTCAAGGGAAAGATGCGGTCCCTGCCAGCGCTCCCACAGGCCGGCGAAGGCGAACAGCTCGGCGCCCGCCGGATAGACGTAGTAGGGTTGCCTGCGCCCGCCTTCGGCCTTCCACTCGTAGAAGCCGCTCGCCGGGATCAGGCAGCGGCGCTTGCGGTAGGCCTCGCGAAACGAGGGCTTTTGCGCCACCGTTTCCGCGCGCGCGTTGTTCATGCGCGCCCCGATCGAAGGGTCCTTCGCCCAGCGCGGCACCAGGCCCCAGCGGACCTGCGCAGCGACATTGCGTTCTTGATCGCGGCGAACGATCAGCACCTGCGAAGCCGGGGCGATATTGAAGCGCGGCTGATAGGCGGGCACTTCCGACAGCCCGAAAAGAAGGGCCACGACATCCGGATGGGCATGCAGCGTGTAGCGTCCGCACATCGGTCGATTATCGCAGGGCGGGTAGAATCGCCCGATGGTCATCGACTCGCTGCTCGATACCGACCTCTACAAGTTCACGATGATGCAGGTGGTGCTGCATCACTTTCCGGGCGCGCAGGTGGAGTACGTGTTCAAGTGCCGGACCCCGGGGGTGGATCTCGCGCCGCACGCGGAGGAAATCCGCTCGGCGGTGGCCGATCTGTGCAGGCTGCGCTTCCGCGAGGAGGAATTGGCCTACCTGCGCGGACTGCGTTTCATGAAGTCGGATTTCGTCGATTTCCTCGGCCTGTTCCAGTTCAACGAGAAATACATCCATGTCAAGCGCGTGGCGGAGTCTCCCGGCCTGGAGATCGCGATCCGGGGGCCCTGGCTGCACACCATCCTGTACGAGATCCCGGTGCTGGCGAGCGTCTCGGAGGTGTACTTCCGGCGCACGCAGCCGCGGCCGGACTTCGCCGAAGGGCGCCGCCGCCTGCAGGCGAAGATCGGCCTGGTGCGCGCGCTCGAGCCGGAACTCACGTTCCGCATCTCCGACTACGGCACCCGGCGGCGCTTCTCGCGCGCCTGGCACGACGAGGTCATCGGCGGCTTCAAGCGCGACATCCCCGATCGCTTCGCCGGCACCTCCAACGTCTGGCTGGCGATGAAGCACGGCGTGACCCCGCTCGGCACCATGGCGCACGAGTACATGCAGGCCTGCCAGGCGCTGGGCCCGCGGCTGCGCGACTCGCAGGTGTTCGCCTTCGACGTCTGGGCGAAGGAATACCGCGGCGACCTCGGCATCGCGATCTCCGACACCTACGGCACCGACGCCTTCCTGCGCGACTTCGAAATGTATTTCTGCAAGCTGTTCGACGGCGCGCGCCACGACTCGGCCGACCCCTTCGAGTGGGGCGAGCGCATGATCGAGCACTACCGCCGCAACCGCGTCGATCCGCGCGCCAAGACGCTGATCTTCTCCGACCAGCTCACCGTGCCCCTGGCGATCGAGATCGCGCGCCGTTTCCAGGGCCGCGCGCTCACCTCCTTCGGCATCGGCACCAACCTGACCAACGACCTCGGCGTCGAGCCGATCAACATCGTCATCAAGATGACCGAGTGCAACGGCCAGCCGGTGGCCAAGGTCTCGGACGCGCCGGGCAAGACCGTGAGCAAGGACCCGGGCTACCTCGCCTACCTGCGCCAGGTGTTCGGCCTGGAAAAGACGGAAGCGAATTGAAGCTGCCGGCGCGCGGCACCGCGGTCGCCGTGCTGGCGGCCTGCTTCGTCCTCAACATGCTGGGGCGCGGCATCGCGGACACCTACGCGGTGTTCCTCGTGCCGCTGGAGCGCGAGTTCGGCTGGACGCGCTCGCAGCTGACCGGCGTCTACGCGATCTACCTGCTGGTCAACGGTTTCACCGCGCCCCTGGTCGGCATGCTCTTCGACCGGCTCGGGCCGCGCTGGGTGTACGGCCTGGGCACGGCCTGCCTGGGGTCGGCGTTCTTCCTCGCCCAGGGGCTGAGCAGCCTCTGGCAGTTCTACCTCCTCGCCGGCGTGATGGTCGGCATCGCCGTGAGCCTGAACGGCATGGTGCCGGGCTCGGCGCTGCTCGCGCGCTGGTACCGCGCGCGCCTGTCCACCGCGATCGGCATCGCCTTCTCGGCGATCGGGGTCGGGACCGTGATGTTCGTGCCCATCGCGCAGCAGCTGGTGAGCCTGCACGGCTGGCGCGCCGCCTACCACGCCTTCGGCACCGCGCTGCTGCTGCTGGTGCCGCTCGTGTTGTTCGCGGTGCCCTGGAAGCGGTTCGCCGCCGGCCATGCCGAATACCAGGCACGCGCCGGCCAGGCCGCGCCGGGCGAGGGCTGGACGCCGCGGCGCGCGATGCGCACGCGCATCTTCTGGGGTCTCGCGGCGGTGTTCTTCTGCACCGCCACGGGCATGTACTCGATCCTCGTGCAGCTGGTGGCCCTCCTCATCGATGCCGGCTATTCGCCGCTCGCCGCGGCCGCCACCTTCGGCGTCCTCGGCATGCTGTCCTCGATCAGCATCATGAGCAGCGGGCTGGTCGCCGACCGCTTCGGCGCGCGGCGTACGGTGAGCGCGAGCTTCGCGGGCACGGCCGCCGGCATGCTGCTGCTGGCCGGCATCACGTTCTCGCCGTCGATCGCGCTGCTCGTCCTCTTCGCGGCGGTGTTCGGCCTGTGCATGGGCACGCGCGGCCCGATCATTTCCTCGATCTGCGCGCGCCAGTTCGCCGGGCCGAGCGTGGCGACGATCTACGGCACCGTGTACGCCTGCAACGCACTGGGCGCGGCGTTCGGCTCGCTGATGGGCGGCGTGCTGCACGACCTTACCGGCGGCTACCAGGTCGGACTGGGCTTCTCGCTCGCCTTCATCGCGCTGGCGGCGACGCCCTTCTGGATCGTTCCGGCTCTGCGCAACTACCGTTAGCGCGCCACGCTCACGCCCCTGGCGCCATGGCGCTCGATCAGGCGCGCCACCAGGCCCGAGGCCTTGATGTCGTCGACGAAGGACTGCAGGTAGCGCGCGGCGCACGCGCGCGGCTTCGGCGCGCCAATGGCCTGCTGGACGGCGGTGAACTTGCCGTCGAGGATGCGCGCGCCGGAAAGGCGCGTCACGTCCGTGACGAGACGCGGCAGCAGGCCGGAGAGCGCATCCAGCTGCTCGCGCACGAAGAGCTCGTAGGACGCGGGGATACCCTCGGCGCGAACGAGCTGCGCGTGCTTCAGGCTGCGGCTGAGGTACAGGTCGTAGGCGCTGCGCGCCGAGGTGGCGATGCGCACTCCGGGCCGGTCGACCTCGTCGATGGAGCGCAGCGGGGAGCCGGGCGGAACGAGATAGGTGGCCGGGATCTCCAGGTAGGCGCCGGTGAAGGCGATCTGCTCGGCGCGCCTGGGCTCCGCGCCGATGAAGGCGACGTCCCATTGCGCCACCGCGTCCGCGACTTCGCCAGCGCCTGGCCAGGGCAGGAGGTCCACGGGCATCCCGCCCAGCCGGCGCGCGAGCTCCCTGGCGAGGTCAGGCACGATGCCTTTCAGCGTGCCGTCGGGCTGCTTGTCGACGAGCAGGAAATTGCCCAGGTTGACGCCGACGCGCAGCGTTCCGGTGGGCGCGAGTTCGGACCGAATGGAAGGGCTCATTCTTCGAGCGCCGAGATCGCGAGCATTCGGCGTTCGCGCTCCTTGAGGCCGCAACCCCGCAAGTCCGCGGCGCCGCGTTCGGTGACGATGACGCCCGCTTCGCTGCGCGGGGTGGACACCGGGCCGGACAGCGCGCGCACGATGCGCGCCGCCGGCAGCACCAGCAGCGACACGCCTCCTGGGGAGGCCGCCGCGGCGCGCATGAAGTCGAGCGCCCCGCCGACCGCGCCGAGGTAGCTGCCCTTGGCGACCTCGGCGTTGATCTGGCCGGTGAGATCGACTTCGACGGCCGAGTTGATCGCCACGAAGCGCTCGATGCCGCCGAGCACGCGGGGATCGTGGGTGTGCTCGGAGGAGCGCAGCGTGATCGCGGGATTCTCGCGCGCGTGCTCGAACAGCCGTTTCGAGCCGATCAGCTGGCCGCAGACCACCTGGTCGATCGCGCCCGCGCGCAGGAGATCGACGACCCCGTCGCCGATGGCGCCGGAGTGCACCCGCAGACCCTTGCGGGACAGCAGCGCGCCGCAGACCGCGTCGGGAAGGGCGCCCAGCCCGAACTCCAGCGTCGCGCCGTCGGCGATGAATTGCGCGGCGTGCCGCGCGATGGCCGCCTCGAGAGAGGATCCTTTCGGGGCGGGAGCGCTTGCCGGCGCCCGGGAACCCTCCACGACAAGAGCGAAATCCTCCCTGCGCAGCAGCGGCACGGTGTGCGTCCAGGGAACCTGATCGTTCACCTCGGCGATCACCGCTCGCGCCGCGGCAATCGCCGGGGGCAGGTAATCCACCGCCAGGCCCATGCTGTACTCGCCGCGCGCGTTGGGCGGGCTCACCTGGATGAGCGCCACATCGCTGGGAATGGCCTTGCTTCCGAGCAGGGAACCGAGTCTTGAATACGGATGCGGGTGGATGTCCAGCACGCCCGCGTCGGCGAGCGCGCGATTGTGGCCGGCGCCGCAGTAGGCGGAAAGGCGCAGGTGGTCGGCGTGCTCGGGCCTGACGATGCCGGCATAGTTCACGCCAAGGAACAGGCGCGCCCCGGAAAACGCGGCACGTTGCGCGGTCAGGGCTTCGGTCAGCGTCTGGGGTTCGGCGCAGGCCTGGCCCGCGACGATGCCGTCGCCGGGGCGGATATGGCGCGCCAGATCGATCATGTGACGATGCTACCATCCGCTTTTTTCGGTTCCGTGGTGAAAAATGCTCGATGCGAAATCCCTCGACACCCTCTTTCGCCAGGCGCGCACGCAGAACTGGTTCACGGGCGAGGTGAGCGAGTCGCAGTTGCGCGCGCTCTACGACCTGCTCAAGATGGGCCCGACCACGATGAACACGCAACCGGCCCGCTTCGTGTTCGTGCGCACGAAGGAAGGCAAGGACAAGCTCAGGCCGGCGCTCAGCCCGGGCAACGTGGACAAGACCATGGCCGCGCCGGTCACCGCGATCATCGCCTACGACACGCGCTTCTACGAGTTCCTGCCGCGGACGTTCCCCCACGACCCGAACGCGAAAGCGGTGTTCGAGGGCAAGGAGGAGACCAACCGGATCGTCTGCCTGCGCAACGGCTCGCTCCAGGGCGCCTACCTGATCATCGCGGCGAGGGCGCTCGGCATCGGCACCGGACCCATGTCCGGCTTCGACAACGCGAAAGTGGATGCGGCGTTCTTCCCCGATGGGCGCTGGAGATCGAACTTCCTCTGCAACCTCGGCAAGGGCGACCCCGCCAAGGTATTCCCGCGCAATCCGCGCCTTACTTTCGAGGAGGCTTGCCTGCTCGCGTGAGGGGCCGCGCGCCTTTTCTGGAAATCCGCCGCCGGGGAATTCAAACCGTGCCATTCGAACGCAGGTTCATGAGATGGACACGCTCAGCCTGCCGCTGATCGGGTGGCTGTTCGCGATCGCCAGCGGCGTCGCGCTCGGGCTGGGCATGTGGCTGACGATCGGCCTGCACCGCAGCGGCGAGGGGGTGCGCAAGCAGCTTGCGGCGCGCGTGCTGGACGATTCGGCGCTGTTCGGCATCTGGATCATGGGCCTTGCCGGCGGCATCGGCGTGCTGTTGGAGAAGTCCTGGAGCCGCTGGCTGCTGGAGCTGTTCTGCTGGGTGCTGATGGTCCTGATCGGGATGTCCGCGTACAGCCGCTGGCGCGAGGCGCCGCCGCCGCGAGGGCTGCTCGCGCTCAGCATGGCCCTGTTCGCGCTGCCGATCGCCGCGCTGTGCGTCGCCACCATCCTGACGCTGCGCGGCGAGACTGCGTTGCGAGTGCTCTCGGGTTAGGATGGCGCATGTTTCCGGTGTTTGATCTGAAGGGAACCCCGCACGAACGCGGCCGCATTCACGGCGAACGGGCGCGGGCGCGGATCGAACGCTCGCTCGCCAACTACGCGCGCCTCTTCGCGTTCCATGCCATGCCCTGGACGGAGGCGCAGCGCGCGGCCGCGCCGTACCGCGACGTGATCGGAAATTTCGACGCCGGCCTGCTCGCGGAGCTGGAAGGCATCGCTCGCGGGGCAGGGCGGCCGTTCGCCGAGATCCTCGCGCTCAACGTGCGCACGGAAATCATGCCGGTCCAGTTCATGACCGGCGCGGACGCGGGCGAATGCACCGCCATCGCCGTGCGCCCGCAGGCGAGCGCCTCGGGCGAGCCGCTGCTCGCGCAGAACTGGGACTGGGTGGGCGCGCAGCGCGAGGCGGTGATCCTGCTGCGCGTGCGCGCGGACCGGGGGCCGTCCTTCCTGACGCTGACCGAGGCCGGCATGCTGGCGAAGATCGGCCTCAACGAAGCGGGGTTCGGCGTGTGCCTCAACATCCTGCGCTCGGTGTTCGACGAGGGCGAGACCGGCATCCCGGTTCACGTGCTTCTGCGCGCGCTGCTGG
>JADLES010000210.1 GCA_020845995.1 Burkholderiales bacterium | reverse complement strand
GGGCGCCGGAACCTGCGCACCGCGTCAGGCGCGGGCGTCGAGCGGATTGACCCAGCGCAACTGGGGAAAGCGTCCGAAGTCGGCGTCGTTCGAGTGCAGTTCGGCCTGATACTCGATCGCGAGCGCGGCGAGCTGCACGTCGGTGGTCAGGTTCCCCGCCGCGCCGAGCCGGCGCATGAGCCGGAACGCGATTTCAATATGCTGCGGGCCCGGCAGCAGGAAGTCGATCTGCGGGCGCTCCAGCCAGGATTCGACCTGCGCCAGGCAATCGTTCAAGGGCAGCGGCGGGTGGAGTACCCGCGGATTGGTCGCGATGCGCACGAATCCGAACAGCGCCGGTCCGGCGAGACCGACCTCGGCCTCGCCGTTGAGTCGCGCCTCCCACCATGAACGGGCGGCCGCATGCTCGGGAAACGCGTCGACGACCGCGTAGAGCAGCAGGTTGACGTCCGGAACGATCAACGCCGTCGCCGGCCGATCCGGCTCTGGATCGCTTCGTCTTCGAGTTCGTCCGCGAGGCGGTTGAATGCTCCCCGGTCGATCCCAGGCGCAAGGCGCGCATGGTGGACCGCGACGCGAAGCGGCGCGCGGCTCCGGCGAGCCGTGCGCGGCGACAGGCCGCGCCGGATGGCGTCATTGATGGTCTGCTTGAAGCTCTTGCGCTCACGTCGCATCGCCTCCTCGATCAGGCGATTCACTTCCGGGTCCAGAGTCACCGTGGTCCGCATCCGCGCATCATGATGCGCACCAAATATGCTGTCAAGATGCGCCGCGCAAAACGGCGTCAGAGTCGATTTTGCGAATTCAGTTCTTGTGTAACAAGCGGGGCGGGGCCCATCGACCCTGACCCTATTTGTACGTTCCGGAAACGAACGCCATCCTGCGGCGAATCCGCTCGAGCGTGTCGCGATCCCCCGCCGCCTCGGCGCGTTTTGCCTCGACCCCCAGCCAGGCGAGCAGCGGCCGGCGCCAGCCCTGCTCCGAGGAAAGATCGCCCGCCGCTTTGATCTCGCTCGGATTGGTCGTTCCCGTCCTGAACCTGACGCCGAAGTTCACGAGCCTGCCGAGAGCATCGTCGCTTTCCGATCTTGTTGTTTTTCCCGAAAGAAAATCCGCATAGGCCAGCTCCTCCGGCCCGGCGTAGGCGCGCAGCTTCTCGAAGCCCGGGCAATCGTCGAACTCCAGGCTCGCCGCACGCAGCGCGCAGCGCAGCAGCTCCGCGCGCGCTTCGAGGTCGAGCCGACCGGTCGCCGAGAATTCCTTCTTCAGCCGCGCGAATTCGACCTCCGCGACCCTGCTGTCGCCGCGCAGGTAGGCTCGCTCAAACGCCTGCGCCGCAGCATGGGACTCCAATTGCCAATCCGCCGGCGGCGGCCCTCCGGCGCATCCGCAAAGAAGCATTGCCGAAAGGAAAAGAGATGCCCTCACGGCAGCTTGACCCTGGTGTCGCGCTCGAACGGCCACTTGCGGTTGATCTCGTCGATGAGCGCGCTCACCTTGCGCAGGCTCGCCTCGACCTCGGCGCGCAAGGCGCCCAGGTCGGTGGTGGCGACCTTGGCGTTGCTCGCGACCGCCTGTGCATCGGCGAGGATCGTGTCGACGCGCTTCAGTTGCGCGCCCACCTCGGTGAGGATCGCGTTCGCCTGACGCACCGCCTTCCGCGTCTCTTCCACCACGCCGCCCGGCCCGAGCACCTGCTGGTCGGTCTTGGTCAGCACGCTATCCAGCTTCAGGCTGACGCCGTTTAGCGAGGCAAGCAGCGCATTCGCGCGGTCCAGCGCCAGGATCACCTTGCGCGCGTTGTCCTCGCCGCCGAGCACCCCGCCGAGCACGCCGTGCTTGCCGGCCATGCGCCCGGTGACGGTGCGAAGGTTGGCGAGGCTCCTGTCCAGGCTGGAGTCGACCTCGGTCATGCGGTCGACGTTTTCCAGCGCGTTGCGCAGCGTCGCGACCATCTTCGGAATTTCCTGCGCGGTGTCGCCGCGCAGCACCGGCCGCTGGGCGCGGTCCGGCAGCGGCGGATCCTGCAGGCTGGAGGTATAGGCGCGCAGCTTCGCCCCGCCCACCAGCCCCACCTCCAGCGTGAAGACCGTGGTGGCGCGCAGCCAGCGCGCGTTGTCGAGCGGGACGCGGATGTGGATGCCGGCGGTGCCGTCCGGGTTGAGCGACAGCCGCCGCACGCGGCCGATCGGGAAGCCCGCGAACGTCAGGTCCATGCCCGGCGCCACGCCCTCGGCGTTGTCGGTCACCAGCGTCAGGCGCTGGAACTCCTCGAAGGTGCCACGCGCATGCAGCACGTAGACCACCAGCGCCACCGCCACGGTGATCGCGAACGCGAGCAGCATCCCCACCCGGATGCCGAGGTTCCTCGGCACGAACGGCGCGCTGCTCGCCGATGAGTCGGGCTTCTGGTCCATGCTCAGACGTATTTGATCATCAGCGACAGCACCTCGATCACGCCGATCACGAGAAACAGCTTCATCAGGCCCGCCAGCACCGCCGCGGGGATGGTCTGCAGCTGCCCGCGCTCGGCCTCCAGCCCGGTGGCGAGCGGAATCAGCGCCACCGCGAGGCCGAACAGCAGGCACTTGAGCAGCAGCCCGATGAGGATCTGCAGGTCGAACAGATGCCCGACGATGCGGGTGTACATGACCAGGCCCGCGTTCGAGCCGCCGAAGAACGAGGTGTAGGCGAGGTACATCGCCAGCGCGACGCTGAACGAGGTGAGCGAGAACACCGACAGCGCGGCCGCGGCGATCCGCGGCACCAGCTCGGCGTGCAGCGGGCTCGCACCCCGGCCGTGACGGTCCTCGAGCTCGCCGTTCACGCGCATCAGCGCGATCTCGGCGCCGATCGCCGCGCCCGAGCGCAGCGCGACGAACAGCGCCGTGAGCAGCGGGATCAGCTCCAGCACCAGTACGCGCAGCACCAGCTCGAGCGCCGTATCGACCTGGGTCCGGCCGAGGGCTTCGGCGGCGCTGCGCACCAGCTCCGAGTTGCGCAGGATCTCGATGATCACCACGCTGAGCAGCGCCGAGAACGCCAGGTACCCCGGCAGCACCTTCCAGGCGGTGAGGTAGATCTGGCGCACGGCGATCGCGCGCGCCGCCGGGCCGTAGCTGGAAGGCGAGAGCGCGGCGACGGTGGCGACGCCGCCGAAGCGAAACAGCCGCTGCCAGCTGCGCGCGCGCAGGATGATCTCGCCGCCGAAGGCCATGGCCGGAGTTTACAATCCCCGCTCACCCCCCGGAGGCGCCGTGAGAAAAAAGAAACCCGAGGAGCTGCGCTCGCACCGCTGGTTCGGCGTCAAGGACCTGCGCTCCTTCGGTCACCGCTCGCGCGCCGCGCAGATGGGCTACGACCGCGCCGATTACACGGGCAAACCGGTCATCGGCATCATCAACACCTGGTCGGACATCAACCACTGCCACACGCACTTCCGCCAGCGCGCCGAGGAGGTGAAGCGCGGCGTCTGGCAGGCGGGCGGCTTTCCGCTGGAGATGCCGGCGATGGCGCTGGCCGAGACCATGCAGAAGCCGACCACCATGATGTACCGCAACTTTCTCGCCATGGAGACCGAGGAGCTGCTGCGCTCCTACCCGGTGGACGGCTGCGTGCTGATGGGCGGCTGCGACAAGACCACGCCGGCGCTCCTCATGGGCGCGACCAGCATGAACCTGCCGGCGATCTACCTGCCCGCGGGGCCGATGCTGAACAGCCACTGGCGCGACCAGACGCTGGGCTCGGGCTCGGACACCTGGAAGTACTGGGACGAGCTGCGCGCGGGGCGTATCACGGAAGCCGACTGGCAGGGCATCGAGGACAGCATCGCCCGCTCGCCCGGCACCTGCATGACCATGGGCACCGCGGCGACGATGATGGCGCTGGCGGAAGCGCTCGGCTTCACGCTGCCGGGCTACTCCTCGATCCCGGCGCCGGACTCCAACCACGCGCGCATGGCGACGCTGACCGGCAGGCGCATCGTCGAGATGGCCTGGGAGGACCTGAAGCCGCGAGATTTCTTGACCGCGGGCTCCTTCGACAATGCGATCACCACCTTGATGGCGATGGGCGGCTCGACCAACGCCGTGGTGCACCTCATCGCCATGGCCGGGCGCGCGGGGCTGCCGTTTACCATCGAGCGCTACAACGAGATTGGCGCGAAGGTGCCGGTGATCGCCAACGTGCGTCCGTCCGGCGACAAGTACCTGATGGAGGATTTCTTCTATGCAGGTGGTTTGAGAGCACTTCTTTACTCTCTTAGAGATTTATTGGATGTAAGTGCGAAAACAGTGAACGGCAAAACGCTCGGCGAGAACATCGAGGGCGCCAGGGTCTGGAACGCCGAGGTCATCCTGCCCCGCGACAAGCCGCTGAAGAAGTCGGGCGGCCTCGTGATGTTGCGCGGATCGCTGGCGCCGGATGGCGCCGTCCTGAAAACGAGCGCGGCCGATCCAAAGCTGCTCAAGCACACCGGCAAGGCGGTGGTGTTCGAGGACTACAACGACATGGCCGCGCGCATCGACCGCGACGACCTGGAGGTGGACGCGGACTCGGTGCTGGTGCTGAAGAACGCCGGGCCCCTCGGCGGCCCCGGCTTTCCCGAGTGGGGGATGCTGCCGATCCCAAAGAAGCTCGTGAAGGCAGGCGTGAAGGACATGGTGCGCATCTCGGATGG
>JADLES010000209.1 GCA_020845995.1 Burkholderiales bacterium | reverse complement strand
GACGAGCACCCGCGCCGCGATTCCACCATGGAGATGCTGGCCAAGCTCAAGCCGCTCTACGAGGGCGGCGTGGTCACCGCCGGCAACGCTTCGGGGGTCAACGATGGAGCCGCCGCCTTGATCGTGGCGAGCAGGGAATGGGGAGAGAAGAACGGCAAAAAACCGATTGCGAGAATCCTGTCTGCCGCAAGTGCCGCGGTCGAGCCCCGCATCATGGGCGTGGGGCCCGCCTACGCGATCCCGAAAGCGCTCGAGCGCGCCGGCCGCACGCTCAAGGACATGGACATCATCGAGATCAACGAGGCCTTCGCGAGCCAGGTGCTGGGGTGCCTCAAGCTGATGAACGTCGACTTCAAGGACCCGCGCGTCAACCCGAACGGCGGCGCCATCGCCATCGGCCACCCGCTCGGCTGCTCGGGCGCGCGCCTCGCCCTCACCGTCTCGCGCCAGCTCAAGGAGACGGGCGGCAGGTACGCCGCCGTGTCGCTGTGCATCGGCGTCGGCCAGGGGCTGGCCGTGATCCTGGAGCGCGTGAGCTAGCGCTCGGCGCGCGGCGGCGGCGCGAACCCGAACTCCCGCGCGACGGGCAGGAACAGCGCCAGATCGTCGACGAGAGGAAAATCCACGCCCGCGAGGAACAGGCTGCGCGCGACCTCGGGCGTCGGCACCTCGTAGTAGTTCACGCGCACGCCGTTGCGCTTCAGCAGCCGCACCTGCTCCGCGTCGACTTCACCTTTGCCACGCAGCTGGGCGAAGGCGGCCTTGCCGGCGATGCTCAAGTCGATGTAGTCGGCGGTGTTGCCCTGCCGCCGCATGTAGCAGAGCAGCACCTGCGGGATCGCCGCGCGCGCCGCCGCGGCCGCTTGCGGGGACGCGGCGAGGAACGCCTGGCGCAGCCGGTCCGCCTTCGCGACCGCGCGCGCGGCAGCCGCGCCCAGATCGGCGTCGTCGGCGCGCAGGTGGCAGTTCAGCCAGACGTTACGCGGCATCATCGCCAGCGCTTCCTCGAAGGTCGGGATGCGCGTGCCCGCGAAGCGCGCTCCCTTGCGCGCGCCAGCATCCAGGCGGCGCAATTCGGCCAGCGTCATGGCCGAGAACCGGCCCTCGCCGCCCGTGGTGCGATCCACCGTCGCGTCGTGCATCAGCGCGATGACGCCGTCGCGGGTGAAGCGCAGGTCAAACTCGATCATGTGCGCGCCCAGGCGCAGGGCCTCGCGGAAGGCGGGCAGCGTGTTCTCCGGGTGCGTGGCCACGCCGCCGCGATGCGCGCACAGGCCGCGCGCGGGCATCGGCGGCGCGCCCGCGCGCGAACGCCGGGACGCGCCGAGCCCGGCCGCGAGCGCGGCGCCGGCGGCGAGGAAGCCGCGCCGCGATGTCGCGCGTGTGAATCGGCGGTCGCTCATGCCACGGGCGCATGATAGATCGGTTTAGAATGCGCGTTTTCCCATTGGAGCCGCGATGCACGCCCCCGACAATCCGCGAAGCAGGGCCCGACGCGCATGGCATGACCCCCTGCCGCCGAGCGTGCGGCCGGGCGAGGACGGACGCGGGGCGCGCGATTTCCATGCCCCGGTCTCCGTCCGCGCGCCCGCGGGGACGGCGGCATTTCCGGGCTGAAGGCGGTCGCGATCATGGACAACTGGACGTTCGGCCTCACCATGCTGATCGTCGCCGGCGGCGGCACGTTCGCCACGCTGGTGCTGCTCGGCTTCGTCGTGGACCTGCTCAAGCGCATATTCCCTCTCGCCACGGGAAAGCCGGCCGATGATCGATAGCATCGTCGCCGGCGTCTCCGGCCTCGGCGCCGGCGTCGCCTACCTGTTCTCGCAAGGCCTGCCGAACGCGATCATGCTCGCGGTCGGCGGCGTCCTGCTCTATCTCGGCGCGAAGAAGGACGTTGAGCCGCTGCTGCTGATCCCGATCGGCATGGGCTGCGTGCTGGTCAACATCCCGCTTTCGGAGCTGGGCGCCGAGGGCGGGCTGCTGAAGATCTTCTACGACATGGGCGTCGGCAACGAGCTGTTTCCGCTGCTCATTTTCGTCGCCATCGGCGCGATGACCGATTTCGGGCCGCTGCTGGAGAACCCGCGCATCCTGCTCTTCGGCGCCGCCGGGCAGGTCGGCATCTTCCTCACGCTGCTGCTCGCGCTCGCGCTCGGCTTTCCGGTGCTGGAGGCCGTGAGCATCGCCATCATCGGCGCCTGCGACGGGCCCACCGCGATCTACGTGACCTCGCAGTACGCGCCGCAGCTCCTCGGCCCGGTGTCGGTGGCGGCGTACTCGTACATGGCGCTGGTGCCGATCATCATGCCGCCGATCATGCGGGCGCTGACCACCGAGAAGGAGCGCACGATCCGCATGGGCACGGTGAAGAAGAGCGTATCGCCGACCGCCAAGCTCCTCTTCCCGCTCGTCGTCACGCTGATCGGCGGGCTGATCGCGCCGAAGGGCCTGCCGCTGCTCGGCACCATCATGCTTGGCAACTTCATGCGCGAGTCGGGCGTCGTGCAGCGCCTCACCAAGGCCTCGGAAAACGAGATCGCCAACGTCGTGACGCTGTTCCTTGGCCTGGCGATCGGCGGCACCATGGAAGGCCACGCCTTCCTCAAGCCGACCACCCTCGCCATCTTCGGCATGGGCTTCGTCGCGATCTCGATGGATGTCGCCGCGGGCGTGCTCTTCGGCAAGCTCATGTGCAGGCTCACCGGCGGCCGCATCAACCCGCTGGTCGGCGCCGCCGGCATCTCCGCCTACCCGATGGCCGCGCGCGTGGTGCAGACGCAGGGCCAGCGCTACGACAAGAAGAACCACCTCCTCATGCACGCCGTCGGCGCCAACACCGGCGGCCAGATCGGCTCGGTGGTCGCCGCGGCGGTGATGCTCTCGGTGCTGAAAGGCATGGGGCTCATCTGAGCCTCTGATATCGTTCCGCAATCGCCACGAACCCCGCCCCATCATGAACAATCCCGTACCCGCGCTTGCCGCCACCGAAATGTCGGACTTCATCGAGAACCGGACCTTCGACGAGATCCAGGTCGGCGACCGGGCGGTGCTCACGCGCACGCTGCGTCCGGAGGATATCCAGTTGTTCGCGATCATGTCGGGCGACGTCAACCCGGCCCACGTCGACCCGGAATACGCGCACTCGTCGATGTTCCACGAGGTGATCGCCCACGGCATGTGGGGCGGCGCGCTGATCTCCACCGTGCTCGGCACCGAGTTCCCGGGTCCGGGCACCATCTACGTCAGCCAGACGCTGAAGTTCTCGCGGCCGGTGAAGGTCGGCGACACCATCACCATCGCCGTGAAGTGCACGCAGAAGTTCGATCACAACAAGCACATGGTCTTCGACTGCCTGTGCGTCAACCAGGACAGCCTGAAGGTGATCGCCGGCGAGGCCGAGGTGCTCGCGCCGACCGAGAAGATCAAGCGCGCGCGCGTGGCGATGCCGGAGATCACGATCTCGGACCGCGATGCGCGCTACCGCCAGCTGTTCGGCCGCGCGCGCGGACTGAAGCCGATCACGGCCGCCTTCGTGCATCCCTGCGACCCCAGCTCGCTGCGCGCGGCATTGTCGGTGCGCGACACCGGATTCATGAAGCCGCTGCTGATCGGCTCCGCGGCGCGCCTGCGCGCCCTTGCCGAGCAGCACGGTTTCGACCTTGGCGCCACCCGCATCATCGATGTGCCGCACAGCCGCGCGGCCGCAGCGCGCGCGGTCGAGATGGCGCGCGGCGGCGAGGCGGCCGCGCTGGTGCAGGGCTCGCTCACCACCGAGGAACTGCTGCGCGCGGCCATCGCGCCGAACGGCCTGCGCACCGACCGGCGGCTCTCGCATGTGCTCTACATGGACGTGCCGACCCACCGGCGTCCGCTTTTCATCACCGACATGATGGTGAACATCGAGCCCACTCTGCAGGACAAGGTCGACATCGCGCAGAACGCGATCGATTTCGCCCAGCTGATGGGGGTGCCCGAGCCGAAGGTGGCCGTCCTCGCCGGCCTGGAGACGGTCACGCCGCGCATGCGCGCGACGGTCGATGCCGCGGCGCTGTGCAAGATGGCCGACCGCGGCCAGATCACCGGCGGCATCGTCGACGGCCCGCTCGGCTTCGACAACGCGGTGTCGCTGATGTCGGCGCGCACCGCCGGCCTCAGGTCGGCGGTCGCCGGCGGGGCCGACGTGCTGCTCGCCCCGGACCTCGAGTCGGGCAACATGCTCGCCAAGCAGCTCGAGCACCTCTCGGACGCGATCTCGGGCGGCGTGGTGGTCGGCGGCCGCGTGCCGATCGTGCTCGCCAACCGCGGCGACTCGGTGGAGAGCCGCATGGCCTCCTGCGTGCTCGCGGTGATCGTCGCCAACCGGCAGCCGCCGGCCGGCGCCGACTGAGCGCCCGCGCCGGGGGTCAGCCCCTGATCAGCCGCGGCAGCAGCATCTGGTGCCGCGGGCAGATCGACGCGGGATTCTGGTAGGCGGCGCCGGCGAAGGCCTTCAGGTAGCCGCGCAGCGCCTTCAGCTCGACGATCTCGTCGACGAAGCCGTAGCGCGCGCAGTAGGCCGGCCGCGAGGTGTCGAAGTACTTCTTCGCCATCTCGTTCATCTTTTCCGCGATCGGCTCGAGCGGCCTGGCCGAGTCCTTCTCCTTGATCGCGCGCCGCGAGTAGGTCGCCACGGCCGCCGTCTCGCCGTGCATGACGTAGATTTCGGTGGCGGCGGTGCCGAGCGTGAAGACGTTGTGCCGGTTCGCGGTGGGCCCGCCCATGACGTAGTGTGCGGCGGCGCTGCCCTTCCTCAGCACGACCAGCATCATCGGCACCTCGGTCTGCTGGATCGAGTAGATGAGCGACTGCCCGAGGCCGAGCAACTCGGCCTTTTCCGCGATGTCGCCGACGTCGATGCCGGTGGTGTCCTGGAACCAGATCACCGGCAGCCGGTCGCGCCCGCACTGGGTGACGAACTCGTTCATCTTGATCAGGCCCTGGCGGTAGAGCTTGCCGCCGATGCCGGGATAGTCTGCGTACTCGGGATAGCCCTTGGGCAGCAGTCCCTGCCGGTTGCCGATCGCGCCCAGCAGCATGCCGTCCACCTTGACCAGGCCGGTGTAGATCTCGGGCCCGTATCCGGGCCGGAATTCCATGTGCTCGCTGCCGTCCACGAGCCGCGCGAGCAGGTCGTCGAATACGTATCCCTCTTTCTGGTTGAAGGGCAGCAGGTGGTACAGGTCGCTCGCCGGCAGCCGCGGCTCGGCGGGCGCGGCAACGCGGAAGAACGCCGGGTCATAGGCGGGGATCGCGCGCATGTACTCCTTGATGCCCTCCAGCACGCCCTTCTCGTCGTCGTACACGCGAGACAGGAAGCCGGTTTCGCCGAAATGCGTCTCGACGCGCCCCGGCGGCCGCTCCTTGATGTCGCGCGTCTTCGCGATCAGCTCCTCGAGACCGGCGACGTCGAAGCCGCCTCTCGGCGACATGCCGGAGACGATCCCGGCGCCGCCGACCGCGAGGTTGGCGTCCTTGTGCGCGAGCAGGATTGTCGGGCTGATCGCCTGGTAGCCGCCGCCCGCGGGATTGGTGCCGTAGATGCCGGCGAGGATCGGCACGCCCTCCTGGTTCAGCTCGGCGTGGCGGTAGAACGGCGTGCCGCCGCCGCGGCGGTCGGCGTAGAACTTCTCCTGGTCGGGCAGCTTCACGCCGCTGCAATTGACCAGCCACACCAGCGGCACCCTCAGCCGCCGCGCGAGGTTCGTGACGCGCAAGATGTTCTCGGACTGCCCCGCGATCCAGGCGCCGGCGAGCACCTTGTTGTCAAAACCGATCACCACCGCCCAGCGCCCGGCGATCTTCGCCAGGCCGTCCACGACGTTGGTCGTGCCTTCCTCGTTGTCCTCGGGGTTGTAGAGGCTGTGCAGCGGATGCCAGCTGCCCGGGTCGACGAGGGCTTCCAGCCGCTGCCAGACGGTAAGCGAGCCGCGCTTGTTGATCGCGTCGGCGGGCAGGCCGACCTGCTCCCTCGCCTTGCGCGCCGCGGCGATTCCGGCCTCCACCTCCTCCAGCTTCGCGCGGCTGTCCCGGGTTCGCGCGAGGCGGTTTTCCTTCAGCTCCTTGCCGAAGGCGGGCATCTTCTCGAAATAGGGGCGCACGATTATTCCCGGTTGGGCGTATGGCCGCAGGCCATGCCCGAGATGATGATCTTCTGCACGTTGGACGTGCCCTCCACGACCTGCAGCGACTTCGCGTCGCGGTAGAAGCGCTCCGCGGGAAACTCGGTGGAGAAGCCGTAGGAGCCGTAGATCTTCATGCACTCGTTGGCCGCGTGCACCGCCGCCTCCGAGGCGGCGAGCTTCGCCACCGAAGTCTCGTACTGGTTCGGCCTGCCCTGGTCCTTGAGCCACGCGGCGCGGTAGACCAGCATCTGCGCCGACTGGTGCTCGACCGTCATCTCGGCGATCTGCGCCTGGATCATCTGGTGCTGCGAGATCGGCTTGCCGAACTGCTGGCGCTCGTTGGCGTACTTGATCGCGAGGTCGAGCGCGCCGCCCGCCACGCCGAGCGCTCCCGCCGCGCAGCCCAGGCGCGTCTGGTTGAGCTGCCACATGCAGATGCGGAAGCCATCGCCCGGCTGGCCGAGCACGTTCTCCTTGGGCACCTTCATGCCCTCGAAGACGAGTTCCCCGGTCGGCGCGCAGTGCAGCCCGAGCTTGGTCTCGATCGCGCGCGCGCTGCAGCCCTTCATCTTCTTCGGCTCGATGATGAACGCGGTGATGCCCTTGTTGCCCTTCGAGCGGTCGGTGTAGGCGTACAGCAGTCCCGCGTCGCCGACGTGCGCCTGCGAGATCCACATCTTGTTGCCGTGCACCTCCCAGTGGTCGCCCTTGTCGAGCGCGTGCGTGCGCATGCTCGCCACGTCCGAGCCCGTGTTCGGCTCGGTCATGGCGAAGAATCCCAGTTGCGTGCCCGCCACCCATCCCGGAACGTACTTCTTGCGCTGGGCCGGCGTGCCGAACTTGCTCACGGTCAGCGCCGGGCCGAGATTCTGCATGTTGAACGGCACGCGCCACGAGGCCGAAACCCTGGCGATCTGCTCGCCCATCAGCGTCGACTCGACGAAACCCATGCCGCTGCCGCCCAGCTCCTCGGGCACGGCGCAGGAGAAGAACCCCAGCGCGCCCATCTTCGCGACGCGGTCGGCGCGGAATTCGTGCTTGCGCTCCTCTTCGTCCAGCGTCGGCGCGATCTGCTCGGCGGCGAAGCGCCGCGCGGTGTCCTGGATCAGCCGCTGCTCTTCGCTCAGGTCGAAATCCATGTCACTCGATCACGAGGAGCACGGCGTCCTCGTCGACCTTGTCCCCCGGCTTCACGCGGACTTCCTTCACCGTGCCGCCGCACGGCGAATAGACGAGGTTCTCCATCTTCAGGGCTTCGATCACCAGCAGCTCGTCGTCCTCCTGCACCTTGGCGCCCGGCTCGACGAGAACCTTGAAGATATTGCCCGCGAGCGGAGCCCGGACTTCTTCGGCCATACACTTCCCCCTTTCCAGCCCATTCGACAAGCCGCCATGGTGGCGGCGGGGACGCGCGAGGTACTTGACCTATCTCAAGTCCCGGCGGCGGGCAGCGCCGGCCTGTCGTACAGTAGCCGGATGAAGGCTATCCGCACCTTCTGGACAATCTGCCTCCTGGCCCCGGCCCTTGCCCCGGCGCAGCAGGATCAGCCCGCCAACAGCCTGCTGCTGGTCGCCCGGCCCTCGCTCACCGACCCCAATTTCTCGCGCACCGTGGTGCTGGTCACGCGGACCGAGGATGGCGGCACGGTCGGCGTGATCCTCAACCGGCCGACGACGCTGGCGCTGTCGCAGTTCCTGTCCGAGGACCTGCCGACCGGCAGCTACCGCGGGCCGATCTTCTTCGGCGGGCCGGTGATGCTGCGAGCCCTGGTCGCGGTGTTCCGCTCCGAGACGGCGCCCGCCGCGGCCGCCTACCACGTCCTGCAGGACGTCTACCTGACGCTGCACTCGGACAACATCGAGGGCCTGCTCAGGGACCCGCAGGCGCGCTATCGCATCTATGCCGGATACGCGGGCTGGATTCCGCGCCAGCTGGAAAGCGAATTCATGCGCGACAGCTGGTATTTCCTGCCCGCCGACGAGGCCATCGTGTTCCGCGAAAAGACCGACGGCATGTGGGAGGAACTCATCGAGCGCGCGAAACGTCTCGGCCCGCGTGCGCGCGCAGGCGACGCGCTACAATAGCCCGCAAATGGCGGTTTTCCTGCGCGTCCTGCTCAGCATCGCCCTGCTCGCGGCGCTGGCCACGGTCGCGCGCGCGCAGCAGGACGAGGACGCGATCCTCCTGGTTGCGCATCCCGCGTTCCGCGACCTCGACTACCGGCAGACCGTGCTGCTCGCCGCCCCCGCCCCGAACGGCGGCCACGTCGGCGTGATCCTCAACCGGCCCACCAAGCGCTCGCTCTCGAGCCTGTTTCCCGAGCACGAGCCCTCGAAGAAGGTCATCGACCCGGTGTACTACGGCGGCCCCTTCTCGCGCGGCGCGCTGGTGGCGCTGGTGAAGACCAGCGTCGCGCCGGGCGCCGGCTCGGTGATGCTGATGAAGAACCTCTACATGGCGTTCCGCGTCAACACCATCGACCAGATCATCGAGACCACGCCGAACGAGGCGCGCTACTTCGTCGGCTACGTCGGCTGGCGGCCGGGGGAGCTGCGCAGCGAGATCGACCGCGGCATCTGGTCGGTGCTGAGCGCCGACGCGGACGTGGTGTTCCGCAAGGACATGGATTCGCTCTGGGAAGAGCTGCTGCAGCAGACGCGGAGGATCCGCGCCGGCTCCGAAAACCCCTACGCGGCGGCCTTCGCGGGAGATTTCTCGAAATTCATCCTGCCGCCGCGGTAATCGACGCGGATGGTGTCGCGGGGCGCGAAACGCCCTTCCAGGATGGCCTTGGCAAGCGGGTTTTCGATCTCCGACTGGATCGCGCGCTTGAGCGGCCGCGCGCCGTAGACCGGGTCGAAGCCTGCCTTGGCCAGCTCCGCCAGGGCGGACTCGGAAACCTCCAGGTGGTAGTCCAACTTGGAGATTCTTTGTTCAAGAATTTTCAATTGAATTCGCGCAATGGCCCGGATGTTTTCATCGCCCAGCGCGTGGAACACCACCACCTCGTCGATGCGGTTGACGAACTCGGGCCGGAAATGCGTCTTCACCTCGCCCATCACGGCGAGCTTGACCACCTCGTAGTCGATAGGAGGTGAACTGAGCGCCATCTGCTGGATCTGGTGCGAGCCGAGGTTGGAGGTCATCACGATCACGGTGTTCTTGAAGTCCACGGTGCGTCCCTGGCCGTCGGTCATGCGCCCTTCGTCGAGCACTTGCAGCAGCGCGTTGAACACGTCCGGGTGCGCCTTCTCGACCTCGTCGAAGAGGATCACCGCGTAGGGCTTGCGGCGCACCTGCTCGGTGAGCTGGCCGCCCTCGTCGTAGCCGACGTAGCCCGGCGGCGCGCCGATCAGCCGCGACACCGAGTGCTTCTCCATGTACTCGGACATGTCGATGCGGATGAGGTGCTCTTCGGAATCGAAGAGGAACGCCGCCAGCGCCTTGCACAACTCGGTCTTGCCGACCCCCGTCGGTCCGAGGAACAGGAAACTTCCGTACGGCCGATTCGGGTCCGCCAGCCCCGAGCGCGAGCGCCGGATCGCGTCGGCGACGAGTCGCACCGCCTCGTCCTGGCCGACCACGCGCTCGTGCAGGCGCTCTTCCATCTTCAGCAGCTTCTCGCGCTCGCCCTGCATCATCTTCGACACGGGGATGCCGGTCGCGCGCGACACCACCTCGGCGATCTCTTCCGCGCCGACCTGGGTCCGGACGAGCCTGGCTTTCCTGGTTTCCGTTTTCTCGGATGACTTCAATTGCGCTTCGAGCGCCGGAATCTTCCCGTACTGGATCTCGGACATCTTCTGCCAGTCGCCCTTGCGCCTGGCCTCGTCCATCGCGAGCTTGAGCTTCTCCAGCGACTCCTTGACGTGCTGGCTGCCCTGCACCTGGGCTTTCTCCGCCTTCCAGACCTCTTCGAGGTCGGCGTATTCCTTTTCGAGCTTCTGTATCTCGGTTTCGATCAGGGAAAGCCTCTTGAGAGAAGATTCGTCCTTCTCCTTCTTGACGGCCTCGCGCTCGATGCGCAGCTGGATCAGGCGCCGCTCGAGCCGGTCCATCGCCTCGGGCTTGGAGTCGATCTCCATCTTGATGCGCGCCGCCGCCTCGTCGATGAGGTCGATCGCCTTGTCGGGCAGGAAGCGGTCGGTGATGTAGCGGTGGGAGAGCTCGGCCGCGGCGACGATCGCCGGGTCGGTGATCTCGACGCCGTGGTGCACCTCGTAGCGCTCCTGCAGGCCGCGCAGGATGGCGATGGTGGCCTCGACCGTCGGCTCTCCCACCAGCACCTTCTGGAAGCGGCGTTCGAGGGCGGCGTCCTTCTCCACGTACTTGCGGTATTCGTCCAGCGTGGTGGCGCCGATGCAGTGCAATTCGCCCCTTGCGAGGGCCGGCTTGAGCATGTTGCCGGCGTCGATCGCGCCCTCGGCCTTGCCCGCGCCCACCATGGTGTGCAGCTCGTCGATGAAGACGATGGTGCTGCCCTCGTCCTGCGCCAGTTCCTTCAGCACCGACTTCAGGCGCTCCTCGAACTCGCCGCGGTACTTGGCGCCCGCGAGCAGCGAGGCCATGTCGAGCACGAGCACGCGCTTGCCCTTCAGCGACTCGGGCACCTCGCCGTTGACGATGCGCTGCGCCAGCCCCTCGACGATGGCGGTCTTGCCCACGCCGGGCTCGCCGATCAGCACCGGGTTGTTCTTGGTGCGGCGCTGCAGGATCTGGATGCAGCGGCGGATCTCGTCGTCGCGGCCGATCACCGGGTCGAGCTTGCCGCCTCGAGCCCGCTCGGTGAGGTCGAGGGTGAACTTCTTCAGCGCCTGCCTTTGGCCTTCGTCCGATTGCGAGCTGACCTGCTGCCCGCCCCGGACCTGCTCGACGGCCTTTTCGAGGGAAGCTTTCGTGACTCCGCAACTCTTCAGGAGCCGGCCTGCCTCTCCCTTGTCGGCGGCGCAGGCGAGCAGGAACAGCTCGGAGGCGATGTACTGGTCGCCGCGTTTCTGCGCTTCCTTGTCGGCGACGTTGAGCAGGTTGCCCAGGTCGCGCGAAAGATGGACCTCGCCGGGCGTGCCCTCGACCTTGGGCAGCTTGTCGACGGCCTGGACCAGCGCCTGCTTGAGGGCATTCGGGTTGCCGCCGGCCTTCGCCACCAACCCGCCCACGCCGCCGTCTTCCTGGCCGAGAAGCGCAAGCAGCAGGTGCTGGGGCTCGATCTGCTGCTGGTCGCGGCCGAGCGCGAGGCTCTGTGCCTCGGCGAGCCCCGCCTGCAGCTGCGTGGTGAACTTGTCGAATCGCATGGCGTTGGTCTCTCTACTGAAACTCCCTACTGCACATGGGGCCGGCGGGGCGAATATCAAGCCGCCCCTGAGGCATCCCTGCCGCGTATAGTGGCCGGGTCCGGTTTACCCGCGAAGGACCGACCGATGCCGATGCGACCCGAGACCCGATCCATGCCCGCGACCGAGCAGTCGGCCCGGTACGCGGAGGTGCGTGCGGCCACCGGGCGCCTGATCCGCGGCCTCAGCGCCGAGGACTGCGCGATCCAGTCCATGCCGGACGCAAGCCCGGTGAAATGGCACCTCGCGCATACCACCTGGTTCTTCGAGACCTTCGTGCTGCAACCGAACCTGGCCGCCTATCGCGGGTTCGACCCGACCTACGGCTACCTGTTCAATTCCTACTACAACGCGGTCGGCGACCGCCACCCGCGGCCAGAGCGCGGCATGCTTTCGCGCCCGCGCCTGGGCGAAGTGCTGGCCTATCGCCGCCACGTCGATGAAGCGATGCAGCGCCTGTTCCTGTCAGGCCCGCTTGCGCAGGGGATCGCGGAGCTGATCGACCTGGGCATGCATCACGAACAGCAGCACCAGGAACTGGTCCTCACCGACCTGAAGCACCTGCTGTCGCGCAACCCGCTGCGGCCGGCGTACCAGGGTCCCTGGCCGCTCACGCCGATCCGGCCGCGCCTGCGCGGCTGGATCGATTTCGAGGGCGGCGCCTGCGAGATCGGCCACGAGGGGGCGGGCTTCTGCTTCGACAACGAGACGCCGCGCCACCGCGTCTGGCTGAGCCCGTTCCGCATCGCCACGCACCCGGTGACCCACGGAGATTTCATCCAGTTCGTCGAGGACGGCGGCTACCGGCGACCCGAGCTCTGGCTGTCGGCCGGCTGGGACGCGGTCCAGGCGCGCGGCTGGCAGGCGCCGGCGTACTGGGAGCGCCGCGACGAGCGCTGGCGTACGTTCACGCTGCACGGCATGGCGCCGGTGGACGAGAACGCGCCCGCCTGCCACCTGAGCTTCTACGAGGCCGAGGCCTTCGCGCGCTGGGCCGGCGAGCGCCTGCCCACCGAGGCCGAGTGGGAAATCGCCGCGCGCCACGCGCCCGTCGAGGGCAACTTCGTCGAGAGCGGCGCGCTGCATCCGCTCGCGCTGCGCGAAACGCCCGCCGGCGGCACGCCCGCGCAGATCTTCGGCGACGTCTGGGAATGGACGCGCAGCGACTACGGCCCCTACCCCGGCTACCGGCCGGCGCCGGGTGCCGTCGGCGAGTACAACGGCAAGTTCATGTCCGGCCAGTACGTGCTGCGCGGCGGCTCCTGCGCCACGCCCGCGGACCACGTGCGCGCGAGCTACCGCAACTTCTTCCCGCCCGATGCGCGCTGGCAGTTCAGCGGCCTCAGGCTCGCGAGGGACGCAAACTAGACGTGCGAGCGCCTCGGTGCTTGTGACCCTTGTGGTCGGGCTACGCGCCGGCAACATCTCATGATCGTTCCTTCCGTTCCATGCGGTTGATGAGCCATTCGTACGCGACGGGCAGAACAAGCAAGGTAAGCAGCGTCGAGGTAATGAGCCCGCCGATCACCACCGCCGCGAGCGGGCGCTGCGTCTCCGCGCCGACGCCGCTCGCGAGCAGCATCGGCACCAGGCCCAGCACCGCCACCGATGCGGTCATCAGCACCGGGCGCAGCCGCAGCCGCGCGCCCTCGCGCACGGCCGAGCGCAGGTCCAGGTCGTGGATCACCCGCTGCTCGTGGATGAACGCGACCAGCACGATGCCGTTCAGCATCGCCACGCCGAACACCGCGATGAAGCCGATCGCCGAGGGCACCGACAGGTAGAAACCGCCCGCGGCCAGCGCGAACACGCCGCCGATCACGGCGAACGGAACGTTGGCGATGATCAGCGCCGCGTAGGCGAGCGAATTGAAGGCCGTGTAGAGAAAGAGGAAGATCAGCGCGATGGTGACCGGCACGATCACCGCCAGGTGCGCGAGCGCGCGCTGCTGGTTCTCGAAGGCGCCGCCCCACTCGATCAGGTAGCCTTCCGGCAGCTTCACCTCGCGCCGGACTTTCGCCTCGGCTTCCTTCACGAAGCCATCGACATCACGGCCGCGCACGTCCATCTGGATCACCGCGTAGCGCTGCAGCGCCTCGCGCCGCACGAACGAGTAGCCTTCCTCGATTTCCACGCTGGCCAGCCGCGACAGCGGCACCAGCGCGCCGGCCGAAGTCCGCACCGGCAGCGCGCGGATCGCCTCGACCGAGGACCGGCTCGCCTCCGCGAAGCGCACCGCGATGTCGAAGCGCCGCGTGCCGTCGATCAGCGTGGACACGGCCTTGCCGCCGATGCCCGCCTGCACGAGCTCCAGCACCTCGTTGGCGTTCACGCCGTAGCGCGCGATCGCCTCGCGGTCGACGCGGATGACGATCTGCGGCTTGCCCTGGTTGGCCTCGAGCGACAGGTCGGCGACCCCGCCCACGCCCGCCAGCGAGCGCTTCATCTGCTGCGCGAGCCTGTCCAGCGTCGCGAGCTCTGGGCCGAACAGCTTCAGCGCCAGCGTCGCGCGCACGCCCGAGATCAGCTCCTCCACGCGCATCTGGATCGGCTGCGTGGCGCCGAACACCGAGCCGGGCAGCGCCTCCTCCAGCCGCTCCTGCATCGCGCGCGAGAGCGCCGGCACGCCCATGCGCGCCGGCCACTCCTGCTCGGGCTTGAGCTCGACCAGCACCTCCATGTAGTTCACGTCGGCGGTTTCGCCCTTCTCGGCGCGGCCGATGGTCGCGACCACGGACCTCACCTGCGGGAAGCCCGCCTTCAGCACCTCGTTGACTCGCTGCGACACTCGCACCGACTCCTCCAGTGAGGTCGCGGGGATGCCGGTGACTCGGAACATGACCTCGCCCTCCTGCAGCGTGGGCATGAACTCCTTGCCGAGGAACGGCAGCGCCGCGAGCGCCGCCGCGAGCAGCCCCGCGGCCGCGCCGACGACCGCGCGACGGTGGCCGAGCGCCCAGTCGAGCGCGGGAAAGTACAGGCGCTTCGCCGCCGCGAGCAGCCGCGTGTCCTTCTCCTCGCCCGGCCGGAGCGCCCAGCTCGCCAGCGCCGGCACCAGCGTCAGCGACAGCACGAGCGAGCCGGCCATGGCGAAGCAGATCGCGTAGGCCATCGGCTTGAACAGCTTGCCCTCCAACCCGCTGAGCGAGAACAGCGGCAGGAACACCACCACGATGATCAGGATCGCGAACGTGACCGGCTGCGCGACTTCGCGTGCGGCCTGTCCCACCAGGTCGGCTCTCGACGCCGCGCCCGCGTGCGCGAGGCGGCGGAACGCGTTCTCCACCACCACCACCGCGCCGTCCACCATCATGCCGATGCCGATGGCGAGGCCCGCCAGCGACATCAGGTTCGCCGACACGCCGATGCGCTCCATGAGGATGAAGGCGGACAGCATCGCGAGCGGCAGCGTGGCGATCACCACCAGCGCCGAGCGCAGCTCGCCGAGGAACAGGAACAGCACGATCGCCACCAGCACGGCTCCCTCGAGGAGGGTCGCCTGCGCGGTGGCGAGCGCCTTCTCGACGATCTGCGTGCGGTCATACACCGGCACGAGCTCGACGCCCGCCGGCAGCGCCTTGCGCGCGGCCTCCAGCTTCTTCTTCACCGCCGCGACCACCTCCGCCGCATTCTCGCCGATGCGTGCGAGGGCGATGCCCAGCACCGTCTCCCTGCCGTCGCGCGTGACCGCGCCGAAGCGCGGCGCCGGCCCCGCAACGACGCTCGCGACATCGGACACGCGGATCGGCACGCCCTCGCGCGTCGCCAGCACGATGGCGCCGATCTCCTCGGCGCTGGCGACGAGGCCGAGGCCGCGCACCAGGTATTGCTCGGCGCCGAGATTCAGGTACTGCCCGCCGACCTGGCGGTTGTTCTCGCGCAGGGCTTCGACGATGTCCCTGAAGCCGATGCCGTATTTCACCAGGCGGGCCGGATCGATGCGCACCTGGAACTGCTTCTCGTGGCCGCCCCAGCTCGTCACGTCGTCCACGCCGGGCGTGGTGCGCAGCGCGAGGCGCACCGTCCAGTCCTGCAGCGTGCGCAGGTCCATGGCCGGGCGCTTGTCGCCCGGCGACTCGACCGTATACCAGTACACCTGGCCGAGGCCCGAGCTGTTGGGCCCGAGCTCGGGCTCGCCGTAGCCTTCGGGAATGCGCTTGCGCGCCTCCTGCAGGCGCTCGCCGACCACGCGGCGCGCGAACCAGATGTCGACGTCGTCGCGGAAATAAAGCGACACGTAGGACAGGCCGAAGAGGGACACCGAGCGCACCGTCTCCACCCCCGGCAGACCGGCCATCGCCGACTCGATCGGCAAGCTGAGCAGCCGCTCCACGTCCTCGGCCGCGAGGCCGGGAGACTCGGTGTAGATGTTGACCTGGTTCGGCGTCACGTCGGGGAACGCATCCACCGGCACCCGCGTGAGCGCGCGCAGACCGAAGGCCGCGACGCCAACGAACAGCACGACCACCAGCAGGCGGTAGCGCAGCGAGGCGGAAACGATGGCATCGAGCATCGCCGTGTCCTAGTGCGCGTGGCCCGAGCCGATCTGCGCCTTGAGCGCGCGCGCCTTCAGCGCGTACACGCCCTCCTGCACCACCAGCTCCCCGGCGGACAGGCCCGAACGGATCGCGACCTTGCCGCCCGAGCGCTCGCCCAGCTCCACCGGGCGCGCCTCGAATCCGCCGCCTTCCTCGACGAACACGGTCGGCAGTCCCTGCAGCAGCGTGACCGCGGACTCGGGCGCCAGCAGCGCCTTGCGGGCGCCGCCGGTGGCGACATTCGCGGTGGCGAACATCCCGGGCTTGAGCCGCCCGTCCTGGTTCGCCACCTCGATGCGCGCCGCGATGGTGCGCGTCTCCTTGTCGACCGTCGCGCCCACGTAGGCGATACGGCCCGGAAAGGTCTCGCCGGGCCAGGCGGCAACCGATACCATCGCAGCCGCGTCCATGCGCACGGCGGCTAGATCTTTCTCCGCCACGTTGGCCTCGATCCACAGCGTCGTGAGATCGGCGACCGTGAACAGCGACTCGTCCGGCTTCGCGGTTTCGCCGAGCACCGCGTGCTTCTCCGTCACCGTGCCGGCGTGCGTGGCGTACACCGGGAAGGTGGATGCCGCGCGCCCGCCCGACTTCCCGGAAGGCTGCACGCCCAGCATGCGCAGCTTCTCGGCGGCGGCGGCGAGCTGCGCGCGCGCCTTTTCGTGCTCGAAGCGCGCGCGCTGCCAGTCCTTGGCCGGCATCACCTCTTCGGCCTTGAGGCGCTCGGCGCGCTCGAAGGCGGCCGCGGCGAGCGTCGCCTCGCTCGCCGCCTGCAAATAGGCCGAGTGCGCCTCGCCGACTTCCAGGCTGTCGAGCAGCGCGAGCGGCTGGCCGGCCTTCACCCCGTCGCCCAGCTTCGCGTAGACGGCCACGATGCGGCCGGGCACGCGCGGCGCGACGTGCGACAGGCGGTCCTGGTTCGGCTTGACCGTGGCGGTCAGCGTGATCTCACCGGCAAGCTCGCCCTCCTGCAGCGCGGCGACGCGCACGCCGGCTCGCTTGCGCTCGTCCTCGCCCAGCATGATGCGCTCGCCCGCGTGCTCGTCCGCCTTCTGCGCGCCGGCCTTGCCGTGCTCGGGGTGCTCGTCGTGCTTGCCGCAGCCGGCGAGCAGGGCCAGGCAGGCGAGCACGGTCAGGGTCATGCTGATCTTGATGTTCATGCGCGCTCCGATCAGTGAGTCCAGCCGGCAGCGCGCTCGAGCGCGACCTGGGCCAGGCGCAATTCGGTTTCGGCTTCAAGCGCGTCGCGCCGGCCGTCCAGCACCTGCCGGTTGACGAGCAGCAGCTCCGTCAGCCCGATCTCGCCCTCCGCGAAGGCGCGGCGCGACAGGCGCAGGTTTTCCTCCAGAGGCGGCAGCACGGCGCTCCTGAGCCGCGCCGAGCGCTCGCGCAGCCGCTCGACGCGCGGCCAGATCGAGAGCACGGCGGCGCGCACATCGCGCTGCGCGGCTTGGCGCTCGATCTGCGTGGCGGTCAGGTCGGACATGGCGCGGCCGATGCCGGCCTGGTTGCGCCGGAACAGCGGCAGCGGCAGCGAAACGGTGACGCCCACGAGGTTTTCGCGCATGTCGGTGGGCCCCTCGCGGCCGGCGCTGACGCCGAGCGTGATGTCTGGAACCGCCGCGGCGCGCTCGAAGTCCAGCCGCGTGCGCGCGGCGTCCTCTCTTTGCGCCAGCGCTTGCAGCTGCGGCCGGCGCGACGCGCTCTCCAGCAGCGCATCCCGGCTGTAGCCGGCCGCCTTCGCGATCTCCCCGTCCGCCTCGGGCAATTTCCCCGGATCGAGCTGCATCAGCTGCGCCAGCTCGGCGCGCGCCGAGATCAGGCTCTCCGCGAGCTGCCCAAGCTGGTTGCGGATGCGCTCCGCCTCCACGGCCGCGAGATTGCCATCCAGGCGGCTCGCCTCGCCGGCGGCCACCCGCTTGCGCACGGCCTGCGCCGCGGACTGCACCAGCCCGAGGTTCTCCGTCTCCAGCGCGAGCCTGCGCTGCAGCGCGAGCACCCGCACGAAGCGCTCCTCGACGTCCGCGCGCACCTGGCGGCGAATGTCCTCCACCGAGCGCTCGAGCGCCGCGAGGTCCAGGCGGGCGGTTTCGCGCCGCAGGCCCTGCTGGCCGGCGATTTCGAAGGTCTGCGCGACCCCGGCGTGCCATTCGTTCATGCGCCGCTCGGAACCGGATGCTTGCGGAACGGTGCGGCGCACTGGATCCAGCACCACCGCGGGGTTGTTCCAGAGCAGCGCGGCACTCTCGGCCTGCTGGCCTTCCACGGCATGGCGCGCGGCGCGCGCGGAGTTCAGCGCGGGGCTCGCCTGCTCGGCGATTCGCCAGGCATCTTCGAGGGACAGCGTCTGCGCCCATGCTGGCGGGACGCAGAGCGCGGCGCACAGAAGCGCGCCGCCGGCAAGGCGGTTCATTGCGGCTCCTTTCCGACATTCGGGAGCGCCCGATGGCGCCCCCGGTACGATTCAGCTGCGAATCGCGGCCGGAAGCGGAGGCCTGTAGAGCTCTGCGGGCAGCTGCCGCGGAACGGCGGCTGACGAGGAGGCGAACGCGAGCGGACCCTGCTCCGCCTGAGGGTTCGCGAAGCCGGCGCCGACCTGCGCCTGGTAGTGCTGGCTCAGGTGGCCGGCGCAGCCGTGCGCGCAATGCGCGCCGCCGGCGGACTTGCCCTCGTCACCGGCATGCAGAAGGGATTCCTGCTCGTGCTCCAGCGCCTCGGCGACGGTGCCGAGCGAGGTCACGAAGACGTTCGCCACGACCACGAGGGAAAGCACGGCGGCGAGGGCGCGGCGCATCATGCGCGCGAGTCTACCGCAGGAATCAGGTGAAGGCCCGCACGGTGACGATGCCGAGCAGCGTGGCGGCGATGGAGCCGAACAGATGAGCCGCGGAGTGGACAATCGCCGCGCCAATGCGGCCCGCCATCAGCAGTTCCACCGATTCGGCGGAGAACGTCGAGAATGTGGTCAGCGCGCCGAGAAAGCCGGTGACGCAGGCGAGCCGCCACTCGGGCGGGAGCGAGGCGTTCTCGGCAAAGAATGCGACCGCGACCCCGACCAGGTAGCCGCCGGCGAGGTTGGCGACCAGCGTGCCCGCGGGCAGGCCGGGAGTGCCGGGATTGAGCCAGGCGGCGAGACCCCAGCGCGACCAGGCGCCGAGCACCGCGCCCGCCGCCACCGCGACGAAGGCCGATGCGTTCATCGAAGGACCACCGGCGCGGTCATTGCCAGCGCTCGGCCGCCTGGTCGTCGGCGGCCTTGGCCTCCACCCAGCGCGCGCCGGCGGCCACTTGCTCCTTCTTCCAGAACGGCGCCCGCGTCTTCAGGTAGTCCATGATGAATTCGCAGGCGGCGAAGGCGTCGCCGCGGTGCGCGCTCGCCACCGCCACCAGCACGATCCGGTCGTTGGGCTTGAGCGCGCCATAGCGGTGGATGACGGTGCAGTCCATCACCTGCCAGCGGCCTTTCGCTTCTGCGACGATCTTCGCGATCGCGCGCTCGGTCATGCCAGGATAGTGCTCGAGCGTCATCGGCACCTCGCGCACCAACCCCACGAAGCTCGCGACCGCGCCGATGCTCTGGCTTTGTTTGGAGAGATCTTGAACTTCAGCGCCGAGATCAAAATCTTCCCGTTGCACCGCGACCTTCATCCTCCGGTCACCGGCGGAAAGAACGCCACCTCGTCGCCCGCCTTGATCGCGGCGGCGGGCTGCACCATGTCCTGGTTGACCGCGGCGCGCAGCAGCGCCTTCTCGGCGAACGCGCTTTCGTAGGCGCCGCCGCGGCTCCTCAGGTGGCTGCGCAGCGCGGCCACGGTGGCGACGCCGGCGGGCAGCTCGATCTCCTCGGCGTCCTTGCCGATGTTCTCGCGCACGCTCGCGAAGTAGAGGATACGCACGTTCTTCAACGGTAGAGCTCCGCATACGGCAGGAAGCGGACGCGGTCGCCCTTGCGGATCGCGCCGCCGGCCGGATTGTCGAGCAGGCCGTCGGCCCAGGCCGTCGAGGTCAGCACCGCCGAATCCTGCGTCGGGTAGAGGTCGAGCCCGCCCCCGGCGTTCCATTTTACGCGCAGAAACTCGCGCCGTGCGTCGGGCTCCGGCCAGTCGAAATCGGCGCGCGCGTCGATGGATCGCGGCGCGACGTCGTTGATCCCCTGCGTCTTCAGCAGGAAAGGCCGCACAAAGATCAGAAAGGTGACGAAGCTGGAAACGGGATTCCCGGGCAAGCCAATGAAAAAAGATCCTGAAATGGATCCAAAAGCCAAAGGCCTTCCCGGTTTCATGGCGATGCGCCACAGCAGCAGCGAACCCTCGGCTTCCACCGCCGGCCGGACGTGATCCTCGTCGCCCACCGAGACGCCGCCCGAGGTGACGATGACGTCGTTTTCGGCCGCTGCCCGGCGCAGGACCTCGCGCGTGCGGTCCAGCCGGTCGGGAACGATGCCGTAGTCGCGCACCTCGCAGTCGAATGCCCGCGCCAGCCCGTTCAGGGTAAAGCGGTTGGAGTTGTAGATCTTGCCCGGCGCGAGCGGGTCGCCCGGCATCACCAGCTCGTCGCCGGTGAAGAACAGGCCCAGGCGCAGCCGGCGCACCACCGGCAGCGTCCTGATGCCGACCGAGGCGGCAAGTCCCGTGTCCTGCGGCTCGAGGCGCTTGCCGGCCGCGAGCACCTGCCCGCCCTTGCGGATGTCGCTGCCGGTGCGGCGGATCCACTCGCCCGGTTTCGGGATCTTCCTGACCTGCACTTCATCTTTTCCGCCGTCCGTGAATTCCTGCATTACGATGGCGTCCGCGCCGGCCGGCACCGGGGCGCCGGTAAAGATGCGCGCGACGGTGTGCGGCGCGAGCGGTTTTCCCACGGAGCCGGCGGGAATTCTCTGCGCGACTTGCAGCTTCCTTTCCAGGGAATCCAGGTCGGAGAGGCGCACCGCATATCCATCCATGGCGCTGTTGTCCATGGGCGGCACATCCATCGACGAGGTCTGCGCCGCCGCCAGCACGCGGCCGGCCGCGTCCATCGTGGGCACCTGCTCAAGCTCGGCGATCGGCCGCGCGCGCGCGAGCAGCTGCGCGAGCGCCTCGTCCACCGAGAGCAACCCCTTGTTCACGCCAGCCCCTGGTGCCGGAGGATGAACCTGGCGATCGCAGGAGGATCGTTCAGGTCGAGAAGGGGAAGCGGGGTATCCACCTTCCCGTCGCTCGCCACCGCGACGACGTGCGGGTCGTTCGGATGCAGCAGCGCCTCGCCGGTGACGGCGCGCCAGACCTCAAGCTTCGGGATGGGCGCGTGCTTGAAGCCCTCGACGATGAGCAGGTCGCACGGCGAGAGGTGCCGCACCTGCTCCTCGAACGTAGGCTCGTGCGCTCCGTGCAGCTCGTGCATCAGCACCCAGCGCCGCGAGGAGGTCACCAGCACCTCGGCCGCGCCCGCCTGGCGATGGCGGTACGAATCCTTGCCCGGGTGATCGACGTCGAAGGTGTGGTGCGCGTGCTTGATCAGCGACACGCGCAGCCCGCGCTCCCGGAACAAGGGCAGCAGCTTCTCGATCAGGGTCGTCTTGCCGCTGCCCGACCAGCCGGCAAAGCCGAATGTTTTCATTGAACCGCGGACTTTACCGCAATGTCAGGCCGTGGCCCCGCCGCAGGAGCTGCCCGCCCCGGCCGTGCAGCCGAAACAGTGCCCGTCGAACCGGATCGATCTGTGTAAAACCTTCTCGATATCGAACCCGAAAACACTCAGCGCGCCGCCCGCGCTGTCCACCGCGTCCATCTCCAGCATCTGGTTGAAATCGCAATCGTAAATGCGCCCGTCG
>JADLES010000208.1 GCA_020845995.1 Burkholderiales bacterium | reverse complement strand
CGCCGGGTCGTCGTCCGCCGATCCGGAGCCGAGCAGGCCGGCGACGACCAGCACGATTAGCAGCGCGGCGGCGTAGCGGTTCATCGTGCGGCCAGTTGAATTTGTTCGCCGATCCAGCGCATCACCGGCACGGCCATTGAGTTGCCGAGTGCCTTGTACATCGGCCCATCTGGCGGCGATATCTTGCCGCGCCACAGCACTTGAAGCAGGTAATCGTCGGGGAAGCCCTGCAGGCGGGCGCACTCAACGGGCGTCAGGCGACGCACGGCCATCGCCTTCATCGCAATCGGAGCAGCCCGCGTCCGATCCGCACTTGTCGTCAGCGGCCTCGAGGTGTCGCATTCCTCATAGCCGCCGTCCTTGTAGTCGTCGGCCATGAAGGCGATCATCGGGACGCCCTGCCCTGGTTTCCCGCCCCCGGTGCTGATCGCGCCGACGCGACCCCCGTCGCCGCCTTCGAGGCGCACCTCTGCGCGTGAGTTTTCGGCGAACACCACCGGCACCAGCGGCGTCCCGCGCCCCGTCCCGTCCTCGTCGGCGTCGAAGCCTTCGCCGCGGAGGGTGTGCGCTACGCCTGCGACGAAGTTGCAGGTTTCCCAGTCCTGTCGCTTGGCCTCTCCGGTTGTGAGACAGCGCGCAACGCCGTCTCCAGTGCTGCCGGCAGTGTCTTTCCCCGCTTCTCGGCTCGGCGCAGAATCCCCGCGCAAGCTGTCGGGCTCAAGAAGAATCGGCGGTCTATTGGCCCAGTTTCCAGCATCGAGGACAGCGAACACGCGGCGGCGCCGCTGCGCCACGTTGAAGAATTGCGCGTCAAGCACGGCCCACTCGACGAGTCCGTGCTCACCCAGCGCCACGCCTTCCGTTCCCCATCCGTCATCGGGGACATCGACGCGGCATCCTGCCATCGCGCCAACCACGACAGCAAAGTCTCGGCCGCCGTGGCTCGAGAAGGCTCCTGGGACGTTTTCCCAGACGAGGAATCGCGCTCCGCAAAGATGTCGAGCTGCATGGAATATCCGCAGTTGTTCGTGGAACAGGCCCGAGCGTTCGCCGGCCAGGCCAGCGCGCTTTCCGGCAACGCTCAAGTCCTGACAAGGACTCCCGCCAACGACGACATCAATCGGCCCGAGCGCCGCAATCTGCTCGTCGGTGATGTCGGTCACGCTGCCGAGATTCGGGACGTTCGGGTAGTGATGCGCGAGGACCGCGCAGGGGAACGGGTCGATCTCTGCGACGCCGACGCATTGCCATCCGAGCGGCGTCCACGCGACCGATGCGGCCTCGATGCCGGAGAATAGGGACAGGTAGTTCACCGCCGTACCTCGCACCGCGCCGCCACGACCCGACGGTCGCGCACGTACTGGACCCGCATCTGCTTGAGGATGAGCAGGTAGGTCATTCGATCAATCCTTCCCGCAGCGCGGCGGCAATCGTGTGCGCGCGGTGTTGCGTGCCGAGCTTCAGTTTCGCCATTTGCAGGTGCTGCTTGAGCGTGGCCGGCGCAATGCCGATCTTGTCGCGCGAGTCCTTCAGGTTCCCGCCGTCGGCGAGATACTGGAGCGCCTTGCGCTGCTGTGGCGACATTCTGATCATGCCGCCTCCGGCAAAAACTCGATCTTGCAAAGCTCGTCAAAGCACGCTTCGACCTCGGCCATGAACTTCTCAACCTCCGACTCCAGGTGCGCGATTCGTTCGTCATTCCTGTAGTGGCGACGAATCCAGATGTGCTTGCCGTTCGGGAGTTCTGGGTTGTAGAGGATTAGGTCGTTCCACTGCCGGCCGGTTACGGCCAGCTCCCAATCCAACTGGTCAACGTATTCGGCAGGGATCACGCCGGCACGCATCAAATTGGTCATCTTGAGTGGGCGCGGCGACTTCACTTGCGCCAGCCCGTCGTGATTTACGAACGCATCTGGCGTGGCCCCAGCTCCGAAGATGCTCCGGTGTTCGATCCACGCGGCCGGCTCCACAATGCAGCCGCGCAGCACTTCGTACTCGGCGATGGCAAGCGGTTCGTTACGGTTGCCGCGAGAAACGTCCTCGTTGTTCGGGTCGAGGTTGTCCATTGCCATGCTTGCCCACCGCTCTGCAGCGAGTTTGGCGGCCAAGCTCATGCGCGTCTGCGATGGCTCACCCTTCTTGCGGCCTTCCTTGAGGATATCGGCGATGCTCGAGGCTCCGAGGCAGCCGCGCCGGGCGGCTACCCATGCCGGGTTGATGCCGCTGTCTGGAAGGTGCTGACGTATCATCTTGTGGTCCGCCACTCGTTCTTGACAACATCGGCCCATTTTTGGTCGTCAATGTGTGACCATCCACGGCCCCTACAAAGCTGATGCACGGCGAAGTAAGACAGTCCGTACATTCTGGCAAGATCAGCGATGGGGATGCCAAATCGGTCGAGTTTCCGTAGCGCCCAGACAAAGCGTTCAGAGAACCGCGACATTGGGTGGTTCTCGCCGCGCAGCACTTGCCGACGACCCTTGCTGAGCATGTCCTTAGTGTTGTCGCTCGGCGTGCCTAGAAACAGGTGTTCAGGGTTCACACATGCTGGCGTGTCACAGCGATGCAGAACCCACAGACCATCTGGAATCTGTCCCTTGAATGTTTCATAGGCAACGCGGTGCGCACGCTTGCTGCCAGTTCTCCGTATGCCGATGGCACCGTACCCATCCTTGAAGATTGCGCCTTGCCACACCCAACACCCGCTATCAATTTTCTTGATTCGCTCAAGAATCCGATCCTTAATTGGACGTACCGGCGGAGCCATCATTCGGCCTCGATCACTTCGGCCGGCGGGGTGTCTGCCGCCTCTGCCGCCGCCTTGAGCGACGGAATGTGATCGCGCAGCGCAGCTCGCGCTTCGTGACTCGCCGACTTCCAGTAGGCTCGGAACGCCTCGGTGCCTTCCATAGCGGCCGTCTGAGCGGCTTCCAGCAGGCCGGCAGGCATCTCCGGCTCCACAACCTCGGCCGCGCCCATGTCATGCTCGACTCGGGGCATGGCGGCCACTTCCTCGGGCGCATACAGCCCTCCGGTTGCCACCGGATAGACAGTCCTAACGCCTTCACTGATGCAACGGCTGCGCAACATCTGGCGCGGAAATTTCCGGTACATCTCCTTGCCGCCAAGGCCGGCTTCCTTCGCGCGGCGCATATCCCAATCGATCCGGATAGCGCCGCCTTGCGGATGTGCAAACGTCGCATCGGCGCATTCGTTGTCGAGCCGATGCCATTGCACCGATCCGCCGGCCGCGATGAAGTCGCGCAGCATCGCCTCCGCCTTTTTGCTCGGGCGTCCCTGGATGATGTCGTAATCTCGAGCCGCTGCTGCCGGGTGCTGGCCGTTGGCCTGCGCTACCAGCATCAGCGCGATAACCTCATCAGGCGTTTTCATGCCGAACAGCTTCGACTTCGCCATGGCTTCCGCCATCTGGCGCATGTCCTGGTATGGGACGATGTTGCTCATGCGTATTCTCCCTTCGCCAATTTCTCGATCGTTTCCGAGAGCACGATCAGTTCGTCTTTCTTCAGCACCTGCCAAATCCGCTTTTGCCCATGCCAACCGTTGAAATTGTCTCGGTGGCATGATTCGCAGAGTGGGATGCAAGCGAAATGCAGCCCCTGCTTGATGTGGTGCGCTTCGCTCGGGCCGGCAGCGCCGCAGACACCGCACGGCAGCGATTTAATGCGCTCCAGGTGCTTGCGCGCTGCGACGCTGATGCGCTCGCTGTTCACTGCCGCTGCTCGCGCCGAAAGAGGTGCGCGATCCGCAGCAGCAGCGGCTCGGCACGCCAGTTGGCGCGCGCAGCATGTTGCTGCAGCGGCGTCGGGTCGGTGCGCCGGGCGCGGCTCACGTCGCACTGCTCGGCGCATTCGCGGGCGCTGCGCAGCACGCGGGCCTCGCGGGTCGTCAGGGTTGTGCTCATGTCAGTCCATCCTTGCAATGAGCGCCGCAAGCTGCGGCAGGACCGTCTGCGGGTTGCCCTGCAACCAGTCGATCAGCGCAATGCAGCCGCCGACGCACATGCTCAACAGCAGTCCGTAGCCGATGCACATGGCGAGCGCGTCGAGAGGCCGCATCTGGTGCGCGTCGTAGTCCGCTTGGCGCAGGCGGCGCATCATCGGCGATTCTTGGCGCAGGTAGGCGGGTCGCATGTCAGGCTCCGAATTGTTCGTAGATCAGCGCGTCAAAGGCGGCCCTTGCGGCGGCCCCTGCGGCGTCCCATGCGGCGGCCCCTGCGGCG
>JADLES010000207.1 GCA_020845995.1 Burkholderiales bacterium | reverse complement strand
CCGCCGGAGGAACCGGCCTGTCGAATTTCGCGCAATAAGCCCACAGGCGCTTCAGGAAGCGGAACGAGCCCTCGACGCTTTCGTCGGACCATTCCAGCGTGTGGGTCGGCGGCGAGGCGAACATGGTGTAGAAGCGCGCCGTGTCGGCGCCGTACTTCTCGATAAGCTGCTGCGGGTCGACGCCGTTGTTCTTCGACTTCGACATGGTGCCGATGCCGTCGTAAACGACTTCCTTTCCTGCTTTGGTTCTTGCAGAAAGAATCTTTCCCCTGGAATCGCGTTCGACCACGACATCCGCGGGATTGACCCACTCGCGCCTTCCGCCCGCGTCCGTGTAGTACGACTCGGCGAGCACCATGCCCTGCGTGAGCAGGTTGGTGAACGGCTCGCGCAGGTCCCTCGGCATCAGGCCCTCGTCGGCCATTGCGCGCTGGAAGAAGCGCGAGTACAGCAGGTGCAGGATCGCGTGCTCGATGCCGCCGATGTACTGGTCCACCGGCATCCAGTACTGCGCGCGCTCATCCACCATCGCGCCGTCCTGCCCGGGGCAGGCGAAGCGCGCGAAGTACCACGACGAGTCGACGAAGGTGTCCATCGTGTCGGTCTCGCGCTTCGCGGGCTTGCCGCAGGACGGGCAGGTGGTGTTCACGAACGCGGCGAGCTTGTTGAGCGGGTTGCCCGTGCCGTCGGGCACGAGGTCCTCGGGCAGCACCACCGGCAGGTCCTCATCCGGCACCGGCACGTCGCCGCAGGCCGCGCAGTGGATGATCGGCACCGGGCAGCCCCAGTAGCGCTGGCGCGAGATGCCCCAGTCGCGAAGGCGCCACTGCACCTGCTTCTCGCCGAGATTCTTCGCCTGCAGGTCGGCCGCGATGGCGTCGACCGACGCTTGAAAGTCGAGGCCATCGTACTTCCCGGAGTTGATGCACCTGCCGTGCGCGACGAAGGACTCGTGCCATTGCATGGAGGAGAAATCCTTGACGTCGATGACCTGGCGAATCTCGAGGCCGTACTTGAGCGCGAAGGCGAAATCGCGCTCGTCGTGCGCCGGCACGCCCATCACCGCGCCCTCGCCGTAGCCCATCAGCACGTAGTTGCCGACCCATACGGGCAGCTTCTCGCCCGAGACCGGGTGCGTGCAGAACACCCCCGTCGGCATGCCCTTCTTCTCGATCCTGGCGAGGTCGGCCTCGCTCACCGCGCCGCGCCTGCATTCTTCAACGAATCCTCTTACCTCGGCATTCTTCCCCGCTGCCCAGGTGGCAATGGGATGCTCGGCGGCGACCGCGCAGAAGGTCGTGCCCATCAGCGTGTCGGCCCGCGTGGTGAATACCCACAGGATCCGCTTCTGATTCTCAAGGGAGTACTCGAAGCCGATCTTCACGCCCTCGGACCTGCCGATCCAGTTCTTCTGCATCAGCCTGACCTGCTCGGGCCAGCCGGACAGCTCCTGGAGCGCCGCGAGCAGTTCCTCGGCGTAGTGCGTGATGCGGAAGAAATACATCGGGATCTCGCGCTTCTCCACCGGCGCCCCCGTGCGCCAGCCGCGGCCGTCGATCACCTGTTCGTTGGCGAGCACCGTCTGGTCGACCGGGTCCCAGTTGACGACGCCGGTCTTCTTGTAGGCGAGGCCCTTGCGGAAGAGTCGCGTGAACAGCCACTGGTTCCACTTGTAGTAGCCCGGGTCGCAGGTGGCGAGCTCGCGCTCCCAGTCGAGCGCGAAGCCGAGGCTCCGCAGCTGCTTTTTCATGTACGCGATGTTCTCGCGCGTCCACTTCGCGGGCGGCACCTTGTTGGCCATCGCCGCGTTCTCCGCCGGCAGGCCGAAGGCGTCCCAGCCCATCGGCTGCAGCACGTTGCGGCCCTTCATGCGGTGGTGCCGCGTGAGCACGTCGCCGATGGTGTAGTTGCGCACATGCCCCATGTGCAGCTTGCCCGAGGGGTACGGAAACATCGACAGGCAATAGAACTTCTCTTTCCCCGCGTCCTCGGCGACGCCGAACGAGCGCCTCTCGGCCCAGAACTTCTGGGCCTCGGCCTCGATCGCGCGGGGATCGTAACGGTCCTGCATGTGGACGGGTTCCGGCAAACGGTGGATTATAGGGGCAGCCCAAGGGAGGAATTTTTCATGAGAGTCCTTTTTCTTCTGGCCTTGCTGTTTCTTTCGCCGGGTATTGCGCTCGCGCAGGCCTGGCCGCAGAAGCCGGTGCGCATGGTGGTTGCTTTCCCGCCCGGCGGTTCGACCGACATCTCGGTGCGCGCACTCTCGGAGCGCATCGCACCCGCGCTCGGCCAGCCGGTGATCGTGGAAAACCGCACCGGCGCGGGCGGCAACGTCGCCGCCGAATACGTGCTCAAGCAGCCCGCGGACGGCTACACCGTGCTCGCGACCGCCGACTCGCTCGCCTCCAACCCGCACCTGTACCGGCTCAGCTTCGATCCGCGCAGGGATTTCGCGCCGGTGATGCAGCTCACGCGCCAGCCGGTGGTGCTCGGCGCTCACCCTTCGCTGGGGGTGAACACGCTTGCCGAGCTGATCGCGCTGGCGAAGGCGAAACCGGGCCTTGCCTATGCCACCTCCGGGGCGGGCTCGATCCAGCACATGGCGGGCGAGTGGTTCGCCAAGCTCGCGGAGATCAAGCTCACGCATGTGCCCTACAAGGGCGGCGGCCAGGCGATCACCGACCTGCTGGGCGCGCAGGTGCCGCTGGGTTCCCTGGGCAACACGCCGCTGCTGCCGCACTACCGCTCGGGCAAGCTGAAAATCCTTGCGCAGACCACGGCGCGGCGCTCGCCGTCGCTGCCGGACGTGCCGACTTACGCCGAGTCCGGTTTGAAGGATCTCGTGCTGGAGCAGTGGCTGGGCCTGTTCGTGATCGCCGGCACGCCGGCCGAGGCCGTGACGCGGCTCAACGCCGAGGCGAACCGCGGCCT
>JADLES010000206.1 GCA_020845995.1 Burkholderiales bacterium | reverse complement strand
GCAGCGCGGGTTTCATGCCGAAAGCGTGCGTGACTCTGGCCATGCGGCGCAGGGCGTCGATGCCGCCCCACATGAAAAGGTCGCCCAGCACCACGTCCACCGCCTGGCGGCGGATCGCGGGGGCGAGTTGCTCGTCGCGCACGACCCACATGTTGGTCGCGACCGGCGTGCGCACCGCCTCTTTCAGGCGCGCGATGCCTTCCAGCTCGCCGGTCGGGTCCTCGAAGAACTCCAGCCCCAGCGCGTCGAGCCGCTTGCACAGCTCGGTCGCCGTCGCCGGCCCGTAGTTGGCGTTCGGATCAAAGCGGATACGCGCCTGCGGCAGCGCTTCCTTCAGCTCGTTGAGGAGCTTCCAATCCCACTCGGGCGAGTAGGCGGCGCTTTTCAGCTTGAAGCTGCGGAAGCCGAACTTGCGGACCTGCTCCAGCGCGAAGTCCACGACCTTGCGGGTGTTGGCGAGCACATCCAGGTGCGCCGTCAGCTCGGCGCGCGATACCGCGCGAGGCAGGATCGCCGCGGGCAGGGTGGAGACGACATCGATCGTCTCCCGGCGCCGCGCGCCGATCAGCTCGGCGAGCGACATGCCCAGCGACCGGCCTGCAGCGTCCCAGGCGGCGAGGTCGAGGCCCGCGTACGCGGCAAGGCCGTTGCGGCCGAAGCGGTTGTCGTAGGAACTGTTTCCAAGAATTTTCTTCAAAGAAAACCTGTTCAAAATGTCTTTGCCGAGCAGATCTCTGGCGAAGCGCTGGGTGAGCGCATAGGCATCCGGCGTGCCCCAGGTTTCGCCCAGGCCGGTGACGCCGTTCTCCAGCGCCAGCTCGATCACCGTGCGTTCGGTCTTCTGGATCACGTACATCGAGCCCGCGTGCACCATGGTGAGCGGGATCGATACGCGCGTCAGGCGCACCGAAGAAATCGCTAGCTTTGCCACTGGATCTTGCTGAAAGCGGGTTCGCTCGACCAGTCGACGCCGATTCCGGGCAGTTCAGATACGAGCGCTTCGGGAGCAAAAGACGAACGAACAATCACTCTCGAATCCTGCCCCCTGATCGTCGCGGCAAGGGCCGCGCAGTACTGGATCTCCCAGGGGTGCGCATTGGGCGCGAGCAGGGCGATGCCGAGGTCGAAGGCGCTGGCCACCGCGGCGATGGTCTGCACCATCTCCACCGAGCCCCAGGCGAAGGGGTCGATGCGCAGGACATCGTACCTCCCCGCGAGGATGTCCTTGCGCAGCGCGCTCCAGTCCGGCGCGATCGAAGGGAGCTGATCTTCTTCGCAGCGGATCTTCGACCGGAAGCTGCCGCCGAGCAATGCCTGCAACGGCACCCCTTTGCTGCGCCCGAGAGCGTCCCAGGCCGCCATGTCGCGCGCGACGCCCGCCTCCATGTTGAGCGTGAAGCCGAAGCCCGCGATGCCGTCGGCGAGCAGCACGCGCGCCGCCAGCGCCTCGGCGCCCGAGGCGATGCGGAGCGAATGGACGTGCGTATGCGCGACGAAAACGGGAGCGGCCACGGGCGGTCCGGCGCTAGCCCCAGACCTCGCGCGCGACCTCTACCACGCGCTCGAGCTTGCGCCACTGCTCGTCCTCGCTGAGCGCATTGCCGTGGTGCGTGCTGGAGAAGCCGCACTGCGGCGACAGGCAGAGGTCTTCCAGGGGGACATGCCGGGATGCTTCTTCGATTCTTCTCTTGAGGAAATCCTTGTCTTCAAGAACCGGAGACTTGGAAGTCACCAACCCCAAAACGACCTTCTTGCCCCTGGGCAGGTAGCGCAGCGGCTCGAAGCCGCCCGAGCGCTCGTCGTCGAACTCCATGAAGAAGGCGTCCACGGCCGAGGAGAACATCGCTTCGGCAACCGTCTCGTAGCCGCCGGAGGCGACCCAGCTCGACTTGAAATTGCCGCGGCAGGTGTGCATGGTGACCGTCATGCCGGCGGGACGGTCCCGCAGGGCTGCGCTGATCGCGTCCGCGTAGGTGCGCGGCAGCTTCGCGGCATCGTCGCCGTTCCTGAGCGCCGTTTCCCGGATCTTCGGGTCGCAGAGGTAGGAAAAGCTCACGTCGTCCAGCTGCAGGTAGCTGCAGCCCGCATCGGCGAGCTGCCGGATCGCTTTCCGGTACGCCGCCGCGGCGTCCGCCCAGAACTCGGCGAGGTCCGGGTAGACCTCGCGCGAGATCGAGCTGCGCCCGCCGCGCAGGTGCAGCATGGCCGGGGAGGGAATGGTCAGCTTCGGAGTTTGTTTCGTGTTGTTTTTCACGAATTCAAATGCACTGACAAAGACAGGCCGTGAACAGCCGATCTTCCCGGTGACGGACGGAATCGGCGGCTGCTCCTCGCTGCCGCCAAACTTCGGGCCCGGGTTGGGCGCCGCCGTCACGCCGTCCAGCTGCGTGAGGAAATCGAGGTGCCACCAGTCGCGGCGGAACTCGCCGTCGGTGATCGCGCGCAGGCCGATGGCTTCCTGCCTGGATACCGCGCCCCGGATGCAGCGATTTTCGATTTCTTCGAGTTTTTCCGGATTCAAGGTTCCTTCCCTGAACGCTCTCCTTGCATCCGCGAGTTCTCGCGGACGCAGGAGGCTGCCGACCTGGTCGGCGCGAAAAGGCGGCTTCATGCTGTCGCTGGCTCCTCGTTCAGGGATAGAGACCGCGCTCGGCGCGGGCGGTCAGGATGCGCTCGCAGGCCACCGCGAAGGCCGCGGTGCGCAGCGTGATGCGGTGCCGGTCGGCCGTTTCCCAGATTCGCTTGAGCGCCCCCACCACGATCTTGTCCAGCCGCATGTTGATCTCGTCCTCGGTCCAGAAGAAGGAGGAGAAGTCCTGCACCCATTCGAAGTAGCTCACGGTGACCCCGCCCGCGTTGCAGATCACGTCGGGCACGACGAGGATGCCGCGCTCGTTCAGGATGTCGTCGGCCTCGGGCAGCGTGGGGCCGTTGGCGCCCTCGAGCACCATCTTCGCGCACGCGCGCCGCGCCCGCTCGGGCGTGAGTTGCCCTTCCAGCGCCGCCGGGATCAGGATGTCGCACTTCACGTCCCAGAAGGATTCGCCGGCAATCTTTTCCGCGCCCTTGAACCCGCTCGCGCCGCCGTGCGCGCGCACGTGGGGCATGAGGTCGGCGAGGTCCATGCCCTGGTCGTTGAGAATGGTTCCCGTGTGGTCCTGGATCGCGACGATCTTCGCGCCGGCCTGGCCGAACAGCTCCGCCGCCGCCGAGCCGACGTTGCCGAATCCCTGCACGGCGACGCGCGCGCCGTCGAGCTCGAGGCCGATCCGGCGCGCCGCCTCGCGCCCGGTGACGAACACGCCGCGCCCGGTGGCCTTCACGCGCCCGAGCGAGCCGCCCAGGTGGATGGGCTTGCCCGTGACCACGCCGGTCGCCGTGACGCCGGTATTCATGGAATAGGTATCCATCATCCAGGCCATGATCTGCGGGTTGGTGTTGAGGTCGGGCGCGGGGATATCGTTCTGCGGGCCGATGATGATGCCGATCTCGCTGGTGTAGCGGCGCGTCAGGCGCTCTAGCTCCTTTTTCGAGAGCGTCGCCGGGTCGACGCGGATGCCGCCCTTGGCGCCGCCGTAGGGCAGGTTGACGGCGGCGTTCTTGATCGACATCCAGGCCGCGAGCGCCATCACTTCTTCCAGCGTCACGTCCTGATGGAAGCGCACGCCGCCCTTGCCGGGGCCGCGCGACAGGTTGTGCTGCACGCGAAACCCCTCGAAATGCGCCACGTTGCCGTCGTCGAGCTCGATCGGCACGTCGACGATGAGCGCGCGCTTCGGATGCTTCAGGGTCTCGCCCCAGCGGGCGAGCTCGCCGAGGTAGGGCAGCACCCGGTCCACCTGCGTGAGGTAGGTCCGCCAGGGGCTGGTGGCGGTGGGCTGAATGTAGGAAAGGGTGCTCATGCGCGCCTCCTTGCGCGGCTCGGCTTGCGGCGCGGCTCAGCCGCGCGGGTGCAGGCCGCTGCGCGTCACGCGGCCGTGGAGTTCCCGGCCGAGCGCCCGCTCGCACAATTCGGCGGTGGCCAGCAACCGGTCCAAGTCTATCCCGGTGGCGATGCCCATGGCTTCGAACAGGCTCACCAGGTCCTCGGTGCAGACGTTGCCGGTGTAGCCACCGCCGTATTTCACCTTCGCCGGATGGCCGCCGACCCCGCCGAAGGAGGAATCGAAGTGCCGCACCCCGGCCTCGTAGGCCGCCACGCAGTTGGCGAGGCCGGTGCCGCGGGTATCGTGGAAGTGGGCAATCGTTTTCGCCTTTGGCGTGACGCGCCCCGCCATTTCCCTGACCGTGGCAGGCGTCGCCATTCCGGTCGTATCGCCGAGGGCGACATGCTCGACCCCCAGATCGACGAAGCGGGAAACGTCCTCGGCGACGCGACCCTGGTCGATGCTCCCTTCGAACGGGCAGCCGAAGGCGACCGAGACGGTCCCGACCAGGCGGAAGCGCCCGCCCGCGGCCCTCACCATCTCCTCGATGTTCGCCCACTGCTCCGCGCGCGAGCGCTTCAGGTTCTTGCGCGAGTGCGACTCGCTCGCCGAGACGAGCAGGCTGATCTCGTTGACGCCGTGGCCTTCGTCGAGGTCGGACAGGGCTCTTTGGACGGCTCTCGGGTTTGCGCAGGTCGCTTTGTAGAAAACTCCCCGAGCGCGAGACAGGGATTTCAACAGATCGCTCGCATCCGCGAACTGCGGCACGACCCCGGGATTCGAATAGGACGTCGCCTCCACGCGCGCAAAGCCGATCCCGGCGAAGCGCTCGATGAGGGCGCGCTTGGTCGCGGTCGGCACGAACGCGGGCTCGTGCTGCAGCCCGTCGCGCGCGAAACACTCGCACAGGACCAGCGCGGACATCGTTGACAGCATCAACCAATTGCGCGATGCTGTCAACGCCGTGAGCACCCTCATCACGAAGCGCGACGAGCGCACCCAGCCGGTACGCGTCGTGGCGGGCTATGCGCAGACCCAGGTGCGCAATCCGCGCGAGCCGCTGGTGTCGCGCCCGCCGACGCTCTCGGAGCTGACCGGGCCGATGGACGTGGCCGGGCGGGTCCGGCTGCTGGGCGGCGACATCGCGGGGCACGGCGAGCGCCAGGCGATTGGCCAGCTGATGCACCTGAAGCTGCGCGTGGTGGACGAGGACGGCGCGCCGGTCGCCGGCGCGGTGGTGGAGATCTGGCAGGCCAACGCGGCCGGCCGCTACATTCACCCGAACGACGACGACCACGCGCCGCCGGACCCCAATTTCTACGGCGCCGCGCGCTTGCTGACCGACGCGTCGGGAGCCTTCGAATTGCGCACGGTCAAGCCCGGCGCCTATCCCGTGCCCGACAGCGGCGGCTGGTGGCGGCCGCCGCACATCCATTTTTCGCTGTTCGGCAAGGTCTGGCTGTCGCGCCTGGTGACGCAGATGTACTTCCCGGGCGAGCCGCTCAACGAGCAGGACCGGATCCTCAACGCGGTGCCCGACGCGGCGGCGCGCGAGCGCCTGGTGGCGCGCTTCGCTCCGCCGACCGGCGAGCCGCGCAACGCGCTCGTTTTCGAGCACCGGATCGTCCTGCGCGGGCGCGCCGCGACCCCGGCGCAGCACTGATCCCCGCGCTGCCGCAGCCATGATGATCCCCACCGGAGAGGCGACGATCGGACCGTTCTTCCCGCCGCGCTATGTGGACGAGGGCGCGAACGACCTCACGCAATGGCAGGGCGGCACGGCGCGGGGCGAGGTGATCGAGATCCGGGGCAGGGTGGTGCAGGAGGACGGCGCACCGCTGGAAAACCTGATCCTGGAGATCTGGCAGGCGGACGCGGGCGGCATCTACCGACATCCCGCGGACCCGCGCCACGCGCAGGCCGACCCCGGTTTCTTCGGCTGGGGCCGCGCCGCCACCGACGCGCAGGGCAACTACCGCTTTCGCACCATCCGGCCCGGCGCGCCGCACGGACGCCAGCCGCACATCAATTTCATGGTCATGTTTTCCGGGCTGATGCGGATCCTCCGGACCACCATGTTCTTCGCGGAGGGCGACGACCCGGTACTGAGGGCCGTCCCGGCCGGGCGGAGAAATCTCCTGATCGCAAAAGGCAAGTACGAATTCAACATCCGCCTGCGCGGCGAGGGCGAGACGCCGTTCTTCGACGACTGATGCCGGCGACCATCCGGGAGCTGCTTTCCTACCGGCTGCACCGGGTCGCCAACCTGCTTTCGCGCGGCGCGGAATTGCGCTACCGGCGGCAGTTCGGCGTCAGCCTCTGGGAATGGCGCGCCGTGGCGCTGCTGGGCGGCGCGGCGCAGCCCCAGTCGCTGACCGATCTCGCGCGCGCCGCCGGCATCGACAAGAGCCAGATGAGCCGCGTGGTGGCGGGCCTGACGCGGCGCAGGATCGTGCTGCGCGGCGCCGACGAGAACGATGGCCGCGGCATCCGGCTTTCCCTCAGCGCCGCGGGCAGGTCCCTCTACCTGAAGCTGATCCGCGCGGCGGCCGAGCGCAACGACGCCTTTCTCGGCTGCCTGAGCGCGCAGGAGCGCAGGTGCCTGGAGCAGGCGATGCGCAAGCTCGCCCATGAGGCGCGCGGCTTGATCCAGCGGGAAAGGCATGCACGATGAGCCTGCTGCTGCAGGAGGACCGCGGCGCGGTGCGCATCCTGACCATGAACCGGCCGCAGAAGCGCAACGCGCTCAACAGCGCGCTGACGCGCGCGCTGCTGGAGGCGCTGCGCGCCGCCGATGCCGAGCCGTCGGTGGCAAGCGTGGTCCTCACGGGCGCGGGGCGGGGCTTCTGCGCGGGCGCCGACCTTTCCGAATTCAAGGACCTCACTCCCGCGAACCGCTCGCTCGTGGAGGAGCGGTCCGAGCTCACCATGCAGCTGCACCTCGCATTCCCGAGAATGGCGAAGCCGGTGGTCACCGCGGTCAACGGCGCGGCGATGGGCGGAGGAGCGGGCCTGGCGCTCGCGGGCGACCTCGCGCTGATCGCCGAGGACGCGATGCTCGGCTACCCCGAGGCGCGCCACGGCATCGTCGCCGCCATCGTCATCGCCAACCTGGTGCGACAGATCGGCAGGAAAGCCGCCTTCGAACTGGTCTCTCTGGGCGAGCCGATAGATGCTCGCCGCGCCCTCGCGCTCGGAATGGTGAACCGGGTCGTCGCCGGTTCCGATCTCCTGCCCGCGGCGCTCGTGCTGGCGGAAAAGCTTTCCCGCGTCAACGCCGCGGCGATGCAGGCGACCAAGCGTCTGTTCCACGAGGCCGCCGACCTGCCGCTCGAGGAAGCGCTGAAGCGCGGGCGCGAGGTCAACCAACGCATGCGTGCGTTCCGTGGCGACATGCGGGATTTCGGCGGATAAGCATGCATGGGCGTCGCGCTTGCACTTGCCGCGATGATCTGCTTCGCCAGCAACATCATGCTGACGCGCTACGCCGTCGCGCGCATGCCGGTCGAGAGCGGCTTCTTCGTCGTGCTGGCGGTCAACATCCTCTTTCCGGCGCTGCTCTTTGCCTTCGAGCTGGGCCTGCGCGCGGCGGCCTGGAGCTGGAACTGGCAGGGCGCGGCGACGTTCGCGCTGGGCGGCGTGGTCGGCACCTTCCTCGGCCGGCGCTTCCTCTTCGACACGGTGCGCATCCTCGGACCCGCGCGTTCGAGCGTGTTCCATTCCACGGCGCCGGCGTTCGCGCTGCTGGGCGCCTGGCTGCTCGCCGACGAGACGCTCGGCTGGCGCGAGATCCTGCTGATGGCGATGGTCTGGACCGGCCTGTGGTTCACGCAGCCGCGCTCCGGCGCGCGCGGCGGCCTGCTGCCGGCGGCCGCGCACAAGGGCTTCGTGGCGGGCCTCGCGACGGTCGCCGGCTTCGGCATGGGCAACGTGCTGCGCGGCCTGGCCATGCGCAGGTGGGAGGAGGCGGTGCTCGGTACGGTGGTTTCGTCGGTCACCGCGCTGCTCTGCCAGCTCGTCGCCACGCGCGGCTGGCCGGCGATCGCGGCGCAGTTCCGCGCGGCCGACCGCAAGGCGCTCCTGCTCTACACGGCCTGCGGGATCGCCACCTCGCTGGGGTCCATCTTCGTGACGCTGGCCATGAATCGCATGGAAATCGCGCTCGCGGTGCTGGTGGTGCACACCACGCCGATCGTGATCTTCCCGGTGAGCGTTTTCGTGCTCAAGAACAGGGAAGAACTCACGCCGCGCACGCTGTTGGGCGCGCTCCTTGTCCTCCTGGGGATCGGTTTTCTCGCCCTGCGCTGAAGAATCCGAGCGGGGGAAACTCCTGAAACCACTCCAGCATCTGACCGTTCTCGACCTGTCGCGCGTGCTCGCCTGCCCGTTCGCGAGCATGGTGCTCGCCGAGCTGGGCGCGACCGTGATCAAGGTCGAGCAGCCCGGCGCGGGCGACGAGACGCGCGGCTTCGAGCCGCGGCTGGCGAAGGACAGCGCCTACTACTTCGCCTGCAACCGCTCGAAAGCCTCGATCACGGTCAACCTGCGCAAGCGCGAAGGGCAGGACATCATCCGCGAACTCGCGCAGAAGGCGGACGTGGTGGTGGAGAATTTTCCGGCGGGCACGCTCGCGCGCTATGGGCTCGACTTCGCAATGCTGTCCGCGCTCAACCCCAAGCTCGTCTACGTGTCCTGCACCGGCTTCGGCCAGAGCGGCCCCTACGCGCGCAAGAAAGGCTACGACACCGTGTTCCAGGCGATGGGCGGCCTGATGAGCCTGACCGGCGAGAAGGGCGGCGGCCCGGTCAAGCCCGGCCTGCCGGTCGCCGACCTGACCTCCGGCCTGTGGATCGCGATCGGCATCCTCGCGATGCTCGCCGGGCGCGAGCGCACCGGGCGCGGCGCGCACCTCGATTTCTCGATGCTCGACGGGCAGGTGAGCCTGCTTACGCTGGCCGCCGCCCGGTATTTTGCCCTGGGCGAAATCCCCCCGCGCCTCGGCACCGAGCACCCGGGCCGCGTCCCCTCGGCGACCTTCCGCTGCAAGGACGGCAGGTTCGCGCACGTCACCGCCAGCGACCAGCACTGGGAGCCGCTCTGCCGGGTTCTGGGCCTGAAGTTCGATCTTGATCTCTCGACGAACGACGCGCGCGTGGCGCATCGCGGGGTCGTCATGCCCGCTCTCACGCAAAGAATTCTTGAGATCGAAAGATCGAAACTTCTCCAGATGCTGGACGAGGTCGAGGTTCCCGTGGGCCCGGTCAACGACGTGGCCGAGATCCTCGCCGACCCGCACGTGCGCGCGCGCGGGCTGCTGGGCAGCTTCGACTACCCGGGCGTGGGGGAATTCAAGGCGCTCGGCCTGCCCTACAAATTCCTCGGCTGGGACGACCCGCGGATCGGCGCGCCGCCCGAACTGGGCGCGGATACCGCGAAGATCCTGCGGGAGATGCTCGGCTACTCCGCCGAGCGGATCGAAAAGCTCAGGACTGAGCAAGCGATATGAGCGCCGTGCTCAGTGCAGTCGCCGGGGGTGTCGCGACATTGACGCTCAACCGCCCCGAGAGCCGCAATGCGCTCAACCTGGAAATGTGCGAACTCCTTTCGGTCTTTACAAGTGAAGTTTCCCGGAACGAAGATGTAAAGCTGGCGCTCGTTCGCGCCAACGGCCCGGTGTTTTGCGCCGGGGCGGACCTCAAGGAGCGCCAGGGCATGAGCGAGGCGCAGGTGCGCGAGAGGCGCAAGAAGGGCTTCGCCGCCTACGCTGCTCTCGAAGCGCTGCCGATGCCGTCGATTGCGGTGGTGCAGGGCCCCGCGGTGGGCTCGGGCTGCGAAATCGCCGGCGCCTGCGACTTCATCGTCGCCACGCCAGAGGCTTCGTTCCGCACCCCGGAGGCGATCCGCGGCACGGTGGGCGCGACCCAGCGCCTGCCGCGCATCCTCGGCAAGCGCCTCGCCAAGGACCTGATGTTCACCGGCCGCACGCTGAGCGCCCGGGAGGCGAGGGACGCCGGACTGGTATCCCGTCTCGTTCCCGCAGTTGACCTGGAAAAGGAAATCGAAGCGATCCAAGCGGAGATTCTGAAAGCTCCCCGCGATTCCCTGCGCCTTGCCAAGCGCTGCATCGACCGCGGCGTCGAGCTCGACCCCGCGGGCGCGCTGCGGACCGAGATCGAGGCGATCGAGGAGCAGCTCGCCGCCGGAGCATGGATGGGAAAGCGCTAGCCGCGCGTATGCTAGCATTTCGTCATCTGATATCAGAACCAGAGCAGACATGGCCAACCTCAGCCTTCGCGGTCTGGACGCGGGGACGCTGGCGCGGATTCGCTCGAGCGCGCGCCGGCTGCGCGTGAGCGTCAATCGGCTCATTATCGACACCCTGCAACGGCAGTATGCGCAGAAGTCCAGGCCTCGCGACCAGCTCGACGAGCTGGCCGGCACCTGGTCCCGGCGGGAGGCGGACGAGTTCGAGGCGGCGATCCGGCCGTTTTCCGAAATCGATCCAGAGCTGTGGGCGCGCCAGGATTCCGCATCCTACCGTGTTCGCTCCAGGCGCAAGCGCCGGTGAGCGCGCTGATCCTGGACACCAATGCTTACAGCCGGTACCGCCGGGGCGATTCCGGCGCGGTCGCGGCCCTCGCAGCGGCGGACGAAATTCATCTTCCGCTGATTGTTCTGGGTGAGTTGCTGGCGGGTTTCGCGGCCGGCGGGCGCCCGGGGCGGAATCGCGACGATCTTGCCCGCTTCATGTCGGCGCCCCGCGTGCACCCGATGAGGCTCGACGAGAAGACCGCCAGGCACTACGCGGACGTGTTCGCCGACCTGAGGCGCTTGGCGACGCCGATCCCGACCAACGATCTCTGGATTGCGGCGCTGGCGCGGCAGCACCGGCTGCCTGTGCTCAGTTTCGACGCGCACTTCGCTTCGGTCCCCGGAGTGACGATGGTGCCGCATGGCTAGCGCCGGCGCGCAATGGCGGCCGAGGGTGTTGGGCGATTTTCTGCAGGAACAGGCCTCGGGGCGAGATGCGCTGGTGACCCCTACCGCTCGTCTTTCCTATGCAGGCCTGCTTGAGAAGGCCAGACAGCGGGCGGGCGCGCTGCAGGCGCTCGGGCTGGGCAAGGGCGACCGGGTCGCGCTCCTGCTGCCCAACGGCGAGGACTGGCTGGCGTTCTTCTACGGCGCGGCGCTGATCGGCGCGGTCACGGTGCCGGTCAACACGCGCTTCAAGGCCGCCGAGATCGACTATTGCCTGAAGAAGTCGGGCGCCAGGGCGCTGTTCTACGTCGGCAGCTTTCTGAAGAACGACTACGCGGCGATGGTGCGCGAAATCGGGTTCGGGAATGCTTTTGACGTTTCACGCAGTGTTCTTGCCGGTGACACGATGAAAAGTGTTGCGGTTGACCCCCAGGACCTTCTGCTCATCCAGTTCACGTCCGGAACGACGGCCTACCCGAAGGGCGTGATGCTGACCCATGACAGCATGCTGCGCAACGCCTGGGCCGCGGGCGCGCGCGTCGGCATCCGCGCCGAGGACCGCTACTTCAACTGCCGGCCGTTCTTCCACGTCGGCGGCTCGACGCTCTCGGCGCTGATGTCGCTCGTCTACGGCGCCTGCCTCGCGACGCTGCCCACCTTCGAGGCGGGCGCGGCGCTGGCAATGCTCGAGCGCGAGCGCTGCACGCTGATCTCGGGCAACGACACGATCTTCCAGATGCTGATGGGCCACGAGGATTTCCCGAGGCGCAGGCTGCGGCTGCGCGGCGGCTGGGCGGCGTCGGGACCGCAGACCATGCGCGCGATCATCGACCGGATGGGCATGACGCAGGTCTGCGCAGCCTACGGCCTGTCGGAGGCCTCGCCCAACGTGGTGATGAGCGACTGGCGTGAGCCCGAGGCGTTGCGAGTGGAGGGTCTGGCCCTTCCTCTTCCGGGCGTCGAGCTCAGGATCTCGGACGAAAAGGAAATCCAGGTCCGTGGCTGGGGACTCATGAAGGGCTACGTGGACGATCCCGAGGCGACGGCGAAGGCGTTCACGCCGGACGGCTGGCTGAAGACCGGCGACCTCGGCGAGCTGACCGCGGACGGCCGCTTGCGCATGTCCGGGCGACTGAAGGACGTGTTCCGGGTGGGCGGCGAGAACGTCGCGCCCGCCGAAGTGGAGGAGGTGCTGCTCTCGCATCCCGCGGTCGAGACCGCGCAGGTGATCGGCGTGCCCGACGCGCGCCTGGGGGAAGTGGGCTATGCCTTCGTGACCTTGAAGTCGGGTTTTTCTGTTCCCGAGGAGGAAATTCTTTCCTTCGCGAAGGCGAAAAGCGCCAACTTCCGGGTGCCCCGGTACCTGCGCATCGTTGCCGATTTCGAATCGATCGGCATGACCGCCAGCGGCAAGGTGCAGAAAGCGAAGCTGCGCGAATACGCGCTGCGCGAGCTCGGGCACTGAGGCGGGCGCGGATCCCCCGAGGGCGGTCGTCGTCCTCTTGGCGGCGCTGATATTGCGCGGCGTGCGGAATATGAGCCGGACCGCGGTGTTCTGAAGAGGTATAGTCATCGCAGGGATTTCCCGTGCGCATCCTCCTGTTCATCGCCTTCCTCCTCCTGGCCGCCTGCGCTTCCTTGAGCGGCAGCACCCTGGTGCCGGGCAAGTCCACGGCGCAGGAGGTGGAGGCGCTCATGGGCGCCCCGGCCGAGCGCATCCGGCTTCCCGACGGCGACAGCAACTGGTACTACCCCCGGCAGCCGGACGGCAGGGTGATGTTCGTCGTACGCGTGTCGCCCGACGGCGTCGTGCGCTCGCGCGAGCAGGTGCTGACCGAGCAGAATCTCACCCGGCTCGCGCGCGGCGCCACGACACGCGAGCAGGCGCGCGAGATCATCGGCCCGCCATGGCGAACCTCGCGCTTCGAGCGCCAGGAGCGCGACGTCTGGGAGTACACCATGTACAACGCCGAGCAGATGGATTATTTTCTGTACCTGCAGTTCTCCTTCGACGGCGTTCTGCGCGAGGTGATGATGCTGAAGGACTACGCCAAGGAGCCGGGCGGCAGCTCCAAGGATTGATGCGGGGCCAGCGCGAGGCCGGCGGCGGGCCGGGAGGCGCGTTCCAGGCCGTAGATCGTGACCGCTCCATCCTGCCCGCGTATCTGCGCGGTCCGCTCGAAGCGGAAATCCAGGCCCGCCGCCCCTTCGGCCGCGTCCCGTACCGCCTGCGAGACGACGGCGGACCTGCCGGCGAGCCCGCACAGGCGCGCGGCGAGGTTCACGGTCCTGCCGACGACCGCGTAGTCGAGGTGATCGCTCGTGCCGAGGTTGCCGATCATCGCCGGCCCGAAATGGATGCCGATGGCGGTGCCGCCCGGGCGCTCGATCGCGGCGCCGAGAATGTCGAGAGCGCAGCGGCAGGCTTGCCGCGCCATCTCGCCCTGGTCGAATACCGCGACGATGCCGTCGCGCGCGTACTTGTCCACGTAGCCGCTGTGGCGATAGACGGCTTGCGCCTGCGCGGCGAGGCGCGAGCTCAGCATCGCGAACAGCTCCTCCGGCGCCTTGTCGCGGCCGTTCTCCACGAAGCTGCGCACGTCCGAAAAGAGCACGCACACGTTCTGCCGGCGCGGCGGCGGCAGCAGGCCGGTCCTCGCGTACTCGCGCGCGACCTCCTCGGTGCGCGGCGAGACGTGGCGGCGCAGCGCGTGGTGCAGCGCCTCGGCCCGGCGGACCGAGTCCGCCTTGTGCAGGAGATTGCCCAGGCGCTTCCGGAGCACCATGGCGTGCAGCGGCTTCTGGATGAAGTCGTCGGCGCCCGCTTCCAGCGCCCACTGCAGTACGTCGCGCTGGTCGATGGCGGTGACGAAGACGATCGGCGCGTCGCGGTAGCGCGGCATCGCGCGCAGCGCGCGGCAGAGCTCGATGCCGTTCATATCCGGCAGGCGGATGTCGAGGAGGAACGCGTCCACCGCGTTCGCCTCGGCCTCGCGCAGCGCCTGCTCGCCGCTGTCGGCCTCGAACACCGTGGTCTCGCTGGCAGACAGGATGCCCGCAGCGAGCGCCCGGCTCACCGCGGTGTCGTCCACCACCAGCACGTTCCGGCTCCTGAGTACGTCGTCCATGCAAGGCCAAAATATGTCAGAAACTGTCAGGAAAACAAGGCAGTAATGCTCATCCGGACGCCCTCGGGCGGCGAACCGGATCAAGGCGCGCGCCTCGGTTGCAGCGGCAATCTGGCGATCCTGAAGGCGCACTTCCCGCTCGCCGATAACGGCGTCTTCGGAGGGTTGGGGAGCAAATCGTAAAGCGGCAAGGCTCGCCTTTTTCCCGCGCCTTCTTGTACATAGAGACGTCTCCCAGCGCTTGCGGCGCCTGGTCTCGCGGGACAGGCCGAGCGCTTCGAGCAGTCAGAGGATGCGCCGCGAGCACGGCAAGCCGGCGGACCAGCGCGGCCCACAGGCAGAAGGAATGCGGGTAGCCATCGGCGCGAAGTATAGTAAGGCGATGACCGATCAGGCCGCGCCCGCAACCTCGTTCGACGAGCATCTCGCCCGCGAGATCATCGTCAGCGAGCGCATGCGCGTGCGCATGCTCGCGACGGTGATCGCCGTGCTGCTCCTGGTCCTCGGCTGGCTGTACCTCCAGTACCACGACACCTACATGCGCGAATTCGGCACCGAGACCACTGCCCGCCGGCTCGGCCTGATCCTGGGCGGGCTGCTCGTCTACGAATTTGTCGTCGACCGCATCCTCGCCTGGCGGCAGCGCAGCGGCCGCGCTTTTCCCGAGCCGCTGCGCTACGGCAACGCACTCGTGGAAACCAGCGTGCCCAGCCTCCTCATCGTCATGGTCGCCCGCGACTCCAACCCGGTGTACGTGCTGCAGAGCGGGGCGGCGCTGCTCTACGGCGTGTTCATCGTGCTCTCTACGCTGCGCCTGGATTACCGCCTGCCGGCGTTCACCGGCGCGGTCGCCGCCGTGGAATACGTCTGGCTGTGCACCTACTACGCGGAGCTGGACCTGATGCCCGGCACGCCTTTCGACATGCCGCCGTATTACCTCGCCAAGGGAGCGATCCTGCTCCTTTCCGGGCTTG
>JADLES010000205.1 GCA_020845995.1 Burkholderiales bacterium | reverse complement strand
CGCGACAGCAAGGAAGTGCATCTGACGCCGAACGAGTACCGGCTGCTCGCCTGCCTTGCGCAGCACCTCGGCATGGTGGTCACGCACCGGCAGCTGCTGCGCGAAGTCTGGGGCCCCTCGCACGTCGAGCACACGCACTACCTGCGGATCTTCATGAAGCAGCTGCGCGACAAGCTGGAGGACGATCCGATCCGCCCGCGCCACCTGCTCACCGAGACCGGCATCGGCTACCGCCTGGTGACCGGCGATTCCTAGATCTCGACCTTGGTGCCGAGCTCGATCACACGGTTCGCCGGCAGCTTGAAGTAATCGGCGGCGTTGCCGGCGTTGCGCGCCATGGCGGCGAACAGCTTCTCGCGCCAGTAGGGCATGCCGCTCGCCGAGGTCGGCACCGGCACCACCGTCTCGCGGCTGAGGAAGAACGATGTGGTCATGGTGTCCAGTTCCAGGCCGAGGCCGTCGGCGACTTCCAGCGCGCGCGTGATGTCCGGCTCGTTCATGAAACCGTAGCGCACAGTCATGCGCCAGCAGCCGTGGCCGAGCTTGTGCAGCTTCACCCGGTCCTGGAACGGCACCCAGGGCTCCTCGGTCACGTCCACGGTGAGGAACACCACGCGCTCGTGCAGCACCTTGTTGTGGTTGAGGTTGTGCAGCAGCGCGTGCGGCGTCGCCTCCGGCGTGGCGGTGAGGAACACGGCGGTGCCCGGCACGCGGTGCGGCGGGTCGAGGAACAGCGAATCGAGGAACGGCTTGAGCGGCACCGACGAGGCCTGCAGGCGCCGGAACATGAGGCTGCGCCCCTGCCGCCAGGTGGTCATGACGGTGAACACGATCGCGCCGATCGCGAGCGGGAACCAGCCGCCGTCCACCACCTTGAGCAGCGTCGCGCCGAAGAAGGCGACGTCGATGAGCACGAAGAAGCCGGTCGCGAACAGGCACAGCCACAGCGGGTAGCGCCACAGGTAGCGGACCACGAAAAAAGCCAGCAGCGTGTCCACCATCATGGTCGCGGTGACCGCGACGCCGTAGGCCGAGGCAAGGCGCGAGGAGGAACCGAAGCCGGCCACCGCCGCGATCACCGCGGCAAGCAGCAGCCAGTTGATGCCGGGGATGTAGATCTGGCCGCGCTCGCGCGCCGAGGTCTGCACCACGGCGATGCGCGGCAGAAAGCCGAGCTGGATCGCCTGCTTGGTCATCGAATAGGCGCCCGAGATCGTCGCCTGCGACGCGATCACCGTCGCCGCGGTCGCCAGGCCCACCATCGGGTACAGGGCCCAGCCCGGCAATAGCAGGAAGAACGGGTTTTGCACCGCCTGCGGCTGCACGATGAGCTGCGCGCCCTGCCCGAAGTAGTTGAGCACGAGCGCGGGCGCGACGAGACTGAACCAGCCGATGCGCACCGGGCCCTTGCCGAAATGGCCCATGTCGGCGTAGAGCGCCTCGGCGCCGGTGACCGCGAGCACCACCGAGCCGAGCACCACGAAGGATTCCGCGACATGTTCGGTCAGAAAACCGATCGCGTAGGTCGGGTTGAGCGCCGCCAGCACGCCCGGTTGCTTCGTGATTCCGTAGAGGCCCGCGGCGCCGAGCGCGAGGAACCAGGCGAGCATCACGGGGCCGAACAGCCGCCCGACCACCGCCGTGCCGCGCTCCTGCAGCACGAACAGCGCGACGATCACCGCCACCGCGATCGGCACCACGTAGGGCTTGAACGCGGCGGTGCCCACCTCCAGACCCTCGATCGCCGAAAGCACCGAGATCGCCGGCGTGAGCACCGCGTCGCCGTAAAAGAGCGACGCCCCGAACACGCCGATCAGGAGCAGCGGCGTGCGCCAGCGCGGCTGCTCGCGCACGGCGGCCGATGACAGCGCGAGCAGCGCCATGATCCCGCCCTCGCCCCTGTTGTCGGCGCGCATGATGAGCAGCACGTACTTGAGCGACACCACCAGCATCAGCGTCCAGAAGATCGTCGACAGGCCGCCGAGGATGTTGTGCGCGTCCAGGGCGATGCCGTGCCCGGGCGCGAAGGTCTCCTTGACCGCGTACAGGGGGCTGGTGCCGATGTCGCCGAAGACGACGCCGAGCGCGAGGAGCGTCAGGGCTGCCTTGGACGACTGCGAATGACGGATGCCGTTGGCCAGGGGAATCGGGCGGGTGGAGGCTAGGGCGCGAAGTCTGCTCCCGCACCGCACAAAGCGCAAACCAGCCCCCGTAAACAGTTGCAAGAGCGAATAAAATCATGGTCCTATCGAATCTCGGCGGCACAGGATGGAATCGCTCCGGCTCGACGAAAAACGGGATAAAACGCAGGCTCTGGAATGTCCGACCTGAACGATCCGCGGGTCTTTTTCGCCGCCGAGCGCACGCTGCTCGCGTGGAATCGCACCAGCCTCGCCCTGATGGCGTTCGGCTTCGTGATCGAGCGTTTCGGCCTGTTCGTGCAGATGTTCCAGCTCACGAAGGGCGCTGCGCCGCCGGAGCGCGGCCTGTCCTACTGGCTCGGCCTCGCCTTCATCCTGATCGGCGCGCTCTCCTGCCTCGCCGCCAACGCGCAGTTCCGCGTGGTGTTGCGCAGCCTCAAGCCGGCCGAGATCCCGCAGGGCTACCGCGCGCACCTGGGCGAGTACGTCAACTACGCGGTCGCCGCGATGGGCATCGCGCTCACGGCCTATCTGCTCCTGCAGGGCGCGGGCACCTGAGCGCGCCTTCGCAGGTTGCGCGCATGCAACCCGACCACGAGAGAGGCAGGCGATGGACAAGGAACGCGTAAAGGCGTTCGCCGACAAGGTGTTCGGCGACATGGCGGGGGCGATGAGTTCCGGGCTCGGATTCGTGGGAGTGAAAACCGGCCTGTTCCGCGCCATGGCGGGAAAGGGACCCCTGGGGCCGGCAGAAATCACCCGCCTGACCGGGCTGCAGTCGCGCTACGTCGAGGAATGGCTGAAGGCGATGGTGTGCGCAGGGTACCTCGAGTATGAGCCGGTCGCCGGCACCTACCGCCTGCCCGAGGAACATGCCTACCTGCTGGCGTCCGAAGGATCGGACCATTTCATGGGCGGGCTGTTTTGCATGGCGCCGGTTCTGCTTCGCGTCGCGCCGAGGGTGGCGCTCGCGTTCAAGAATGGCGGCGGCGTGCCGTTCGAGGACTACGGCGCGGATGGCGTCGAGGCGCTGGACCTGATCAACCGCGGCCAGTACGAGCGGCGTTTCGCCGGACACTGGCTCGCGTCGCTTCCCGAGGTCGTCGGGCGCCTGGATGCGGGCGGCCGCGCGCTGGACGTCGGTTGCGGGGCGGGCCGCGTCGCGCTCGCGCTCGCCAGGGCCTTCCCGCGGGCGTCGATCCTGGGCCTGGATCCGGACCGCGAATCGAT
>JADLES010000204.1 GCA_020845995.1 Burkholderiales bacterium | reverse complement strand
TGGCGTCCCCACGGGGATTCGAACCCCGGTTACCGCCGTGAAAGGGCGATGTCCTAGGCCTCTAGACGATGGGGACCCGGTGCTGCTGCGAGGCGGTCAACCTTGAGTGGTGGAGGTAACCGGGATCGAACCGGTGACCTCTTGCATGCCATGCAAGCGCTCTCCCAGCTGAGCTATACCCCCACGCAAGGCTGCGAATTATAGCGACTATTTCGCCTTGCAGGGCCCCAGGTAGCGGCCCTGGGTGCGGTTGGTCATCTGGATTTTCTGGCCGCCTTCCTGCAAGGCGACGATCATGCTGATTTCGCTCTCCATCCGGTCCGGGCCGTAGCTGGCCTTGCCCGCGCCGCTCACGCCCTGCTTCGGGCAGGCGATGGTCCAGCTGTGGCCGCCGGGCGAGCTCGCGCCGCGCGTGATCTCGCAGCCGCCGGCGTTGCCGCCGCTCATGAAGCTCGCCGGGTCGTCGGCCTCGGCCTTGGTGATGCACCGGTTCACCGAGCCGGTCTGCGGCTGCTGCATCGACGGCGAAGTCATGGTGGTGGTGAATTGCCACTCGCCGGGCCGCATGGTCTGCGACCAGGCGCTCGCGCTCGCGCCGGCCAGGGCGGTGAGGGCGGCGAACAGGATGGCTCTCTTTTTCATCTCAGTCTCCCTGCAGGTGCCGCGCCAGTCTCGCGAGCACGGTTTCGCGCCCCAGCAGCTCGAGCACCGCGTCCAGCGACGGCGTCTGGGTGCGCCCGGTGACCAGCAGCCGCGCGGGCATCGCCAGCTCCGGCATTGTAAGGCCGGATTGCTTCAGCACCGCGCCGACCGCGGCGCCGAGCGCCTTGCGCTCCCAAGGCGTCTCGGCGAGCCGCGCCTGGAGCATGCGCAGCGCCGGGCGCGTGCGCGCGTTGAGCAGCTCGGCGAGCTTCGCCGCGGCGGGCTCCTCGTACACGTAGAACATGCGCGCCGACTCGGCCAGGTGCCGCAGCGAATTGGCGCGATCCTTGAGCAGGGAAACGACCCTGTCGAGGGGCGGACTGTCCTTTGTTTCCAGGAAAGGCTCCAGCAAACGGGCGAGGCGCGCGTCTTCCGCCCTCTTGATGTGCTGCTGGTTGGTCCACAGCGCCTTCTCCGGATCGAACCTGGCGGGCGAATGGCTGACGTGGCCGAGGTCGAACCACCCGACGAACTGCTGCGGGGAAAACACCTCGTCGTCGCCGTGCGACCAGCCCAGGCGCGCGAGCGTGTTGACGAGCGCCTCCGGGAGGAAGCCCTCGTCGCGGTACTGCATGACGCTGACCGCGCCGTGGCGCTTGGAGAGCCGCTCGCCGTCCGCGCCGAGGATCATGGGGAGATGGGCAAACGCCGGAAGGTTCGCCCTTTCTCCGAACAAGCCGGTTCGCGAAAGAGCGTCAAAAATGTGAATCTGCCGCGGCGTGTTGTTCACATGGTCGTCGCCGCGGATCACGTGCGTGATCGCCATGTCGAGGTCGTCCACCACCACGCCGAAGTTGTAGGTGGGCACGCCGTCGGCGCGCAGCAGCACCAGGTCGTCCAGCTCGCCGTTGGGGAAGCGGATCGGCCCCTTGACGAGGTCGTGCCAGCCGACCTCGCCCTCCTCCGGCGTGCGGAAGCGGATCACCGGGTTCACGCCCTCGGGCTTCTTCAGGCCCGCGGACCGCTCGGGCCGCCAACGGCCGTCATAGCGGGGCTTCAGACCCTTTCCGATCTGTTGCTTGCGAAGCTCTTCCAGCTCCTCGCGAGACATCCAGCATCTGTAGGCAAACCCTCTTGCAATCAATTCCTCGGCCACTTCCCGGTAGCGCGCGAGGCGCTGCATCTGGAAGAACGGACCCTCGTCCCAATCCAGGCCCAGCCAGCGCATGCCGTCGAGGATCGCCTGCACCGAATCCCGCGTCGAGCGCTCGAGGTCGGTGTCCTCGACGCGCAGGACGAATGCCCCGCCGTGCCGGCGCGCGTAGGCCCAGGAATACAGCGCCGTGCGCGCGCCGCCGATGTGCAGGAACCCGGTCGGGCTGGGCGCGAAGCGCGTGCGGACCGTCATCGCCGATAAATGGGGACAGACCCCATTATTCTCATCTGCGCCGCTTCTCAGGCAGGAGCGAACATCGGCACCGGCGGGCCGCCGTCGGTGGGCTGGAAGACCACCTTCACCCTCATGCCGATCTTCACCGCGTCGAGGTCGCAATCGACGATGTTGGTGAGCATGCTGACGCCCTCGTCCAGCGTCACGTAGGCGATGCAGTAGGGCTCGGGCACGCCGCGGCGCAGCACGCTGCAGGTGTAGACGGTGCCGGTGCCCTTGGCGTCGCGCCACTCGGTCTCGCCCGAGAAGCAGTGGGGGCAGATCGCTCGCGGGTAGTGGTGGAATTCGCCGCAAGACCTGCATTTTTTTATCAACAGCTTTCCCTGAGAAGCAGCGTCGAAGAACGGCTTGTTCTCGGCGTTCACCGACGGCGCCGGAATTTTTCTCATTCGCGCTCCATGATCAGCGTCGCGCTCCCGTGCCGGGTCCCCAGCTGCCCGCCCATGCCCTGCGCGAGCGCGAGGCCGCAGTTCTTCACCTGCACCTGCGGGTGCGCCTCGCCGCGCAGCTGGCGCACCGCCTCGATCACCTTGGTCATGCCGCCGCGGTTGGCCGGGTGATTGTTGCACAGGCCGCCGCCGTCGGTGTTGAAGGGCAGCTTGCCGCTGCCGGAAATCAGGTTGCCGTCGGCGACGAACTTCCCGCCCTCGCCTTTCCTGCAAAAGCCCAGGTCCTCCAGCTGCAGCAGCACCGTGATCGTGAAGCTGTCGTAGACGGACACGTACTGGATGTCGGCGGGCTTGACTCCCGCCTCGGCGAAGGCCGCCGCGCCCGACCAGGCCGCGCCGGTGGTGGTGAGCGTGAGCTTGCCGCCCGCCTGGCCCTTGGGAGCCTCGCCCGCGCCGATCAGCCGCACCTGCGGGCGCTTCAGGCTCTTGGCGACCTCGGGCCGCGCGAGGATCACCGCGCCGCCACCGTCGGAAACCACGCAGCAGTCCATGCGGTGCAGCGGATCGGCGATCACCGGCGAATCGAGCACCTCCTTCACCGTGACCACCTCCTTCAGCATCGCGTGCGGGTTGTGCTGCGCGTGGTGCGAGGCGGCGACCTTGATCCAGGCGAGCTGCTCGCTGGTCGTGCCGAACTCGTGCATGTGGCGCGCCGCCACCATGGCGTAGCTGTTGGTGGTGACGAGGCCGTAGGGCGCTTCGAACGGCGCATCGGGGAGGTTCGCGCCCCAGTTGCGCGGCTGCGTGCCGCTGGAACCCTCCGAGCGCGGCCGGCCGGCGAGCGTCAC
>JADLES010000203.1 GCA_020845995.1 Burkholderiales bacterium | reverse complement strand
TCGCCGCCGCGGGGCCGGGATTGACGCTGCGCTATGACCAGGCGTGGCTGACCGAGGTCGTCGATCGCTCGCCGCATCTTTTCGTTTCCCGGTGGTTGCTGCCGGATTGGGCGCGCCTCCTCTGGGGCCTGTGCAGCATCTGGCTCGGCCTGCGATTCCTGGAAGTCCCTGCGCGCCGCATGGTGCTCGCCGTCACGGCGACCGCCCTTGCGGGAATCGCCGCGACCTGGCTCGCGGCCGACCTTCTCGACAACGTTCTCGCGGCCGGATTGCAGTTGTGGCGCGCGCACTGGCTGATGCAGGTCCTGGCGATCGTGCTGGTGCCGGTCGCGGCAGCCGGCCTGTGGCGGCTCGGCGGCGCATCGCGCGCCGCCGCCGCCTTGCTTGCCGCGAGCTGCTGCTTCGGCCGCGCGGACCTGCCCGCCGCGGCGGCATTGGCGGCGCTCGCCGCGATGCTCGCAGGGTCCGATCGCCGCTGGCCGGGATGGATGGCGGAGAACCAGCTGCGTTTCGCGATGGTCGCCGCGCTCGCGGCGGCGTCGGCGGGCGCTCTTTTCGAAGTGCAGGCGCGGCTGCCGCCGGCCTACAGCACGCTCCGGCCCGAATCGTGGACGGACTATCTGCCCGCCGCGGGATCGGCAGGTGTGCTCGTCCTTCTCGCTTCCTTACTTTGGCTGGCGGCATGCTCGCGTTTCCGAGTCGCCGCCGCGATTCTTGCGGGCGCTGCTTTGGCGGGCAGTATCGCAGCCTGGGATGGGCGTTCGTCCTGGTCCCGGTTCATCGAGCAGGCAGGCAACGAGGTGAACCCGTTTCGCGCAGCGCTTTCGCCGCGCTCGCGGGTCTTCTGGTGGGCGCCCAACGGCCCCGTCTGGATCGCGCTGCGGACGGCGACGTGGTTCAGCGTGGACCAGGGCGCCGGGATCGCCTTCAACAGGGGCACGGCCATGGAGTACGGCGCGCGCAAGCTGGCCTCGGAGAGCCTGCGCGGGAGGATCCAGAACTGCGCGATGGCCTACCCCCGCGAATGCCGGATCGACGGCGAGGCCGCGGCGGCGCTTTGCCGGTGGCGGGGGAGAGGGCCTGATTACCTTGTTCTGAACGGCCGCATTGCCGAGCGAAGCCCCGCGGTCACCTGGCAGGCGCCCGCCCCGACCGGGCCGGGCCGGGTGGCGCTGCATCTGTATTCGTGCCGCGATCTCGCCGGCGGCGCATAGAAAGAAAAAGGCCGGCACAGGGCCGGCCTTTCTTGCCGTTGCGGCGCGAATCCGCGCTTACACCGAGCGGCAGAGCGTGTAGACGTTGGCGCCGGTCTCGGCAAAGGACGAGGCGGCGGTTGTGGCGATATCAGGGTTCGGGCCGCCCGTGTGCAGCTGGCCGCGCACCGTGCCGGTGTTGGGCACGCCGTCGTCCATCTGCGTGTCCACCGCGATGGCGATCTTGTCGGGCAGGTTCGCCGAGCACACGATCAGGCTGACGAAACCGCCGAGCGCGGCCGCAACCGGCGATGCGCCATTTCCCGTCTGCACGCCGATCAGGCCGGTGACCGCGTTGAACGGCTGCTGCGTGCCGGCGCCCGCGACAAAGCCCGAGCGGCGCAGGTGATCCCACCACAGGCGCGACTCATCGGTGGCGGTCTGGCTGTTGTACAGGCCCGCGACCTGACCGTTACCGCTGCCCGCGGTCGCGCCGCTCCAGCGCGTGGCCGCGTTCGGATCGTCGCCCGGGATGGCGCGGTAGCGGTCCTGGTAGCCGTAGTAGGCGGCCGAGACGCCCGAGAAGTCGGCGATGATGTTCTTGATCTTCGCCTGGGTGATCATCTCCTGGCCCTTCAGGATGCCGCCCAGCAGCAGCCCGATGATGACCAGCACGATCGCGATCTCGACCAGCGTGAAGCCCTGTTGCGTCCTTTTCATGTCCCACCCCCACATCGTTACGTTGGTATGACCGTGGACGCAAAGCCCGTGCCAGGTTAAATCCCGTGAAAAGCGATGTTTTGGTCAGGAATCTTCAGAAAAGCGTCCGAATTTCGACATCACTGTCGAAATCCTAACGCTTTGGCTTGGCCGCTTTCATCCGCTGCTCGATTTGGGCGAGCCGCAATGCCAGAAACCGCCGTTCCTCCGGGTCGCGGATGCGGCCGGTGGCGAGCAGGCCGCCAAGCATGATTTTCGCGGCTTCCAGCTCGTTCATGTCCTCGAGGATGAAAATCTCCATCTGCCGCGCCCAGGACGGGATCGATGGATCGGTGGTCTGGCGCTGAATCGCGGCGGCGTAGCGGCGGGCAAGCGGCAGGTCGTTCAGGCGGTGCTTGGCAAGCAGCGCGGCGTGCGCAAGCGAGGGCCAGCGCGCGTTCGGGTCGCGCGCGAACTCCTCGAAGATGAAATCGAGCATGCGCCGGGCTTTGGCCGCGCCGACGTTCTCGGCGTAGATGCGTGCGGCCGCGAAGAGAGGGTAGGCGCTGCGCGGATCGACCGCAAGGATCGCGCGCAGCCATTCGGTCAGGCGGACGTAGTCGAGGCGCTGGTAAGGGATCTCGTTGTCGCCGCGCGAATCGAACGCCTGCAGCCAGAGCATGGCGAGCCGCGCGAACGCCGCCGTTTCACCGAACGCAACGAGCCGCAGGGCCGCGGCGGTGGGCGCGGGCGGAAGATCCGCCGCCGCCGGCGCCCCCCCCTGGCGGCGCGATTGCCACGCGACCTGGGCCGCCAGGGCGCAGGCAAGGAGGAGGAGCACCCAGCGCGGCACGGCGGCGAGCGGCCGCTCCTGCCTCGCCGGCATGCGCGAGAAGAGACGAGTCACAGATTGCGGCGGCTGAAGTCGAACAGTCCCGCCGCGGCGAGCAGGATCAGATAGATCGCCATCCCCGCCACCGTGGCGGCCAGTTCCGCGCCCGCCGGGGCGCCGTACAGCAGCCAGTCGCCCCGCGCGACCGCGTCCAGGCGCGGCAAGAGCAGCGCAAATGCGTCCAGCACCCAGCGCGCGGCCTGTCCGCCCGTGCTTTCGTCCGCCAGGGGACTGGCCGCAATCGCCTGCATCGCGCTCATCGAGCGCGCGAGGAGATACAGCCCAGCAGTGGCCGCGATTGCCGATACCGTCTGCCCGAGCGCCGCGGCGAAAAAAAGCGCTGCCGCCGCCACCAGCGCGGTTTCCACGGCGAGGGCCAGCGCCCAAGCCGCCAGGTCCGACGTCTTCGACCCCGCAAGCAGCGGCATCGCGAACAGCGCGGCGATCAACGCTCCCGTGCAGGCGAAACCCAGCAACTTTCCCAGATACCAGGCGGGGCGCGAAATCGGCAAGGAAAGCGCCAGCTCCAGTCCCTTGTCGTCCGCTTCCCGCACCACGCTGGATACGACGTGCGTCGCGATCAGGAAAACGGCGCAGGCGCGCAGCAGCGCCGCGCAGACGGCGGTCTGCAGCGACGCCGACTCGGTGATCGCGACCCTGGCCAGGAAGCCCGAGAGCGCGAGGACGGCGAGCAGGGCCCCCGCGGCGATCCATGGCAGGGAGCTGCGGCGGGCCTCGACGAGCACGTAACGGGCGACTGTGGCGGCGGCGCGGTTCACGGTGACGTTGGCGGCAGGCCGGAGCGCGGAACCGGCTGCGATAGACTAGTCAGTGCGCTTCTCACATGCAAGCTTCGAGCCCGCCCCTGTCGGCTCCATCGCGGCTCGCGAACGCCGTCTGGGGAATGAGCCAGCGGCATTGGCGGTTCGTGGTCGTGGCCATGCTCGCCCTGCTGCACGTCGCCGTGATTCGCGGCACCGCGGACGAATGGGCGCGGGCGCTGTTGCTCGCGCACCTGGGGTTGTTCCTCTTCTGGCAGCCGTTCCTGCGCGGCGAGCAGCGGATCAGTTCCGCGCAGGCCCTGCTGATCGGCCTGGCGGGCGCGGCGGTGATGTTCCGGGTCGGGTGGTGGCTGCTCGCGTTCTGGGTGGTGGTGCTCGCGGGGCTGGTGGGCGGCAAGGTGTTCCTGCACCAGGCGCACTGGCAGCGGCGCTGCTACCTCGTGGTGCTGGTGTACCTGCTCGCGCTGCTTGCGATCCTGATCCTTCCCGAGGTCGCCCCGCGCAGGGAAGTGTCGGCGGAGATCCGCAACGCCGCGGAGTACGGCCTTCCGGTCCTGCTGCTCATGGTCGCGCTCATGCCCGTGGAGCAGGACGCGGCCGAGGCCAGCCAGGTGATCGATTTCTTCTACAGCGTGTTCGTGATGCTGATGCTCGGGGTGGTGATCCTGGGCAGCTTCACCTACATGACGCTCAGCCGGGTGCCGTACCTGGAATCGCTCATGAGCACGGTATTCCTGATCGCCGGCACGATCTTCGTGCTCGGCCTCGCCTGGAACCCGCGCACCGGCTTCGCGGGCCTGAACGTGTTCGTGTCGCGCTACCTTTTCTCCATCGGCCTGCCGGTCGAAAAATGGCTCTACTTCCTCGCCGAATTGTCGCAGTCCGAGAGCCGGCCGGAGCGGTTCCTGGCGGAGGGCATCGCCGGGCTCGCCCGCCTGCCCTGGATCGCCGGCACCGCCTGGGCGGCGGGCGGCCGGCAGGGGGAGACCGGCTCGCGAACCGGGCACCAGGTCCTCTATGAGAGCCCGCAGCTGGAGCTGACCATCTTCTCCCGGCACCGCACGAGCCCCGCCCTGCAGTGGCACCTGCACCTGCTCGGGCAGCTGCTGGGCGAGTTCTACGCCGCCAAGCTGCGCGAGCAGAAGCTGCAGCACGCGAGCTACCTGCAGGCCGTGCACGAGACCGGCGCGCGGCTGACGCACGACGTGAAGAACCTCCTGCAATCGCTGCAGGTGCTGTGCTCGGTGGCGGGACAGGACGATTCGGTGCAGCTGCAGGCGCTGATCCGCCGCCAGCTTCCCGCCATCACGCAACGGCTCTCGGCCACGCTCGACAAGCTGCGCCGGCCCGACAGCGGCGACACGCAGCAGCTGCCGCTGGGCGAATGGTGGGCGGCGCTCGTGCGCCAGTACCAGGCGCAGGACGTGGAGTTCAACGCGGCCAGCCTCGAGCCCGAGCTGCGCGTGCCGAAGACGCTGTTCGACAGCGTCGCCGACAACCTGCTGCAGAACGCGCTCGCCAAGCGCACGGCGGGCAACGAGGTGCGAATCCGGGTCTCGATCCAGTGCCGCAACGGCGCGCGGCTGCGCGTGCACGACAGCGGCCGCGCGGTGCCCGCCGAGATCGCCGCCGGTTTGCTGCGCGCGCCCGTGCCCTCCGCCACCGGCCTTGGCATCGGCCTGTACCAGGCGGCCCGCCTGGCGGAAGAAAACGGCTACGCGCTCACCCTGGCCGCGAACCGCGACGGCGAAGTCTGCTTCGAGCTCTCGCCCGCCGGCGCCTGAGTCAGGGCAATCGCCCCGCGGCGATCAGCTTGCCGTAGAGCTCGCCGTGCGTGATCCAGACGAGTTGGTCGTCAAATTCCCCGTTGGCCGCACTGGCAGGCGAGGGGGCGTGCCAGACGAAAATACGGTCGCCGTTCAGGTTCGCGGATTCGTCGATGCCGCCCGCCGCGCCGGCACCATTCTTGCCGGTCGAGTAGATGATCACGACTACCAGGCTGGTGCTCATTACCTGGTTCGCGGCACTGCCGCAGGTAGTGCCGGTGATGCCGGTGGCGGATTTGCAGATCAGCAAGTCGTTCGGCTGGCAGCCGACGCCGTTCTGCTTCAAGTTCACCGTGTTGACGAAGTGCGGTGTCGGACAGGTCGCCGATGGCGTGGTCAGGTTTGCAACCACATACCGCAACCGGTTGCCCCAGGCATCGACCGCGAAACCGGCCGAATCCACCTGCTGAAATCCGATGGAGCGCGCGGGCAGCAGCCCGCCGGTCACCAGTGGCGGGCCCGCGGAGATGATGGTGCCATAGTAATCGGTAACCGCGTCGCCGATGCAGCCGGTTGCGGTGGTGACGACCTCATCGCCGGGGACCGTGACCGGCGAGCTTGTCGCAATGTTCCTTGCCGGACAGGGCAGCCGCCCGTTGGTGATTGCAAAGGCGAGCACGAGCTCGCGCGCCAGTTCCAGCCGGCGGCGCGTTTCCTCGAAACTGCGCTGCTCGGTCTGCGCGGAGAGCGTGTACATCAGGCCGCCCATCAGGAACGCGACGATGGCGATGACCACTGCGAGCTCGACGAGCGAGAAGCCGCGCCCCCGGCGGTGCGCGGGCTTGAGGCCGGTGCGCATCAGTTGCTGCCGACGACGATCACGCGGTCGTTGAAGGGCCGCTTGGCGAGCCTGAAATCGGTGCCGTCGTAGGTTGCCTCGATCACCGCGTCGGCCTGGATCTGCGCGGCGGCGAGGGGGGAACCATCCGCGTTCAGCAGCCATTTCGCGCCTGCCGCCGCCGCGTTCAGCGTCGAGGCGCCGGAATTCGCGTTCACGGCCTTGAACTGGAACGGTTTGCCGATCACGGCGGGCGCCGCAACCGCATATGCGTTCACCGCGCCGGTATCGACGAGCAGGTTCAAGCCGACTCCGGTCACGGTCTGCTTTTCGAAGTTGCCGGTGCGGTTGCCGAACTCGAGATAGTCGGCGAGCGCGGCGCTGGGCCGCGGATTGCCGTTGATGCCGCGCCCGGCGAGGATCAGGATCGCCCTCTGCCTGCCCGCGGGCGCAACGTTGGTCACGGTAAGGCAGCTCGAGTTGAACGGATAGATAGGGGATCCCGAGGTGCTAGTGGGACAGGCCGTCTCGCGGACGGCGGCGGCGAGCGCATCCGTGGTGAATCCTCTCGCTACCGAGTAGTAGAGCACCCGGTACCACTCGTTGCGCGCGAACCAGCCGGTGGTCGGATCGGTCGTATCGAGCAGCGCATGATCGTTCATCACCAGGCGCTCCATGCGGATGCGGTATTGCGCATAGGTTCCCCACCCCATGCTGTCGATGTTGGGCAGGTCCGCCCAGAAGCGGATCGTCAGCGAGCCGTCCGAATTCATGGTCGGCGCATAGCTCACCGCCTGCGCCAGCCAGGTCGCGGACCCGTCATTTCGCGCTTCGACCTGCATCCGCGTCGAGTCGAGGCGGCGCAGGCCCATGGCCACGTTTCGCAGTGTGGCCTGCATCTCGATGCGCATGCCGGGATTGCTCGGATACGTGTCGTTCTCGTGGTACTCGCCCTCGCAGACGCGCGCCGCGTTGCCGGTCTCCCACCAGCACGATTGCGTCTGGATGTAACCCCACCCGCCCCCGTCGTATGCGTCGGGCGAGCTCGCCCAGCTGGTGAGCGCCGCCCCGGGCAGGCAACGCGGGTTGCTGGCGCTGGCGGTGCAGTTGACCTGGTTGAATGGCAGCAAGCCCTGGTAGGTACCGGCCGCGCCCGCATAGCTCGAAGTACCGGCGCCTGGCCCGGGGTTTGCGAAAGGCGCAGCCCAGGGATAGAGCGGCTTGCCGTCCGCATAGCCTGGGGCGAGCGCCGGGTCGGCACCGGAGAAGCCCCAGACCGATGGCTTGTAGACTCTATTAAGCTCAGGGACGATTTCGAGTGCGATGCGCTTCGCGATCGCGGCTTCGATGGCGGGCATGAGTTCCGTCACCGTGATGGTGACGACCTGGTCGTTGAAAGAGCCGCCCGGGCCGGTGCTGGCAAAGCTGGCGTCCGCCGGCCAGGTCGCGTTCTGGCACTCGAGGTAGTTGCGCGCATCCGGCGAACCCGTGGTCGATCGCGCCTGGTTCCATGCAGTGCAGTTCGTGGAGGCCGACACGTTCAGGCGCGGGCCGGGCGCGATGATGAGCGCGATCACGTCGCTGGTGGCGCCGTCCACGGTCAGCCGTCCGGTCGCGCAGGCCATCCCGGAAGAGGCGCTCGTGCAGTCGGAATTGATGACAGTGCCCGCGCCGGCCCAACCCGATGCCACCGCATACCACAACGGTTCGCCCGAAACGTCGACCAGTTTTTCGAGGCCCATGGTCTTCCACGGGAAGCGCCCGACGATCGGCAGCGTGCACGGGTAGGAAACGATGCCGTCGTTGGCGGCATCATTGAAATTCCCGGGCGCCACGGGGCACGGCAATGCGCCCGGGCGGTTTTCTCCAGCTATGGCCGCTTGCGATGCGACGTATCCAATGAGCGCCGCCTTTGCCTGGTTCAGAACCTTGGTATTCCGCGCCTTGGCGGCGGCGCCCGCCAGGCCGCTCTCGGTGTTCAGGCGCGAGACCAGGTACCAGGTCGCGCCGAGGCTGATGATCGTGACCATGATGAGCAGCGCGGCGCCGCGCTGACGGAGGGCGGAGCGCTGCTTCACTTGCGAGGCGCTCCGCCGCGCTGCGGGTTGACCTTGACGCCGTCCTTGCCGACGATGTCGCTGATTTCCCCGCTGCCCCGGTTCAGCGATTCGCCCACGCGCATCTGGACGCCGCTGCCGCCCTCTCCGAGCGGCACGGTGACGCGGCCTCCCCCTGCCGGACGCGGCGTTCCCTGCACGTCGGCCTGCGCGCTTTCCTGGATCGCCTCGTTGTTCACCCAGACCGTGGAGCGGCCGCCCGCGCGTTGCACCACGCCGTTGACGCGCGTGACCGGCGATTCGACCTGCGGCACCGCCGCCGGCTTGTCGGGCACGCGCGCCTTGCGTCGCGCATCCAGCGCGGCGCGCTGCTCGGGGGTGAAGAACAGCCGGCCCAGTTCCTGCGCCGCGACGTCCGCGGCGGCGCCGAGGCCGAGGATGCAGGCAACGCCGGCGGCGAAGGCGGCGCTTCTCATGCCTTGGCCGCCCGGTCCATGATGGTGATCAGGTCGATGTCGCATTCGGCACGCAGCCGGGGGACGATCGAAGTGCCGGTGGCCGCGATGCCGGTGCGCTGGATCGCGCAGCGCTTGACCGAATAGAAGGCGTTGCCTGATTCGCGCAGGTCGCGCAGGAAGGCGAGCAGGTCGCCTTCGTGCAGCAGCGCGATGCTGACTTTCATGGTGCTCGAATAAAAATCGATGTTGGCCGGCTTGCCCGGCACGGTGGCGAGGACCTGCTGGCGGCCGACCGAGTAGCGCAGGTCGAGCAGCTCGCGGCTGGTGCGGATGCGGGTCATGGCGTCGGCCCACTCCAGCCGCTGCTCCTCGCCGAGGATGTGCAGGCTCTTCAGGCGCCGGTACACCTCGAGCTTGTCGGCGACTTCCTTCTCCTCTTCGGCGATGCGGGTGAGCCGGTCGCGCGCCTGGTTGCGCGCCTCGCGCGCCGCGAGCAGCTGCTGCTGGGTGGCGCGCTGTTCCTGCTCGATCCAGTAGAGCAGCCCGCCGCCCGCCGCCAGCAGCGCCACCAGCAGCGCGAGCGAGGGGACAAGCTTCCTGAGCTCTTCGGCGGAAACATTCATGGCAGGGCCTTGCCCACGGTGATGGTGAATCTGGGCGCTTCGCCGCCTTCGGTCAAGCCCATGTCGCCCGAGAGCGTGCCCTCGGAGGTGACGTCAAACGGCAGGACCGTGCGCAGGACCCGCCAGGACCGGTCGCCGCGCAAGCCCTCGGCGAATTGCTGCACCTGCCCGGTGATGGCCCGGTAGTCCGACCTGCGCGTGGCGTTGACGCGCCCCGATACCTCGAGGATCTGCATCTGCGTCGGCGCGCTGCTCCCCGGGGTTGCCGCGCCCGGGGCGTTCGTCGCGGGTCCGGCCGGGGGCGCGCCGCCCTCCGGCTTGCCGACGCGCCACTGGATGGACTCGATCTCCATTTGCGGAAACTTCTCGAGCACCTGCGACAGGTAGGCGAGCGCGGGTTCGGGTGAAGCGGACTGCGCGGCGATCCTGGTGAATTCGATCACCGTGGCTTTCAGGTTGTCCGCGGTGGTCTGGGTGACCGGGAAGGTCGCCGTCTTGCGCTCGTACTGCTGCGTCGCCGCCTGCGCCTCGCGCCGCAGCGACGAGACCTGGTTCTTGTCGCCGAGCAGGTCGAACGCGCGGACGCCGGCCAGAACCAGGCAGGCGGCGAACGCCGCGATCCCGGCAAGCGCCACCGCGCGCTGCAGCTTCCAGAGAATGTAGCTGCGCCGGTCCTCGCCGCGCGCGAACTGCTCCTTGGGGGTGCTGCGCACCGCGAGGTGCAGGAACAACTGCTCGCCGGCGGCGCCGGAACCGAGGCGCCTGATGCCGACCTTGCGCGCCGCCTCGCCCAGGTCCAGCGTGCGGAACACCAGGCGCGCGTCCGACACCAGCGCCTGCTCGAACGCGGCGCGCTGGCCCGCCGGAGCGATCACCAGCACCTGGATCGGCGGGCCCTCGCGCGGCACCGCGCGCAGCGTTCCCAGGTACTGCACCAGGCGCTGCATCTCCGCGCGCACGAACGGACCCAGGGCCTCCGGCGCCATGTCCGCGGTGCGCTCCAGGCGCGCGAAGCGCAGATGCCCGTCCTCGACATAGCACTGGCGCAGCCCGGTGCTGTTCGCGGTCACCACGAACGTCCGCCCGCCGCGCACGCCCAGCCGGTGCGCGAGCGCGGGCGCGAGCAGCGGCACCGAGTAGACCCCGGAGAGCCGCGCGCCGGCCTCGCCGAGCGCGTCCAGCCAGCCGGCGAACAGCTGCGAGTTCGTGAACGAGGCGAGCAGCAGCCGCTCGCTGCGGCGCTCGCCGCTCGCGAGACCGAGCGTCAGCGCGGTGGCAAGGCGGGTATCGCGGTAGCGCTGCGCGAGCCGCCGGTCGACCACCGCCTGGCGCTCGCTGCCGCGCAGGTAGGGGATCTGGTCCTCGTGGAAGTCCTCGCCCGCCAGATCGGCGAGCACGTAGACCAGGGCGCCGCGCCGGCCCTTCAGGTGCGCGCGGAAGCCCTCGAGCCCCTCCTCGTCGGGGGTGAAGCGCGATTCCAGCGCGAGCCCGCCGCCGGCCCAGCGGTACAGCGCGTGACCGTTGGCGGTGAAATAGAGGACGAGTTTTGCGGACATCGCGCTAGAACTTCATCTTGGAGATGGTGTCGTAGACGGGCCCGAGCACCGCCAGCATCACCCAGCCCAGGATCGCGCCCAGCACGATGGTCATCACCGGCTCGATCATCGCCTGCACCTTGCCGATGCTTTCGCGCACCTCGCGGTTGTAGAAGTAGCTCACGTTGAGCAGCGCCCGGTCGAGCGCCCCGGTATTCTCGCCGATCCGGAGCATGCGGATCACCAGCGGCGGAAACAGGCCGACATCGGTGAACGCCATGGTCAGGCCCTTGCCCTCGGCGATCTGCTGGCCGGCCGAGCGCAGCGCGTTCTCCAGCGGGCGGTTGCCGACGATTTCCTCCGAGGAGCGGATCGCGTCCAGCACGGTGATGCCCGAGCTGTACATCATCGCGAAGCTGGAGGCGAAGCGCGACAGGATGATCTTGCGCAGGATCGGGCCGATGTAGGGAATGCGCAGCTTCAGGTCGTCGACCGCGTAGGCGACCTGGGGATAGGTTTTCGCCGCGATCTTCACGCCGAACCACAGCACGAACGGCGCCGCGAGCACCGCCCACCAGTAGCCGACGAAGAAATTCGAGACGTGGATCAGCAGGCGCGTCTGCAGCGGGATCTCCTGGCCCATGTTGCGGATGAAGCCGACCATCTGCGGCACCAGGTACACCATCAGGAACAGCGTCACCAGCAGCACGATGCCGCCGACGAACGCCGGGTACATCATGACCTTCTTGGTCTGCGCGGCGAGCTCATCCTCCCATTTCAGCGTTTCGGCGAGGCCCTTGAGCACTTCCGGGAGCTTGCCGGTCTGCTCGCCGGAGCGCACCAGGCTCACCACCACCTTGCTGAACACCTCGGGGTAATCGGCGAGCGCCTGCGACAGGCTCTTGCCGCCCTCGATCGTCTCCACCAGGCCGCCGACGACCTCGCGGAAGCGCAGGTTCTCGGCGCTTTCGCGCAGGTCGACCAGGCCTTCGACGATCGGCACGCCGGCGCCGGTGAGCTGCTCCATGTGGAAGCAGAAGTTGATCAGGTCCTGGCGCGGAATGCGGGTGCCGCCGACCAGCCGGCTCTTCTGCTCGCTGGGCGCGCCGCTGACCAGGTCCAGGCCCATGCGCGACAGGCGCTGCTCGAGGTCGAAGATGTTGCCCGCGTCCAGGCGCCCGAGCACGGCCTTGCCATGCGCGTCGATCGCCTTGTACGAGTAGAGCGCCATGAACCGGTTCCTTTCCCCGCGCCAGCCGGGTGCGCAGCGCCGCGGCCGCTTAAGACATGCGGTCGGTCAGGTCGACCACGCGCATCACTTCATCGAGGCTGGTGATGCCCGCGCGCACCAGCCGGATGCCGTCCTCGGCGAGCGTCTTGAATCCCTTGGCACGGGCCGCGGTCAGGATCTCGCGCGCGGTCGCGCGCCGCGCCACCAGCTCGTCGATCGTCGAATCCATCTTGAGGATTTCGATGATGCCGACGCGGCCGCGGTAGCCCTGGTAGTCGCACTGCTCGCAGCCCACCGAGCGGAACAGCGCGGCCGGTTCGGTGGGCGTGAGGCCGAGCAGCCGGCGCTCGCGGACGTCGGGGTCGTAGGACTGGCGACAGGTGCGGCAGATCCGGCGCACCAGCCGCTGCGCGATGATGCCGATGATGTTGCCGGCCATGATGTCCGGCACGATGCCGATGTCGAGCAGCCGCGGGATCGCGCCGACCGCGGAATTGGTATGCAGCGTCGTATAAACCTGGTGGCCGGTCATCGCGGCGCGGAACGCCATTTCGGCGGTCTCCTCGTCGCGCACCTCGCCCACCAGGATCGCGTCGGGGTCCTGGCGCATCATCGCGCGGATGCCGTTGGCGAAATCGAGCTTCGCCGCCTCCGCGACCGAGGTCTGCCGGATCAGCGTCATCGGGTACTCGACCGGATCTTCCAGCGTCATGATGTTGACGCCGTCGGAGTTGATGTGGTTGAGGATCGAGTACAGCGTGGTCGTCTTGCCGCTGCCGGTCGGGCCGGTCACCATGATGATGCCCTCGGGCCGCGCGATCATGAGCTTCAGCAGCTCGAGCTGGCTCTCCTCGAGGTTCAGCCGCTCCAGCGGCACGATGCCTTTCTGCCGGTCGAGGATCCGCAGCACCACGTTCTCGCCGTGCGTGGTGGGCAGGCTGGCGACGCGGAAGTCGACCACGCGGCCGGCCATCGTCGCCGAGATGCGGCCGTCCTGCGGCGCGCGCGTCTCGGCGATGTTCATTTTCGCCATCACCTTCAGGCGCACCGCCATCGCCGGCCAGTAGGTCTTGTGCAGGGAACGGATCTGGCGCAGCACGCCGTCGATGCGGTAGCGGATGCGCAGGAAATTCTGCTCCGGCTCGAAGTGGATGTCGGATGCGCTGCGCTCGACCGCGTCGGCGAGCAGCGCCGAGATCAGCCGGACGACGGGCTGCGAGTACTCGTCGCCCTCGGCGATCGAGGTGTAGTCGACCTCGCCGGTCTCGATCTCGCGCAGGATGCCGTCGAT
>JADLES010000202.1 GCA_020845995.1 Burkholderiales bacterium | reverse complement strand
TCCAGTCCGGCATCCCCATTACCTATGTGCCGGCGCGCAACACGATCCTGCTCGCGCTCGCGCTGGGCTACGCCGAAGTGCTCGGCGCGCGCCACATCTTCGTCGGCGCGAACGCGGTGGACTACTCGGGCTACCCCGACTGCCGTCCGGAGTTCCTGGCGGCGTTCCAGAACCTCGCTAACCTCGCCACCAAGGCGGGCGCGGAGGGGGCGAAGTTCGAGGTGCGCGGGCCGCTCGTGGATCTGTCCAAGGCGCGAATCGTCAAGCTCGCGCTCGAGCTCGGCGTCGACCCCGCGATGACAATCTCCTGCTACCAGCCCGACGCCGAAGGCCGCGCCTGCGGCGCCTGCGACGCCTGCCGCATCCGCAAGGCTGGATTCGCCGCCGCCGCGGTGCCCGACAGCACGCGCTACGCCTGAAATCTGGCGAAGTGCCGGCCAAGGCTGCTAAAATTCGCCCCCTTTCCAGCGGTTTCCCTGTGGGTCGTTAGCTCAGCTGGTAGAGCAGCGGACTTTTAATCCGTTGGTCGGCGGTTCGAATCCGCCACGGCCTACCAATTTTTCAACGGCTTAGCGAAACACTAAGCCGTCCTCTCAGTAGAACGTGGGGAAAACGTGGGGAATTTGATTACATTTGGTGCACGTTTCCCCTCGATTCTCGCCGCAGCAACCGCCAGATGTTCGGTGGCGTACTTCGCGTAGCGATCGACCATCACCCGGGACTTCCAGCCGCCCAAGTCTTTCAACTCGTCGCAGCTCGTGCCTGCTTGCCGGTGCCACGATGCCCACGTGTGCCGCAGATCGTGGAACCGGAAGTCCTTGATGCCAGCCTTTCCCAGCGCCGTATGCCATGCGTTGTTCGTCATCTCCCACCGGATCGGTTTTCCCTGGTAGGTGAAGCAGAACCGCGCATGTTTGCCGAGCTGTTCCCTCAGCACCGTCACCGCATCAGCGTTTAGCGGGACGCCTCGCGGCGTTCCGTTCTTGGTCTGGTTCAGCCAGGCGGTCGATCGATCGAGATCCACCCGGTTCCATTCCAAGCCCTTGATCTCGCCCGCTCTGCAACCCGTCGCCAAGGCGAACCGGACTAGCGCCGCGAGGTGAGGCGGACAGACTGAAATCAGCCGCGCCGCTTCTTCCCGCGTCAACCACCGATCCCGTTCGACTTCGCCGGGCAGCATCTTGATCTTTGGAAATCCCGGTATCCACTGCCATTCGTCGCGCGCCATGCGTAGCAGCGCGCGCAGAACGCACAGATAACGGTTCACGGTCGCAGGCAGATTGCCTTTCTTCTGCTCGCCTTCGATCACCTTCCACACCACGTCGCCTGTGATCTGGTCCAGATACAGGTGGCCGAGGTATGGGTCGAGCTTCCGAAAGGTACGCTGCACGTCCGCGATGCTCCGCAGACCTTGCTTGAGGGCGAGATACCGGACGGCCGCTTCCTTCCAATGCTGCCGGGGCTTGATGCCGAGGTGCTGTTCCTTGAAGGCGTCGGACTTCAGCCTTGCGAGGAGTGCTTCTGCTTCTTCCCGGTCTTTAGTCCCAGTGCTTTGTCGTACGCGTCTGCCGTTCGGTAGTACAACATCGACCCACCAGTAGCGCGAGTCTCCGCGCCGGTAGAGTCCTCTTTCACGGGCCATTGGTTACCTGACTCCTTTCCGGCCCGCCCTCGGCGCTTATATTCATCGAGCCACGCATCCAGGTCAATGCGGTCGTAGACGATGCGGCGACCGAAACGGACGCGGGGAACGCCAAGGGATTCGAGGAGCGTGACGCCGATCCCGAGGTAGCCGGCGGCCTCGTCCTTGCTGAGAATGCGCGCCTCGGGCAGACGAAGGGCGTCACGGGAGCGCGTCGCAGCCGTCATACGCTCGCCGCGACCTGTCGGATCAGGCGGCGAAGGAGATAGACGAGGTAGGCGAGAGTCGGCGCGGGACTGGCGGGCGGGACCCAGCCAGGCAGGCCGTACTCGGTGAGCGTGGACCTTGCGCGGCGCCGGGCGAGCACGAGGCCATTGGCCTTGAGCGCCTCCAGGTCCGCGAGAACGTAGTCGCCGAGCGGATAGTCAGGCGAGGCGTCGAAAATCTCGACGGCCGTCATCCAGACGCCGCGGCGCGCGAGCAGGCGAAGAATGAGCTGATCGATCACGGCCCACCACGCTCAGAAATCCATCACGGCCTGCACAAGCACGCCGCAAACGACCGCGTCGGGAAGCATTTCGAGAAGCGGGTAACGCGGATTAAGCGGCTTGAGGTAATGCCTGCCGGCGTCGCGCACGAGCTGCTTGAAGGTGCACTCGGTATCGGAGTTCTGCCGCACGACCACGAACCTGCCGGTCTCGGCCGAGCGTTCCGGGTCGAGGATGATGATCGTCCCTTCGGGGAACGACGGTGCACCGCCCGGATTGGTCATCGAGTCGCCGACGATGCGAAGCGCGAAGGCGTGCTTGCCGACGTTCGCGTAGGTGGCGACCCAGCGCTCGGCGTCGCCCGCGTGGAAGTTGTCCACCAGGTTCTTCCAGTTCCCTGCCTGGACCCAGGAGATGAGCGGGACTTCGTTGCGCAGGTCGCGAGCGGGCGCCACGTTCTCGTCGACGCGCGGCTGCGGCAGGAGCATCTGCGAGTGGGGCACGTCGAGCCAGCCCTCCGGCCGGTTGAAGGACTTCTCGATCCGGCGCGCGAGCGACGTGCCGATGTTGCGGATCGGGTTCTTGCCCGCGATCTGCGATAGCTGGGAATCGTCCATGTCGAGCTTGCGCGCGGCATCGGCGGGACCGCCCGCCTTCTTGATCAGCGCGCGAAGGTTGGCGAGGCGGATGCTGCTGGAGGTAGCGGCCATGTCCACGACGGTAGCCATATTTATCAATCCGATAAATTATCTGCTTGCTAAGGACATTATCAAAATGATAAGGTGCGGTCAAGCACCCCTTTCTGCCTTCGTGTACCCATGCCTCGCCCCCTCTCGGTTGATTCGCGCGCCGTGCTCCTGCAACTGGAAGAGCGCGCGAAGACGATCGACCAGCTCGAAGCGGCCACCGGGATCGACAAGAAGCGCCTCGCCTACATGCTCTGGAACCTGCGCCGTCTGGGTTGGGTCACGATCACCGGGCTGCTCAGGAAGGGACGCTGGCGGGTGCGCGCCTATGGACTTGCGCGCCGCGTGCCGCCCGCGGCGATCCCGGCCAGGCCGTCACGCTACGCGCCGCCGGCCCACATCGCCGCGCTGAATGCGGTCTTCCGGATCGGCCCGCCGCCCGCGCGGCCTCGCGCGCGCCGAGTCAGAGGGGTGCGATGAGCGCCGAAGATCACGACTACAAACGGCGCATGGACAACTGGCGCCGCTGGCGGATCTCCGAGCGGCGTTCGCTCGGGGGCTCGCCCTATCCCGTCTACAACCTCACGCCGAGGCCTCCGCGCGGCGAGAACATCATGCCGCTCCTCGTGGGCGAAGCCGAAGAGACCGACCAGGCAGTGCAGGCCCTGCCGGCGCAGCTCCGACGCGCGATCGAGGTCTGGTACTTGCGCGAAGGCTCTATCAACCAGAAGCGCAAGATGCTCGGCTGCAGGCGCGAGCGAATGCTCGAACTCGTGGAAGAGGCGCGGGTGAAGATCTCGCGATCCCTCTTTCTGAAATAAGCCGATGGGAAGATTGCTGTTATTGCAAAAATAGACAATAAATTGCAATAGTGATATGATCTGAAGTTCGAGAAGGAGAAGGTCTGAAATAACGGCCTCCAAAATATGCTGTTATTTCAAATTACGACCAAAGGATGAACTATGGAGGCAATGGCTTCCAGGGCAGGGAGAACCGTGGCACAGGCCACCGGATACCTGGCGTTCGTCCCTGCACCGTTGCCGCCGGAGCCTTCCGTCCAGCTCGATCCCGAAGGGACGGATCTGCTATCGCGCGCCGACCAGGCGTTGGGGAAGCTGGAAGGCATCGCCACGCTGCTGCCGAACCCGGATCTCTTCGTCGGCATGTACGTGCGCAAGGAAGCGCTCCTCAGCTCGCAGATCGAAGGGATCGATTCGACCCTGGATGAAGTGATCCGGTTCGAAGAAGGCGACGAACCCGCGGAAGGCAAGCGGCTTCACGACACGGCGGAAGTCGTGAACTACGTTCGGGCGCTGAACTACGGCATGCGACGGCTGGCCGAGCTGCCGCTGTCGCTGCGACTGATCCGCGAGATACACGCGGAACTCATGCACGGCGTGCGCGGCGAGAACAAGGCGCCCGGCGAATTCCGCGTGACGCAGAACTGGATCGGCGCCAAAGGTGCCAACCTCTCGACCGCCAGTTTCGTTCCGCCGCCCGTGCCCGACATGAACGCGGCGCTCGACAATTTCGAGAAGTTCCTCCATGAGCGGCGCGAGCATCCCGGACGGCCGCAGTACCCGGTGATCCTCGAATGCGCGCTCGTACACGCACAATTCGAGACGATCCATCCGTTTCTGGATGGCAACGGTCGCCTCGGGCGCCTCCTCATCGCGCTGCTTCTGCACGAGCGCGGCGTTCTGCTCAAGCCGCTCCTGTACCTGAGCCTCTATCTCAAGGGCAACCGGCTGGAGTATTACGACCGCCTTACCGCGGTCCGCAAGAACGGCGACTGGGAAGGCTGGTCGAAATTCTTCCTGAGGGGCGTCGAGCAGACGGCCCTCGAAGCGGTCGAAACCGCGCGCAAGGTGATCGCGTTCCGCGAGCAGGCCATGCGCACAGCGAGCGCGCTGGGCGCGAACGAGTCGAAGCTCATCGAGTTCCTGTTCGCGCATCCGCTCACGGATATCCAGACGGTTGAGAAGCATCTTGACGTGGTCTACAACACGGCCGCAGCGGCGATCCGCCGCCTGGAGAGCGCAGGCCTCGTGAAAGAGACGACGGGCCGGCGGCGCAGTCGCGTGTACCGCTTTTCCACGTACCTCGATTTGTTCGAGGTACCGGCGTGAAGGCAACGCGAAGCCCGAAGCGCAGTCTGTTCGCCGAACTGCGCGAGGGCATGACCGCGCTCGCACAGGCGCGGAAGGGCAAGCGCAAGTTGCGCGCGCATACGGTCAAGCGTCGCATCGCAATATAACGTCGAGCGCTCGCCCGCGGCCACCGCGCGCGACGATTCATACAATGCGCGCGGGGCCGAGATTCCGTAAGATGCGCTAGCCTTTGGGAAGGCCTCACCCCGAAGACGATTGAAAGCCCGCATGGCTCGCCCAGCGGGCTTTTTCTTTTCCAGCATGACCTGAGAAGGCCGGACCGCGCGTCCGGCCTTTTTCATTTGAGCAGTTGAACGCGCGCCGGTGATTGCCCGGCGGCGACGCGGCGGTCGCGCAAGCGGACGGCGCGGCGCCGCAAGGCCAGGTTCCTGCGCCCGTGCACGGCACACGGGGACAACGCATTAACGCCGACAAAAGGAGAGTTGCAATGATTCGTATCGAGATTGTCAGCAGCACGTTCGACGAGCGGTCCGGCAGCAAGAACGGCAAGGACTGGGTGATCCGCGAGCAGGCGGCGTACGCGCACCTGCTCGATGACCAGGGCAAGCCGATGAAGTACCCGGTCGCCTGCTCGATCCCGCTGGAGAGGGACGCGGGCGCCTACCAGCCCGGCTTCTACACGCTGGACCCGCGCTCGATCTACGTGGGCGACTTCCGGCGGCTCGAGCTCGGGCGCGTGAAGCTTCTGCCCGAGACCGGCGTTCGCAAGGTGGCTTAGCCATGCGCGCTCATGCGGAGGAAGGGCCGGCATTCGAGTCGGACGAGCTGGAGGTCCTGCAGGTCGATCTTCAAGAGGAGGTGCTCGGGCAAATGTGCGACGCGCTCTTTCGCATCGCACGTTCCGCCTGCTGCGTGATCGGCACCACGCACATCGGCGGCAGCCAGGAGTTCTTCGACTTGTGGGATGACCGCGTGCGGCTCCTGTACGCGTTTGACGGCCGCAGGCTGGTGATGGAACTGCGGCCCGAGGAAGGAGCGCCGATGCCGATGTCGTTGCTTCATTCGCATGAGCGCGCCTAGCGACGGCGGCGAGCTGAATTCCCCCCGTTCAGTAATACGGGGGGAATCATCAGTTTCTCTTGCCGTTTCAATCGACTACCTCTCGTTCACGATTCCCGGAGGCGACGTTGACGCGATCGTCCATGAGGCGCAGGCCTTTCTCGGGCTGTCCGCCGTGGAGGATCGCGGCCGAGGCATGTTCGGTTATCTCGCGAGCGTGGATCTCGGCGGCTACGGCCTCGTTGCCTATGGAGGCGAGGCTCAGCGGGGGACGGTTCTTGTATCAGTCAACGGCGAGGGATGCCGGCGAATTGCGGATTTCGGCCGAGTGCGAAGCTGGGCCGAGTCTCTTGGCGCTCGAATTACCCGGCTGGACATCGCCGCCGACGATCACGACGCCGTCGCTCTGGACGTTTCCGGCGCAATACAGGCGTGGCGGGATGATTTCTTTAAGGTGGGTCGCGGGGCTCCGAAGGCACGGTGCATTGACGATTTCAACGGAGGCGACGGGCGCACTCTTTACGTTGGCACTCGGCAAAGCGGAAAGCTGTGCCGGGTGTACGAGAAGGGAAAGCAGCTAGGCGACAAGAATTCGAAGTGGACGCGCGCCGAGGTCGAACTGCACGCGAAGGACCGGGTCATTCCCTGGGACGCTGTCACGGACCCGGCGCCGTACCTGGCCGGCAGCTATCCGTATTTCGCGTTCGTGTCGCTCGTCGCCGAGCGGATCCGGACGCTGAAAAAGGGCAGCGCGATTTCCATCGAGGCGGTGCGCGGCTGGGTCAGGCACGCCGCGGGCAAGAGCATCAACGCACTGCTTGAACACTTCAAGGGCGATCACGCCGGGCTCATCAATTCGGTGAGAAGGCGGGGCGTGCCGCGGCGGCTCAAGGGCTGGTGGAAGGCCGCCGAGCAGCTCGTCGAGCGCAAGTCATGAGCTGGGTCGTCGGCTGCCAGGTGGACCCGGCCGCGAGCGGCGGCGTCTGCCCTTCGAACAAGACGATCTGGGTGGCGATTCCTGATCAGGCGTCGCCCTTCAACCTGGACGTAGCGGGCGCAGTAAACATCGGGGTCGCAATTCTCTCGGTGTGGGCTGTGGGGTGGGCCTTTGGCAAGTTGGCCCGTGTCATCAACGAGACTGACGGAGGTTGAAACCATGAAAGCGACGCTGAAGAAGCTCGCCGTTCTTGGCGCCTCGGCGGTCACCAGCGCGTCGGCTTTCGCCGCGCCCCCGGACGTGTCCGGGGTCGTGACGGAAATCGGCGGCACGGCGGCGCCCATCGCGGCGATCGGCGCGGCGGTGCTGCTGGTGTTCGTCGGCATCAAGACGTTCAAGTGGGTCCGGCGCGCGATGTAAGCGCGTGCGTCCACGAGTAGGGCGGGGGAGCGGTCGAGAGGCCGTTCCCCCTTTTTCTTTCCGGAGGAACGAATGGCGGCAACGGACTACATGGGCTTGTGGGTGCTGGTTGCGTTTCTCGGCGCGGCGTGGCTGATTCTGAGGAGCTGAGCGTGGATCTCGAAGTGTTGATGCGTTTCATCGTCGGACTGCTGATCGGCGCTTGCCTGTGGGCGGCCGGCAACCGGGCACGCGCGGACACGATTCCGGCGACGCCGAGCACGCAAACGCAGCCGGCGACCTACCAAACGGCCGCACCGACGGAGATGTACTTTATGCCGAGCGT
>JADLES010000201.1 GCA_020845995.1 Burkholderiales bacterium | reverse complement strand
TGTGTGAGCTGCGCGAGTAGCCGTCGGCCGCGTGCGCCGCGCCCTGCTCGTGGCGCACGAGCACGTGGCGCACCTTGTCCTGCTTGAACAGTTCGTCGTAGATCCACAGCACCGCGCCGCCCGGGTAGCCGAATACGTACTCGACGCCCTCCGCCTGCAGGCAGCGGATGACGATCTCGGCTCCGGTGAGCTCTTCGGTCTTGACGCGATCCATGGCGATCCTGCCCCTGTGGGTGCCGGCGGCAGTCGGCGCGCGCCGGAAAAGCGTTCAACATTAACGGCTTGCTGCGCTGCGGTCAAGCAACGCCGGCCGCTCGGCAAGCGTCGGTTTGATACCATCGCCACGAGGGCCGGGACGAGGCTCGGGGAGGCAGGCAACTGGCGACGCGCGGTGAATTGTCGACGTTCCTCGCGGGCGTGGAGCGGCGCGCATTCAAGCAGGCCGTGTTCGCGGTGCGCGACGACGAAGCGGCGCTCGACATCGTGCAGGATGCCATGCTGCGCCTGACGCAAAGCTACGGCGGACGCGGCGCCGAGGAGCTGCCTCCGCTCTTTCAGCGTATCCTGCAGAACGCGATCCGCGACTGGTACCGGCGGCAGAAGGTGCGCTCGCTGTGGACCACGCTGCTTTCCAGCCTCGCGCCGGGCGGCGAGGAGACCGAGGCGCGCGATCCGCTGGAAACTTTGCGGGAAGCGGGCGACTCCAATCGCGAGGATGGGCCGGCCGAGCAGCGCGAGAGATCGCAAGTCATTGAAATCATTGGGCAAGAGATCGAGCGACTACCGCCCCGTCAACGCGAGGCGTTCCTCCTGCGTTACTGGGAGGAACTGGACGTCGCGGAGACCGCCAAGGCCATGAGATGCTCCGAGGGCAGCGTGAAGACGCATTGCTCGAGGGCAGCGCATGCGCTGGCGGCCGCGCTTCGCGGCAGGGGCATCACCCTCTAGAGTCCGGAGCAGACGACATGAACGAAGAGATCCGGTTCGCCAACAAGGTTCGCCAAGCGCTCAACGAGGACGCGCGGCTGGACGGCGCGCGCGGCGCCGTCATCGCCGAGCGCCTGCGCGCGGCGCGCGAGCGCGCGCTGGCCGCGGCGGCGCCCGAGCGCGCGCCGGCCTTCGGCTGGGCGCGGCTGGGAGCGGACGGCGTCATCGGCGGCTTCGGCGGCTTCGCGCTGCGCGTGCTGCTGCCCACGCTGCTGCTCATCGCGGGCCTCGGTTCGATCTACAGTTGGCAGCAGGAGCAGCGCGCCGCCGACGTCGAGGAAATCGACGCGCAGCTGCTCACCGACGTGCTGCCGATCGATGCGTACCTGGACCGGGGCTTCGAGGCATGGCTGAAGAAGGTTTCCGCCGACCACTGATGCGCGCGGTCCTCTCGGCGTTCCTGCTGCTCGCGTTCGCCGCGGGCGCCGGCGCCGCGCCGAAGGAGCGTGGCCCGGAGTGGGCATCGCTCACCGCCGACCAGCAGCAGGCGCTCGCGCCGCTCGCCGGGGAGTGGAACAAGCTGAGCAAGCCGCAAAAGACCAAGTGGCTCGGCATCGCCAAGCGCTACCCGGCGATGAAGCCCGAGGCGCAGAAGCGCGCGCAGATGCGCATGCAGAAGTGGGCCAAGCTCACCCCCCAGCAGCGCGACCAGGCGCGCGAGCAGTACCGCAGCATCGGCAAGATGGCCCCGGATCGCCGCGAGGAGCTGCGCCGGCAATGGGCCGAATACCAGTCCCTGCCGCCGCACGAAAAACGCATGTTCGACGTTCCGCCGAGCTACGTGCCGCCGGCGGAGCGCCGGCAGCGCAAGACCGCCGCCGGCGCGAAGGCGAACCCCCGGAACATCCCGCCCTCGCCGCTGTGAGCGGCGCGGCCGTCGCCGCGGACGCGGCCCCGGGGCTGCCGCGACGGCTGGCGAGCATGATCTACGAATCGATCCTGCTCTTCGCGGTCGCCTTCCTGGGCACCTGGCTGTTCCAGTTCGCCGCCGGCACGGTGCGCATCGAGGGCTGGCGGCTGCACCTGCTGCAATTGTTCCTGCTCGCGCTTTTCGCCGCCTATTTCCTGTGGTGCTGGCTGCGCGGCGGGCAGACGCTGGCGATGAAGACCTGGCGCATCCGGCTCGTCGCCAGGAAAGGGCACGGCCGCCTCCCGCCACGGGCCGCGTTGCTGCGCTTCGTCTACGCGCTCCTGCTCGTGCCTACGCTGGTCGGCATCGCCTGGGCCTTCGTCGACCGCGACCGGCAGTTCCTGCACGACCGGCTTGCCGGCAGCCTGCTCGTCCCCGCGGCCTAGCCGCACCCGGAAAGCAGCGCCCCGATGGCGGCGGCCTCAGATGTGCATCCCGCCATCGGCCATGAAAACGCTGCCGGTGGAAAAGCTGCTCTGCTCGGAGGCAAGGAACGCGACCGTGCTCGCGATCTCCTCGGCGCGGGCGTGCCGGCCGAGCGGGATCATGCCGTCGAGCAGCGCGGTCGCGTCGCGCCCGATCGCGGCGCTGATGCCCGCCTCGATGCCCTTCTGGAACTCGTTGTCGACCGGCCCGGGCGCGATCACGTTGACACGGATGCGGCGCGGCGCGGCCTCCTTGGCCACCGTGCGCATCAGGCCGATCACGGCGTGCTTGGAGGTGGCGTAGGCGCAGATGCCGGCGTCGCTGGTGACCCCGACCACGCTCGCGGTGATGACGATGCTGCCGCCCTCGTTCATTTTCGGCAGAGCGTACTTGCAGGCGAGGAAGGAAGCGCGCACGTTGACCGCCATGACCCGGTCGAACACCTCTTCCGGGTACTCGGTCACTGGCCGGATCACGCCGGGCAGGCCGGCGTTGCTGAACAGCACGTCGAGCCGGCCCCAGGCAGCGACGGTCGCGTCGATGTAGGCGCGCGTCGCGGCGCTGTCGGCGACGTCGGCGGCGAACCCCGACGCGCTGGCGCCCGCGCCCAGCGCGCGCAACGCCGCATCGACGGCGGCCTGCTCGCGGTCGACCAGCATCACCCGCGCTCCCTCCCGCAGGAAGCGCGCGGCCGAGGCGAGGCCGATGCTGCCGGCCCCGCCCGTGACGATGCAGACTTTTCCCTCCAGCATGCGCTTGCCTCCCATTCAGTGATCCCGCCCGCCGCCCACGCCGAGGTAGGCTCGCTGCACGGCCGGGTCGTGGCGCAGTGAATCGGCGCTGCCCTCGCCGACGATGCGAGCGTTCTCCATCAGGTAGCCGCGGTCCGCGATCGCCAGGCTGCGCCGCGCGTTCTGCTCCACGAGCAGGATGCCGATGCCGGCGTCGCGGATGCGCGCCAGCGCGGCGAACAGCGCGCTGCACAGCAGCGGCGAGAGCCCGAGCGAGGGCTCGTCGAGCAGCAGGAAGTCGGGCGCCGACATGAGCGCGCGCCCGATCGCGACCATCTGCTGCTCGCCGCCGCTCATGGTGCGCGCCTGCTGCTTGATGCGTTCCGCGAGACGCGGAAAGAGATCCAGCACGCGCCGCCGGTTGGCCGCCTCGGCGCCGCGCGCGCGGCGCGCGTAGGCGCCCAGCATCAGGTTCTCGTGCACGGTGAGTTCGCCGAAGATGCCGCGGCCTTCGGGGACCAGCGCGAGGCCCGCCTCGACAATGTGGTGCGCGGGCGCGCCCGCCAGCGCGCGCCCGGAGAGACGCACGCTCGCGCCCCCCAGCGCCGGCTGCAGGCCCGCGATCGCCCGCAGCAACGAGGTCTTGCCGCCGCCGTTCGCCCCCAGGATCACGACGATCTCGTTCTTCGCCACGCACAGCGAGACATCCTCGACCGCGCGGTGCTTGCCGTAGGAGACCGACAGGCGCCCGACTTCAAGCATCCTCGTCTCCCAGGTAGGCGCGAACGACCTCGGCGTCGGCGAGCACCGCGGCGGGCGTGCCTTCGGCGATGACGCGGCCGGCGTTCATGACCACGCAGCGGTCGCAGAGCGAGCGGATCGCGTCCATCACGTGCTCGACCAGCAGGATGCCGACGCCTTGCGCGCGCAGGGAGCGCACCAGCTCGATGCCCAGCCGCAGCTCGGCCGGATTCAAGCCCGCCAGCCATTCGTCCAGCAGCAGCAGCGCCGGCCGCAGCGCGAGCGCGCGCGCAAGCTCCAGTCGTTTCTGGTCGATGTAGGTCAGGTCCGCGCCCGGCGTGTCCGCGCGTTCGCCCAGGCCGACGCGGCTGAGCAACTCGTCGGCGGCGCGCCGCGCGCTCGCGCCCCACTGCCCCCGCGCGCCGAATGCCACGCCGGCGAGCACGTTTTCGCGGCAGGTCATCGAGCCGAGCACGCGCACCAGCTGGAAGGTGCGCGCCACGCCCATGCGCGCGATGCGGAACGCGGGCAGGCGGTGGATCGGCGCGCCCGAGAGGAGCACCGTGCCGCGGTCCGGCCGCAGCGCGCCGGATATCAGGTTGAGGACCGTGGTCTTGCCCGAGCCGTTGGGCCCCAGCAGACCGACGATCTCGCCGGCCGCCACGCGCAGGCTCACGTCGTCCACGGCGAGCAGCCCGCCGAAGCGCCGGCTGAGATTCGCTACCTCGAGAATGGCCGCCGCGCTCATCGCCGCTTCCCCAGCGCGCGCTCAAGCAGGCCGGCAATGCCCTGCGGGATGGCGTAGACGATCAGCAGGAACGCGACTCCCACCATCATGATGAAGTGGTTGGGGAAGCGCGCCAGCAGGAAATCGAACAGCAGCGTGAGCGGCACCACGCCAAGAAGTGGCCCGTAGAGCCGGTGCGCGCCGCCGAGCAGCGCCATGATCAGCACCTGGAAGGACACCACCGGGTTGAACGCGATCGCCGGGTCGATGTAGGTCCAGCGCGGCGCCATCACCGCTCCGGTCACCGTCATGAACGCCGCGCTCAGGGTGAACAGCGCGACCTTGACGCGCGTGGTGTTGACGCCGACATGGCGGGCCACCGCCTCGTCGTCGCCGATCACGCGCAGCGCGAGCCCCAGGCGCGAGCGCCGGATGAGGATGCCGAGCGCGAACACCATCACCGCGAGCGCCAGCAGCTGCCAGTAGATCTGCGCCGGGCCGATGTCGAGGAAAACGTAGCGCCCCAGGGTGCGCGTGCGGTTGACCTCGTACCAGGTGACGAGCTGGCGCACCAGCTCCGCGAGCCCGAAAGTGAAGATGACGAAGTAGACCCCCGAAAGGCGCAGCGTGGCGAGACCCACCACGAGCGCCACGGCGACGCCGATGCCGAGGGCGGCAAGAAGCACCAGCGGCCAGGGGTTGTGCTCGCCCAGCACCGCGACGGCGTAGGCGCCGATGCCGAAAAAGGCCACCGTGGCGAGCGACACGTAGCGCGTCGGCCCGGAAAACAACGCCCACGCGGTGGCGAGCACGGTGTAGCTGAGGATGCTGATCGCCAGCGACAGCCGGTAGTCGTCGGCCGCGAACGGAACCAGCGCGAGCAGGCCGACCAGGACCGCCGCGCCGCACCCCCAGGCGAGCGCGCGGCCGCTCACCGCCCGCTGCCGCCAAAGAGCCCCTGCGGCCGCGCGAGCAGCACCAGCAGAAACAGGCTGTAGGTGGCCGCCAGCGTCAGGCCCGGATCCACCCAGGTGGCGACGAACGTTTCCGTCAACCCCAGCAGGAGTCCCGCGATCAGCGCGCCCAGCAGATTGCCTACTCCGCCCATGATCACCACGATCAGCGCCTTCATGGTGAAGAGCACGCCCAGGTTGGCGTTGAAGGTGAGGAACATCGACACCAGCACGCCGCCCGCGGCAACCAGCGCGCCGCCGAGAGCGAAAGCAAAGCCCGCGGTCGCGCGCACGTCGATCGCCACCAGGCGCGCGGACTCCGGATCCACCGCCACCGCGCGTACCGCGGTCCCGGCGCGGGTGCGCGTGAGGCCGAAGTAGAGCGCGAGGCCGATCGCCACGGCGACGCCGAGCGCGATCAGCCGGTTGACGGCCACGGTCGCGCCGAGGATCTTCACCGGCACCGCGAGGTAGCCGTAGCTGTAGTAGGCGCCGCCGAAGAACCCCAGCATCACTCCCTGCACCACGAAGGCGAGGCCGAAGGTGGCAAGGATGGTGTCCACCTCGAGCGCATCGCGCGTCCGCGCGCGGCGCACCAGCGGCGCGAGCAGCAGACGGTAGACGAGCCAGCTCGCGGCGAACGCGGCCGGCACCACCGCGAGCAGGCCGGCGAGCGGGTTCACCGCAGCGCCCGTAAACAGCGCCCAGGCGGAAAACGAGGCGGCGACCAGCAGCTCGCCGTACGACAGGTTCATGATGCGCGCGACGCCGTACTGGAGCGACAGCCCCATGGCGACGAGCGCGTACATCCCTCCGAGGATCAGCCCGGAGAGCGCCGCTTCGATCAGCACCTAGCTGCGCGCCGGGCGCGGTGCGGCTACTTCCACGGAGCCTTGGGGATCACCAGCGCGGCGGCATTCGGTCCGGCCGGCGCGACGCCGGCGTAGAAACCCTTCTGCCACTGGCCGATGAGCGGGTACGCGTCCTTCGGCATATTGTTGACCAGCTTCATCTTGCCGATCACCGTGTTGAAGGTCCCGGTCTGCAATTCCTTGATGATCGCCGGGCGGTCGATCTTGCCGACGCGCTCGATCGCCTGCTCGAGCATCTGCAGCGAGGCGTAGCCGACCACGGCGCCCCAGCGGTCCGGGCCGCGCTTGAACATCTCCTGGTGCTTCTTCGCGTATTCGAGCACCGCCTTGTTGTTCGGCGCCCAGCCGCCGAGCGACGTGATGCCTTCCACGCCGGGGCCGAACTTCTCCGGGTACATCGAGAAGAACGTGCCCACGCCGAGGAACATCACCTTCGGCGCGTAGGAGGCGACCTTGGACTGCTCGGTGAGCGCGAAGGTGTCGGGCGGATAGCTGAAGGCGACGAAGGTGTCGGCGCCCGAGCGCGCCGCCTCGCCCAGCAGCGGCGACATGTCCTGCGTGCCGATCGGGTAGCTCTTGTCGTACACCAGCTTGAATCCCGCCTTGGCGAAGCCCGCGCGCGCCGCGCTCGCGAGGTCGATGCCGAAGCCATCGGCGATGCTGATCATGGCGATGTCGCCGTTGATCCTGCCGTCCTTGCGCGCCTTGGCGAGCAGGTCGGCGAGGGCGTCGATGTACTGCTTGCTGGTGCCGAGGAACCAGAAGCTGTTCGGCCAGCGCTTGGCCAGTTCCGGCGCCTTGTCGGTCACGGCGCTGAAGGTGAGCTGCGGATAGCCGTACTTGTTGAACACCGGTCCGACCGCGAGATTGAGGCCGGTGCCCCAAGGCGGAAACAGCAGGTCGACCTTGTCCTGGGTGATCAGGCGCTCCACCGCGCGCACCGCCTCCTCGGAGTTGGAGCGGTCGTCGTACTCGATGACCTCGATCGGCACCCGCTTGCCGACGCTTTTCAGCATCAGGCCGCCCTTGGCGTTGACCTCCTTCACCCACATCTCGTACTGCGGGATATTGGTCGTGGCCGCGCCGCCGGCGTTGGGGCCGGTTTTCGAGATGGCGTAGCCGACCTTGATTGACTTGATGTCCTGCGCGAGCGCCGCGCCGGCGGCCGCGAGCGCGGCGAGCGATGCCGCCGCAAGCGTAGTGCGTATCGAATTCCTCAGCGTCATGGTGCCTCCTCCCCTAGGAGACGCTATTGTCGCCGCATTCCGGGCCGCCAGTCTTGCCCGAGAGCGAACCGCGCGCGCCGGATGATGCGTCGCAGCATCAAACCTCTCGGCTACACTGTCGCCGCGCCTCCCGACCACTCCCCCAGCTCCGCCCATGCCGTCGATGGTATGCACGCAGGATGTCGCCCCCGCCGACCGGCGGGCGATGTGGGGCGACGCGCTCTGGCAGCGGTTCGGCAGCACGCTTGCGCCTGCCTATGCCGGCGAGCGCTTCGACGGCCGGCTCGCGCTCAGCGAGCTCGCAGACCTCCAACTGTGCCGTATCGACGCGACGCGCCACAGCGTGATCCGCACGCCGGGCAAGGCCGGCCAGGACCAACGCGTCGGCCTGAAAGTGGTGGCGCAACTGCGGGGCAAGGCGAGCTTCGAGCAGTCGGGCAGGCGCGCGGTCCTGCGCAGCGGGGAATGGAGCGTCTACGACACCACCCGCTCCTACGTCGTCACCAGCCCCGCCACGGTCACGCATCTGGTGCTGGTGCTGCCGAGCGAGCGCGTGCGCTCGCTCGGCCTGCCCATCGAGCAGGTCGCCGCGCGGCGCTTTCGGGGGCGCGGCGGGGCGAGCGGCCTTGCTTTCGAGCGGTTGTGCGCGGCGTTCGCTGGCGCCTCCTGCGGGCCGCAGGCGGACGCGGCGGCGGCCGACCGTCTCGCCGAGTCGGTCGGCATGGCGATCCTCGAGCGCGCCGGGGTCCAGTCCGATTACTCCCAGCGAGCCGCGGCGCGCGACCGGGTGCGCGCCTACGTCGAGGCCAACCTGCGCGACCCGGCGCTGACGCTGGACCGCGTGGCCGCCGCGGCAGGCTGCAGCAAGCGCAACCTGCACAAGCTGTTCCGCGACGAGGGCGAAACCCTCGCCGCCTACATCTGGCGATCGCGCCTCGGGCGCATCCGCGAGGACCTCGCCGCGCCGGCGCTGCGCGCCCGCTCGATCACGGAGATCGCCTTCTCCTGGGGTTTCAGCAGCGCCGCGCACTTCAGCCGCAGCTTCCGCGAGCGCTACGGCGTCGCGCCGCGCGGCTACCGGACCATCACCGCCGCGGCGTAAGCGCGCAGGCGCACCCAGTAGGGGCGCAGGCGCTCGATCCAGACCATCATCAGGATCGCGGTGGCGAGAAACAGCAGGCCGGGCAGCGCCGCGGCCGCCGCGGGCGGCCACTGGTTGAGCAGACCAAGGTGCGAAAACAGGCTGTTCAGCATGTGGAAGACGATGCCGAGCGTGACGCCGAGGAAGACCTTGAAACCGACCATGCCCGAGCGCGCGTGCATGTAGGCGAACGGCAGCGCCAGCGCGAGCATGACCATCGCCGACAGGGGATAGAGCAGCTTCTTCCACAGCGCGATCTCGTAGCGCGCGGATTTCTGCCGATTGCCGGTGAGGTGCTCGAGGTACCGGTACAGCTTCAGCGCCGACATCCGCTCGGGCGCGACGATCAGCACGTTGAGAAGGTCCGGGCTCAGCGCCGAGCGCCAATCGGCCTCCTCGAGGCGCGCCACGGTCGGACCGCCGGGCCCGAGCAGCGTCTGCGCCACGCCCGTCAGACGCCAGTCGCCCGCTCCCCGGTATTCGCCGCGCTCGGCCTCGGTGGCCTGGCGCAGGCGCGACGCCGCGTCGAATTCATAAATGCGCACACCCCGCAGCAGGTCGGCCTCGCGCGCCTCGCGCACGTGGATGAAAGAGCGCCCATCCTTGAGCCACAGCCCCGAATGCAGGCTGCCGCCGATCAGCGACTGGATCGCCCGCATGCGCACCTGCTGCGCCGCCTGCTCGCTCGCCGGCGCGATCCACTCGCCGATCACGAAGGTCACGGCGACGAACACCAGCCCGAGCTTGCCGAGAATCCAGCCGGCGCGCGCCGGCGACAGGCCCGAGGCGCGCATCACCGTGTACTCGGAGCTGCTCGAGAGCTGCGCGAGCACGTAGAGCGCGCCGATCAGCACCGCGATCGGCATCAGGTCGTAGGCGCGCCCCGGCATCCACAGCACGACGGCGGTGAGGATCTGGCGCAGCTGGTAGTCGCCGAGCCCCAAGTCGCGCAGTTCCGCGATCAGGTCGAAAAAGGCGAACAGCGCGAGAAAGCCGAACAGCACGAAGGCCACCGCGGCGTAGATCTGCCGGCTGAGGTAGCGTTCGATGGTCGGGATGCGAGTCATCGCCAGCGCGTGCCGCTCATCAGGAGCGCATGCCGCGCTGGCGCCGCCACGGCCGGCGCGGCAGCGTCATGCGCTGGGCGAACAGCGCGAGCAGCAGTGCCGCCATCACCGCGTGCACCAGCCACGAGCCCACGGCGAAGGCGAGCTTGCCCTGGACGATGCGCGCCTGGCTGAGCGACAGCAGGTTGGAGTACACCAGGTAGGTGAGCAGCCCGAACAGCAGGCTCACCGAGCGCCCCGCCCGGGGATTGACGAAGCTCAAGGGGATCGCCAGCAGCGCGAGGATGAGCGCGGAGGCCGGCACGCCGACGCGCCAGGCGAGCTCGCCCAGGTTGGTCCGCGTCGGCTCCTCGATCAGCGACAGCGTCGGGAGGCTCTTCTGCGTCGTCTTCGGCTGCGCCGCCTCCCTGGGCTGGATGCGCGTCGCGTAGCGCTCGAATTCCATCAGGCTGAAGTCCGCCTGCCCCGGCGTGCCTTCGTAGCGCCGCCCGTGCAGCAGCGTCAGGAAGCGATCGCCGTTGGCAGCGGTCCCGGCGAAGCCCTGCGCGCTCACCATCACCCCGGCGCGACGATGCTGGATCGAGGCGACGAAGACGTTCTGCACCGCTGCGCGGTCGCCCGCGATCGACTCGACGAAGTAGACGCGGTCGCCGCCGCGCGACTCGCCGAACACCCCGGGCTCGACGCGTGTCACCTCGTCGCGAGAGTCGATCCGGCCGCGGTACTGCTCGGCGAGCCCGACCGACCAGGGCGAAACGACGAGCGAGAGCAGCGCGATCACCGCCACCAGCGGCGCCGCGAAGACCAGCACCGGGCGCAGCCAGGCGGCGAGCGAAAGACCGGAACTGAACCAGATCACCATCTCGGAATCGCGCCACGCGCGGTTCAGCGTCAGCAGCACCGTGATGAACGCCGTCAGCGAAAGCAGCACCGGCAGCAGACCGAGGGCGGAGAAGCCGAGGAACGCGAACACCGCGTCCGACGGCAGCTTGCCGCCGGCCGCCTGCCCGAGCAGGCGCACGAGGCGCGTCGTCAGCGCGATCAGGAACAGCGAGAGGAAGACGGCGACGGCCAGGCTGGTGAATTCCCGCAGCAGCGTGCGGCGGAAGATCATGCGATACTTGCAGCGGAATTCATCGGAGAATCCATTGAAATTTAGCATACGCACGCTGGCGCCCGCGCGGGCGGCCGCCGGCTGCCTCGTGCTCGCCGCGCGCGGCGGCGAAGAGCTCGCGCGCGAGGCGCGGCAGGCCGACAAGGCGGCGGGCGGCGCGCTGCGCCGCGCGCTCGTCCGCGGCGACCTCGCGGCGAAGACCGGCGCGACGCTGCTCCTGCACGGTGTCGCCGGCATTGCCGCCGAGCGCGTCCTGCTCCTGCGGCTCGGCGAGCCCGGCAAGTACGACGCCGCGGCGTTTCGCGACGCGGTGCGCGGCCTCGCGGCGGCGCTGAAGGGCATCGGCGCGAAGGACGCGGTGCTGCCGGTCGCCGACCTCGCGGTGGTCGGCCGCGGCCTGCCCTGGACCGTGCGCATGACGGCGCTCGGCCTGCGCGAGGGCTTCTATGCGTTCGACCAGTTGAAGACGCAGAAGAAGCCGCCCGCGCCCGCGCTCGCCTCGGTCACGCTCGCGCTGGCGGGGACGCCGGTGACGCGGCAGGCGCAGGCGGCGCTGGCGGAGGCCGTCGCCACCGCCGACGGCGCCGACCTCGCGCGCACGCTCGGCAACCTGCCGCCGAACCACTGCACGCCTGCTTACCTCGCCGACGAGGCGAAGAAGCTCGCCAGGCAGTACAAGCTCGGCATCGAAGTGCTCGAGCGGCGCGACATGGAGCGGCTCGGCATGGGAGCGCTGCTGGCGGTCACGCAGGGCTCGCGCCAGCCGCCCAGGCTGATCGTGCTGCGCTACGCGGGCGCGGCGAAGTCGAAGAAGCCGCTGGTGCTGATCGGCAAGGGCATCACCTTCGACACCGGGGGCATCTCGCTCAAGCCCGGCGCCGAGATGGACGAGATGAAGTTCGACATGTCCGGCGCGGGCAGCGTGCTGGGCGCGATCCGGGCGCTGGCCGGCATGCGCGCGCCGGTGAACGTGATCGGCGTCGTGCCCGCCTGCGAGAACATGCCCGGCGGCGCCGCGACCCGTCCCGGCGACATCGTCACCACGCTGTCCGGACAGACGGTCGAGATCCTCAACACCGACGCCGAAGGGCGTCTCATCCTGTGCGACGCGATCAGCTATGTCGAGCGCTTCCAGCCGGAGGCGGTCGTCGACATCGCCACGCTCACCGGGGCCTGCGTGATCGCGCTCGGGCACGTCGCGAGCGGCCTGTTCGCCAACGACCAGCGCCTCGCCGACGAGATCCTGGCCGCGGGCGAGGATTCCCGGGACCGGGCCTGGCAGATGCCGCTGTGGGAGGACTATCAGGAGCAGCTGCGCTCGAACTTCGCCGACATGGCCAACATCGGCGGCCGACCGGCCGGCAGCATCACCGCCGCCTGCTACCTGGCCCGCTTCGCGCGCAAGCTGAAGTGGGCGCACCTCGACATCGCCGGAACGGCCTGGCGCAGCGGTCGGGAAAAGGGCTCCACCGGGCGCCCCGTGCCGCTGCTGGTGCGCCTCGCGCTGCGCAAGGCGGGGCGCAGGTAGCGCGCAGCCGGCCCGCACGGCCTGTTCCGTCCATGACCTCGATCGATTTCTACTTCAACGCCGCCGACCGGCTGGAGGTCGCGTGTCGGCTGATCGGCAAGGCGCTGCAGAGGAAGAACCGCGTGCTGATCTACGCGCCGCAGGGGGATATGGCGCAGCGCATCGACCGGCTGCTGTGGACCGCGCAGGCCGTGTCCTTCCTGCCGCACTGCGCGGTGCACGACCCGCTCGCGGCCGAGACCCCGGTGCTGATCGCCGGCGACGCGGCGCTGCCGGAAGCGTCGCCCGCCCTCTCCTGTGACGTGCTGCTCAACCTCGCCGACGACTGCCCGCCGTTCTTCGAGCGCCACGAGCGGGTGCTCGAGATCGTCCCGGCGGACGCGGGCGAGCGCCAGGCGGGGCGCGCGCGCTTCAAGTTCTACCGCGACCGCGGCTACCAGATCCGCAACCACGACCTGGCGAAGGGCGCCGCGTGAGCGAGGGCGAGGAACGCGGGCCGAACCAGCTCTTCGCGCGCGTCGACGCGCTCGCCAAGCGCGCGCAGGAGGATTCGCTGCGCGCCGTCGAAGAGGTGCCGCTGCTCACCGAGATCGTCGAGCACGACGCGGCGGCGGAGGCCGCCGCCGCGGCGCGCGACGAGGCGCTCGCCACCGACATCGAGCGCGTGCTGGTGGTGCGCCTGATCCCCGAGCTCAACCGGCAGATCGCCGCGCTGCGCGCCGAGCTGGAGAAGCAGCTGCGCCGCTCGGTGCGCGAGGCCGTCGAGCACGCTCTCGCCGCGCGCAAGGCTGGCGCGGAGAAGAAGGACGGGGGGATCTGAAGGGGGGCAGAGACATTCTGTCGGAGCCCCCCTTTCACGTATGGCGCTGGACAAGAGCTTCGATCCGACGGCGATCGAAGGCCGCTGGTACGAGCGCTGGGAAAGCGCCGGACATTTCGCGACGCGCGGCGCGGGCGCGCCGTACTGCATCCAGCTGCCGCCGCCCAACGTCACCGGCACGCTGCACATGGGCCACGCCTTCCAGCAGACGCTGATGGACGCGCTCATCCGCTACCACCGCATGCGCGGCGACAACGCCAACTGGGTCGCCGGCACCGACCATGCCGGCATCGCCACGCAGATCGTCGTCGAGCGGCAGTTGCAGGAGCAGAAGAAGACCCGTCACGACCTCGGGCGCGAGGCCTTCGTGCAGCGCGTGTGGGAATGGAAGCAGCACTCCGGTGACACCATCACCCGCCAGATGCGCCGGCTGGGGGCGTCGGCGAACTGGACCTTCGCCGACACCGAGGGACGCAAGGGCGGATATTTCACGATGGACGCGAAGATGTCGCGCGCCGTCACCGAGGTCTTCGTCAGGCTCCACGAGGAAGGTCTGATCTATCGCGGCAAGCGCCTCGTCAACTGGGACCCGACGCTCGGCACCGCCGTTTCGGACCTCGAGGTGGACAGCGAGGAGGAGGACGGGAAAATCTGGGAAATCCGGTATCCGGGCGACGGATTCAGCGTGACGGTCGCGACCACGCGGCCGGAGACGATGCTGGGGGACGTGGCCGTCGCCGTGAATCCAGATGACGAACGCTACCTGGGGATTGTCGGCAAGGAAGTCGCCTTGCCGCTGACGGGTCGAAAGCTGAAGATCATCGCCGATTCCTACGTCGACAAGGCCTTCGGCACGGGGGCGGTCAAGATCACCCCGGCGCATGATTTCAACGACCATGCGGTGGCGCAGCGGCACAAGCTGCCGATGCCGTCGATCCTCACGCTGGAAGGAAAGATTACCGGCGGCACGCGCTACGACGGGCTGGACCGGTTCGATGCGCGCGCCAAGGTGCTCGCGGATCTCAGGTCGCAGGGTCTCCTCGTATCGGAAAAGCCCTACAAGCTGCGCGTGCCGCGCTCGGGCCGCACCGGCGTCATCGTCGAGCCGATGCTCACCGACCAGTGGTTCGTGAAGATGGACGGCATGGCAAAGGCGGGACTCGCCGCGGTGGCGCAGGGCGAAGTGAAGTTCTTTCCCGCGCACTGGACCTCGACCTACAACCACTGGCTGCAGAACATCCAGGACTGGTGCATCTCGCGCCAGCTCTGGTGGGGACACCAGATACCCGCCTGGTACGACTCCGAAGGAAATGTCTTCGTTGGCCGTTCCGAACAGGAAATTCTTCAGAAACATGAACCCAGAGGACCGCTCAGGCGCGATGCGGACGTGCTCGACACCTGGTTCTCCTCGCAGCTGGTGCCGTTCTCCTCGCTCGGCTGGCCGGAGAAGACCGAGGAGCTGGAGACCTTCCTGCCCTCCTCGGTGCTGATCACCGGCAACGACATCATCTTCTTCTGGGTCGCCCGCATGATCATGGCGAGCCTGCATTTCACCGGCAAGGTGCCGTTCCGGCACGTCTACATCAACGCCATCGTACGCGACGCCGAAGGCGAGAAGATGTCGAAGTCGAAGGGCAACACGCTCGACCCGCTCGATCTCATCGACGGCATCGGCTTCGACGCGCTGCTCGCCAAGTCGCTGGGCGGGCTGTTACTCGAGGACCACAAGAAGAAGGTCGAAAGGTACGTGCGCGGCCACTACCCGGACGGCATCCCGGCCTTCGGCGCCGATGCCGTGCGCTTCACATTCGCCTCGCTCGCCAGCTTCTCGATCACGCTCAACTTCGATCTCGGCCGCTGCGAGGGCTACCGCAATTTCTGCAACAAGCTGTGGAACGCGACGCGCTTCGTGCTGATGAACACCGAGGGCATGGACTGCGGGCAGGACGAATCCCTGCCGGTCGGGCTCTCGGCCTGGGACAGGTGGATCATCAGCACGCTGCAACGGACCGAGGCGGAGGTCGAGAGCGGCTTCGCCGAGTACCGCTTCGACAACGTGGCGGCGGCGATCTACCGCTTCGTCTGGGACGAGTACTGCGACTGGTACGTCGAAGTAGCGAAAGAGCAGCTGCGGTCTGAAAAACCGGAGATCCAGAGAGGAACCAGAAAGACATTGGTCCGCGTCCTCGAGGCCGCGTTGCGCCTCGCGCACCCGATCATCCCCTTCATCACCGAGGCGCTCTGGCAGGACGTGCGGGCGCTCGCCGGCAAGAGCGGCGAAACCATCATGCTCGCGCCGTACCCGCGGAGCCAGCCGGAGAGGATCGACGGGGCGGCGGAAGCGGAGATCGCGCAGGCGAAGGCGGCGGTGAACGCCGGCCGGAACTTGCGCAGCGAAAAGAAGGTGCCGCCCAAGGACCGGATTGCCTTCTACATCGAGGGCGAGCCTTCGGTTTCGACCGCCACGGCAATGGCTTCCCTGGCCCGGGTCTCCGAACTCAGGGTTGTCGGCAGGCTGCCCGAATCCGACGCGCCGGTCGCCGTGGCCGGGAAGCACCGGCTGATGCCGCACATCGAGGTCGATCCGGCCGCGGAGAAGGCGCGGCTGCGCAAGGAGATCGCGCGCCTCGAGGGCGAGATCGGCAAGGCCAGGGGCAAGCTTGCCAACGCC
>JADLES010000200.1 GCA_020845995.1 Burkholderiales bacterium | reverse complement strand
TGCGCATTGGCAGCGGCGTGGGTCGCAAACCGATAGACGCCCACGAGAATGCCAGTCGTCGGCACCGCGGCGAGCGCCAGCGCAACTTCCTGCAAGGCGCCGCCGGCCTTCAGGGCGTTAGCCGTTGGCCGCGCTGTTACGCGACATTGCGTTCTGGAGCCGATTACCCGCATACCGGCATTCTATCCCTGCGCCGCTTCACCCGATCACCTCGTCGGCCTACAACATCGCAGCGCGTTTCATCCACCCATTCATTCTACTTCAGTATCGGCGACCGGGTCATCGCGTCAGGTCAGAGTGTATACTTCAAGTATCTATTCCAAATGCGAGGCGCCGATGAAGACAGCGAAGGTGTTTCGGCACGGCAACAGCCAGGCGGTGCGCCTGCCGAAGGAGTTCCGCTTCGACAGCGACGAGGTGGTGGTCAAGCGCGCTTCCGGCGGCGTGCTGCTGCTGCCCAAGCGCATCACGATCGAGCAGCTCGACTCGATCCTCGGCGCGTTCCGCGGCCGCTTCGCGCGCCGCCAGCCGCGCATGCAGAAGCGGCGCTGGCCATGATCTGGCTGCTCGACACCGACACTCTCGCCTTCCTCATTGACCGCGCGCCCGGGGCCGAGCGCATCAAGCGGCGCCTGTCCGGGCGCTCGCCGGGCGAGGTGCGGCTCTCCGCGATCACGCTCGCCGAGGTCGACTACGGGCTCGAAAGCGGCGAGGTGAGCCTCGAGCGCCGCGGCGCGCTCGGCGAGCTGGTCGAGCTGCTGCAGGTCGACGACTTCCCGGCGGGCGCGGCGCGCGATTTCGGCGAGATCCGCGTCGCGCTCGAGCGCGCCGGCCGGCGGATCGGTCCCTACGATCTGCTCATCGCGGCGCACGCGCGCCACGTCGGCGCGGTGCTGGTCACCAACAATGAACGCGAATTCCGCCGCGTGCCGGGGCTCGCGGTACGGAACTGGCTCAAGCCCTGAGAGAACGCGCGAAGCGTTTCCTGCTGCAGACGGCGCGGCCGGAGGAGCTGCGCGCGCTGCTGTGGTCGTTCGCCTATTTCTTCTGCCTGCTCGCCGGCTACTACGTGCTGCGGCCCCTGCGCGACGAGATGGGCGTGGCGGGCGGGGTGAGGAACCTGCAGTGGCTGTTCACCGCCACCTTCCTCGCCATGCTCGCCGCGGTGCCGCTGTACGGGGCGCTGGTCGCGCGCCTGCCGCGGCGGCGCTTCATCCCGATCGTCTATCACTTCTTCGTCGCCAACATCGCCATCTTCTGGCTGCTGCTGATGCTGGATGTGGAGCGGGTGCTTGTCTCGCGCGTGTTCTTCGTCTGGATCAGCGTGTTCGTGCTGTTCGCGGTGTCGGTGTTCTGGTCGTTCATGGCGGACCTGTACTCCCCGGAGCAGGGCAAGCGCCTCTTTGCCTTCATCGCCGCGGGCGGCACCGCGGGCTCGCTTGCCGGTCCGGCGATCACGATCGGGCTCGCCGAGCTGCTCGGGCACACGAATCTGCTCATCGTGGCGGCGCTGTTTCTGGAGCTCGCGGTGCTGTGCGTTCGACGGTTGGAGTCCGCGTCGTCCAGTCGAGGAGAGCAAAATCCCCGGAAAATCGAATCGGCGGGACTCGGCGGTGGCGCCCTCGCGGGCATCGCCATGGTGCTGCGCTCGCCCTATCTGCTCGGTATCCTGCTGTGGGTGTCGCTGCTGTCGGTGGCCGCGACCTTCCTCTACTTCCAGCAGGCGAGCATCGTCGCCGCCGCGTCCGACGACCCGGCGGTGCGCACGCGCATCTTCGCGTCGGTGGACCTCGCGGTAGGACTGCTCACCCTCCTGGTGCAGTTCTTCGCCACCGGCAGGTTCATCGCGCGCTTCGGCATCGGCGCGGCGCTGGCGCTGCTTCCGGCGGTGTTCGCGGCCGGGTTCGCGGCGCTCGCCGCCGCGCCGGGCCTCATCGTGGTCGTGGCCTTCCAGGCCCTGCAGCGCACCGCCAATTTCGCCGTTTCCAACCCCGCGCGCGAGGCGCTGTTCACGGTGGTGGGGCGCGAGGAGAAATACAAGGCGAAGAACGTCGTCGATATCGTCGCGGTGCGCGGCGCGGACGCCGTCGGGGGCTGGCTGTTCGCCGCGCTGCGCGGGCTCGGCCTGGAGCTGAAGGCGATCTCGCTGGCGGCGATCCCCATCGCGGCGGCCTGCCTGCTGCTGGCGGCAGCACTCGGCCGGGCGCATCGGCGCTATAGTAGAGGCCACGCAGGCCAACCTTAGGGAGGAAGCCATGGGTGTCTGGATCACGCTTGGGGTCATCGTGGCGCTCGTCGTCTGGGCGATCGCCATCTACAACGGGCTGGTGCAGCTGCGCAACCGGTTCAAGAACGCGTTCGCGCAGATCGACGTGCAGCTCAAGCGCCGCTACGACCTGATCCCGAACCTGGTCGAAGCCGCCAAGGGCTACCTGACGCACGAGCGCGAGACCCTGGAGAAGGTGATCGCCGCGCGCGGCGCGGCGCTGCAGGCCTCGCAGAAGGCGGCCGCGGCGCCGGGCGACCCGGCGGCGATGCAGGGCCTCGCGCAGGCCGAAGGGGTGCTCGGCGGCGCCATGGGCCGGTTGCTCGCGGTGTTCGAGGCCTATCCGGACCTGAAGGCGAACCAGAACATCCTCCAGGTGCAGGAGGAGCTGACCTCGACCGAGAACAAGATCGCCTTCTCGCGCCAGGCCTACAACGACAGCGTCATGGAGTACAACACCAAGCGCGAGTCGTTCCCGGACACGGTTTTCGCCGGCATGTTTGGTTTCACGGCGGCGATGCTGCTGGAGGCGACCGAGTCGGCCGAAGAGCGCAAGGCGCCCAAGGTTTCCTTCAAGTAATTGGCTTCGTTCTTCGAAAACCAGCAGCTCGCGAGGCGCAACACCAAGCTGCTGGTGCTGATGTACGCGCTCGCGGTGGCGGGCGTGATCGTCGCCGTGGACCTGGTCATCGGCGGGCTGTACGCGTGGGGCAACTACGGCAGGCCGGGGACCCTGCAGCTGTCGCTCGCCGGGCAGTTGAAGTCCGTGCCCAGCGTTCTTTACCTGTGGGGCGCCGCCGGCACCGCGGCGCTGATCTTCGTGGTGAGCGGCTGGAACATCATGCAGCTCGCCGGCGGCGGCAAGGCAGTGGCCGAGATGTGCGGCGCGCGGCGCGTCGATCCGGGCACGCGCGACCCGCTCGAGCGGCGCCTGGTCAACGTCGTCGAGGAGATGGCGATCGCCTCGGGCGTGCGCGTGCCCGCGGTGTATGTCATGGACGGCGAGCCCGGCATCAACGCCTTCGCCGCCGGCTACGACGTCTCCGATTCGATCGTGGCGGTGACGCGTGGCACGCTGGAGACGCTGAATCGCGACGAGCTGCAGGGCGTGGTCGGCCACGAGTTCAGCCACATTCTCAACGGCGACATGCGCCTCAACATCCGCATGATCGGCGTGCTCGCCGGCATCGTGTTCATCGGCTCGGTGGGCGAGTTCCTGATGCGCAGCCAGCGCGGCTCGGGCAGCAATAACAAGGGCGCGGCGCCGATCTTCTTCGCGGGTATCGCGCTGCTGCTGATCGGCTACATCGGCCTCTTCTTCGCCCGGCTGATCAAGGCCGCGGTCTCGCGCCAGCGTGAGTTCCTCGCCGACGCCTCCAGCGTGCAGTTCACGCGCAATCCGGACGGCATCGCCGGCGCGCTCGACCAGATCGAGGCCGCCGCCGAGGGCTCGCTGATCGCCGGCCGGCACGCCGAGGACCTGTCGCACATGTACTTCGGCCAGGGCATCGCGGTGCGCCTGTCGGGCCTCTTTGACACGCACCCGCCGGTGGAGGAGCGCATCCAGCGCGTGCATTCGCGCTTCGACCGCGAGGG
>JADLES010000199.1 GCA_020845995.1 Burkholderiales bacterium | reverse complement strand
TTGCGATCGCCGAGGCGGGACTCGCCGCCTGGCGCCGGTTGACGCCGGCCCGGCAAGCGCTGGTGATCGAAACGATCGAGCGGGCGCTCCCGCGCCAGGAGTCGGGGATTCGCCGCATCGCCGCGGCCCACGACAACGTCATGCTCCTGTGCTCAGGCGCGGGGCTGCCCCCGCGCCTGGCGGCCCTGTGCGTCAAAATCTGACAGCGCAAAGGGGGAATGGCGGGACTTGTGGTTGAATGTTGGACATGCGGAATAACAGCTTGCCCATGATCCGGGGCGCGAGGTGGCTCGCGCTCGTGCTCGGTATCGCGCTGGGCGGCCTTGCCCTCGCGCAAACCGGCGGCGCCGGCGGGATCGTCGTCACCGAGGCGAGCGGCGTGCTGCGCTACCGGATCGGCGACAGCGCCCTGCTCACCGCGCTCAAGGGCCAGGTGATCCCGGTCGGCGCGCGCGTTGTCACCGGCGCCAATTCCAGCGCGCTGCTCACGTTTGCCGACGGCATGATGATTGCCCTGGGCGAGCAGAGCCGGCTGCGCGTGCTCGAGTTCCGCTTCGTCGCCGGCGACATCGACAAGAGCCGCGTGGTGGTCAACCTGACCGAGGGCAGCGTGCGCATCGCCCTCGGCGCGATCGGCCAGCGCGATCCGGGCCTCGTCCAGCTCCAGGTGGGCGAAGGCGGCTTGTCGCAGGCGCTCGCGCGGCCGCGCGCGGGCGACATCAACCTGTCGGTCCACAACATCGCCACGCTGGTGGAGGTCGGGCAGGGACGGATCTCGCTCAACGTCGCGGGCCGGTCGATCGCGCTGGGCAGCGGCCAGAGCGCCCTCGTGCAGCAGAACGGCTTCGTGCAGGTCGGCACCGCCGCGCGGCTCGGCGATGCCGCGCGCCAGAGCGAGGACGGCAGGCTCATGCAAGGCCGTTTCGACAGGATGCTGGGCATGGCGCTTGCGCCCGGGAGCCGGGCGATCGTCCTCACGCTCTCCACGCCGCCCGGGCGCGATTTCAGCGATGAAGCGCTGTTGTCCGCGCCGCCCACCACGGCGGCGACCGGCGCGGCGGGCGGCGGCGGCAACCTCCGCGCCGCGAGCCCCAACTGACGCGGCCGGTCTTCGACCGCGCGGCATTCTGGCTGTTCCTGGCGCTCATCCTCTGGGCGCCGATCCCGCTGGGCAGCAACCGGCCCTGGGCCTGGTCGATCCTGGAGATCGGCGTCTTCACGGCGGGCCTCGCCTGGCTGGCGGGCTTCGCGCGGCGCGAATCCCGGATTCCGCCCACGGTGCGCGCCGCCTGGCCGGCCCTTGCGCTGCTCGCGCTCTGGCTCGCCTGCCTCCTGCTGCAGTGGCTGCCGTTGCCTGCCGGCTGGGTGCGCGTGCTTTCGCCGCAGGCTGCGGCCCTGCACGCGGCGGCGGATGCCCCGGGAGCAAGCCGGCTCGTCACGCTTTCAGTCGACCCGCACGCCACCTACGTCTTCTGGCTGAAGAGTTGCGCCTACGCCGCCGCCTTCGCGCTCACGCTGCTGCTCGTGCGCGGCCGGCGCCGGCTCGCCTGGCTGTGCGGCGCGATCGTCGCGAGCGGCCTCGTGCAGGCCTTCTACGGCTCGCTCCTGCACCTGGCGAAGGTGGACATGGAGATCCTCGGCATGCCGATCCAGCATGCCGCGCAGGCAAGCGGCGGCTTCGTCAACCGCAACCACCTCGCGGGGTTGCTCGAAATGAGCCTCGCGGTGGGCATCGGCCTGATGATCGGGCAGCTCGAGGACCGGCCGCGGCGCAGCTGGCGAGAATTCGTGCACGACACCGCGCGCCTGCTGCTCTCGGGCAAGGCGATGCTGCGCCTCGTCCTCGTGATCATGGTGGTGGCGCTGGTCATGACGCGCTCGCGCATGGGCAACACCGCGTTCTTCGCGAGCCTCCTCGCGGCGGGCGCGATCGGCCTCGCTCTCTCGCGCCACGCGCCGCGCGGCACGGTGCTCCTCATCGGCAGCCTGATCGCCATCGACGTCGCGCTGATCGGCGCCTGGTTCGGCGTGGAGCACACCATGCAGCGCATCGCCGAAACCACCGTGAAGGACGTGGAAGAGCGCGTCGAGCCTGGGCTGGATGCGCTCAGGATCCTCGCCGACTATCCTCTCTTCGGCACCGGCGCGGGCACCTTCTACGCGGCCTACCCGGCCTACCGCCGGCCGGAGATCAACGCGCAGTTCGACCACGCGCACAACGATTTCCTGCAGTTCCTCGCCGAAACGGGCCTCGTCGGCGCCGGGCTGATGACCCTGTTCGTGCTCACCGCGCTCGCCTGCGCGCTGCTCGCGCAGGCGCGCCGGCGCGACCCGCTCGCGCGCGGCGTCGCCTTCGGCGTGACCATGGGCGTGATCGCCATCGGCATCCACAGCACCGTGGACTTCAACCTGCAAATCCCCGCCAACGCCTTCCTCTTCACGATCCTGCTCGCGCTCGGCTGGCTGTCGCTCTCCCTGAACCGCACCCCTGTGATAGATTTCAACGATGGCGAGAAAATCGCGCGCGGTCGATCTTGAGCGGGCCCGCATCGAGGTTCCGCGCAGCGTCCTGACGAGGGAGATCGACGGCGAGATGGTGCTGCTCGACCTCGCCTCGGAGTCCTACTACGGGCTGGACGATGTCGGCACGCGCATCTGGGCCGCGCTGGTGGAGCACGCCAGCCTGCGCGGGGCGCGCGAGGCGCTGATCGAGGAGTTCGAGGTCGATCCGGAGGTGCTCGAGCGCGATCTCGTGCGCCTGGTCGGCGAGCTGAAGCAGCATGGACTCCTCGCGATTCGCCCCGGCTGAGCGGGCGGGAGACCGCGGGGCGGTCCTTGCGGCGAGCCTGATGCTGCCGCTCGCGGGGCTGGCGCTGCACCTGCTCGGCGCGCGCCGCGCGCTGCGCCTGTTTGCCGGCGATCTCCGCTGCGAGGGCCGATCGGCTCCGCGGGCGGCGGAGCAGGTGGCGCGCGCGGTGGAGCGCGCGGGGCGGGAATATTCGTTGTATCCGGCCGATTGCCTCGTCCGCTCGCTGGTGCTGGCGTGGCTGCTGCGCCGGCGCGGCATCGCCGCCGAGTTTCGCCTCGGCGCGCGCACCCTGACCGGGCGATTCGAGGCGCACGCCTGGGTCGAGCACGGCGGCGTGCCGCTCGGCGAAGACGCGGACGTGGCGCGCATTTTCGACGCCTTCGAGTACCCCGGGTCCGCGACGCCGCGCCCGCGGTGAGCGGGATCGCGGGCATCGTCCGCCTCGATGGCGGGCCGCTCGAGCGGGGCGAGCTCGAGGCGTTCGCGGGCCGGCTCGGCCCGCCAGGCGGCGCGGCGCCCGAGCTGCGGCTGCTCGGGTCCGCCGGCTTCGCGCTTTCGGCTCTCGACGTGGACGGCCTTGGCGCGCAAACGCTCGCCGCGGACGCGAATCAGGGCGTCTTCGTCCTGTGCGATGCGCGCATCGACGCGCGCGACGAACTCGCCGCGCGGCTGCGCGCGACCGGAAACGTCGCGTGCAACGGGCAATCCAGCGATGACGCGCTGATCGCCGCCGCCTGGAAGGCCTGGGGGGCGGGCTGCGCAGAAGGGCTGCTCGGCGATTTCGCCTTCGCGCTGTGGGACCGGGCCGGGTCGAGCCTGTTCTGCGCCCGCGATCCGTTCGGCGTGAAGCCGTTCTACTACGCCTGCCGCGACGGCAGGCTGGTCTTCGCCAGCGCGCTCGAATGCGTGCGCGGCCACCCGTCGGTGTCCGGCGAGCTGGACGAGCTCGCCATCGCCGACTTCCTGCTCGTCGGGCACGGCCTGCGCCAGGACGCGACCGCGTACCGGGACATCGCGCGGCTCGCGCCGGGCCATGCGCTTGCCTGGGACGCGCGGCGCGGCCCGCGCATCGAGCGCTGGTTCGAAATCCCGCTCGAGGCGCCGGTGCAGGGGCGCCGGCTCGACGAGCTTCTCGAGGAGTTCCGCGGGCTGCTTCGCCTCGCGGTGGCGGACCGCCTGCGCGGTTCGCGGGCCGCGATCAGCATGAGCGGCGGCCTGGATTCGACCTCCGTCGCCGCCATGGCGCGCGAAGTGCTCGCCTCTCGCGGCCGGCCGTACGCGCTGCAGGCCTTCACCACCGTCAGCCCGCGACTGCTGCCCGCGGACGACGAGGACCGGTACGCCCGGCTCGCGGCGGACTTTCTGGGCATTCCGCTCACGGTCCTCCGCGCCGAGCCGGGGGCGCCCGCCGCGTTCGCCGCCAGCGCGCGCGCCGCGCCCGAGCCGGTGGACGCTTCCGCGTTCGATCCGCTGAGCGGCTACGGCGCCGA
>JADLES010000198.1 GCA_020845995.1 Burkholderiales bacterium | reverse complement strand
TTCGGAGACGGAGGCGAGAGCGAAGCGAACGCCGGAGTCTCCGGAAGGCACGGAAGCGAAGCCGAAGGCGAAGCTGTAGTGCCGTATCCCTGTCCCTGTCCCTGTCCCTGTCCCTGTCCCTGTCCCTTGCGATCGGGGGGCGATTCGGGGGCGATTCGGGGGGCGACCGATTCACCATCGGGGGGCGACTTGTTAGGTATCGGGGGGCGATGCGTTTTCGATCGGGGGGCGATTTCGTTTGTGTCTGTGGGCGATGTGTTTCCTTCGGCTGCTGGTGGATGTTGACCTTCTGGGGGTGATCCCGCCGTGATGATCGCGACGACCTTCTTCTTGAGCGCTTTGGATTGGGGGGCGAGTGCGCGCAGCATCGCCACGGCGGTCCTGAACTGATCGCGGATCGGTGCCGCGTCGAAGTCAATCCCCCATCGTTTGGCGTTGCCGACGGCACCGCTGATGCTGTTGGCGAGCTTCTCGATCCACGCCTCGAGCGCCTTCTCGCAGACCACAGGGTGGTAAAGGCGGCCGTCGGTGCACGCGACCCATCCGCGCATGACGTGCGCTTTGACCGCCTTCCAGCGCTTTGACTGGGCGAGATGCTCGAGCATGCGGTCGTCGCTGGGCAGGCTGCCGGCGGGCACCTGGTGCCAGCTTTCGAGCCAGAGCGTCATTGCTGCGGCCTTCTCGTCACCGGTGCCGAGTACCCAGGTCTCCGACGTGAGTAGCCGCCGCACATCGATCGGCATGAAGCCGAAGTCGTTTAGATCGAGCTCGGCCGGAACCAGCGGTGCCATCGACGTCATGCTGCAATCTCCCGGAGCGCCACGTCGCACCATTCGCGTCCTGCGGGCATGGCGACCACATCGACGATGAGTCGTCGGATCTGGCCGTCGTTGCGGTACGCCTTCGCGTGCTGCAGGGCGTCGAGCAGGCTCTTGAGCCCGTTATCGATGTCGAGCCGATCGGACACGACGACGCGCGCCTCGAGCTTGCCGAGCAAGGGTTGGTTACGTAGCTCGGCGCGCAGCATTTCGCCGCGCACGATGCCGATGACCTGCGAGCGGAATTGACGCTGTGCGTCGGTGAGGTACTTCGCCCCGGTGTGCAGATTGGTGCGGTAGAGCTCGTTGACGCTGATCGGCTGCGGCAAGCGGAAGCGCAGCGTGCGCAGTTCGAGCAGTGTCATTTGCGGGGCGACGCGCGGGTCTGCCGGTGGCTCGGCGTCGGTGTTCACCACCTCGCCCATCGGCGCGCCGCCGAATTGGCTGGCCACGCGGTAGCCGGGCCGCGCGAGCAAGCGCGAGAGTTCGGCCTCCGAGCGGATTACGCGCGCCATCAGGCGGCGACCTCTTGCGCCTTGATCGCCTCGCGCACCGCCCGCGCGACAGCGCGACCCATCGGGAGAGGAACGCCGTTGCCCATCATCAACTTCTGGCCATTTATCGAGAATGGGCTGTCCTTCCCGAAGAACGTGGCAGGCAAGCCCTGCAACCCGCACATCTCTTCCACCTGCTTCCGCGGGCCGCGATGAGAGTCGGAGCGGCGGTACTGCGTCGACTTCTGGCGGTCGCTACCCCCGCGCTTGATAGGCCGTACCCGCGTGTCGCAGAGTACCGCTCGCTCCGGTGTGGTGCTGTGTAGCGCCATCGTCTCGACGTGGAAACGGCCGCTATAGCGCAGCGCGCCGAAGGTGAAGCGCCGTAGGCGCGACGTTTCTCCGCCAACCCACACGTCGCGCAGCAACGCTTCTTGCGGTCGCCACTCTGGCAGATCCGGGGCCGGCGCCTTGGGCACGTTTTCCATAACGAACCATGCTGGCCGCGCCTCGCGCACGCATCGCTCAAATTCCGGGATCAAGTTATCGGCGACTGCACCATCCCCATGCACTGCGCGGACAAGGTGAACGAGAGAACTAAACGCTTGGCACGGCGGCCCGCCAATCACGCCATCGAAGCGTCCCGCGGGCGGGTGGAACCGCCGGATGTCCCCGCCCCATAGCAAGTCCGGTCCGCGCACGACGCAAAAGCCATCCTCCTCGAACGCCATGTCCAGGAGGCCGATGCCGGGGAACAGCGAAAGCACGAGTCCGCTCACGTCGTCACCCTGCCCGCGATCGCGGCCTTGGTGGACTCGGCCATCTGCCGGTAGAAGCCGTCAGGCGGGTAGGCCGTCTCGCAGGTCGGGCAGGTGCGCGGGCCGCTCATGGTTCGTCCAGCCTCCGGATGGCGTCCTCGAACGCAAGCGGCGGGCTGTCCAGCTGCGGGGCCCACGGTTGCCGCTGCGTTTCGAGCGCGGCAACGCGGGCTTCGAGCCACGCCATGCGTTCCATGAGGGTGAAGGTGCCGGGCGCGCCATTGGGAGAAATGGCGCGCGCGCTGTCGTCCACAGCGGGCTCCGGCGGTGTGGGTTGTGGTTTCATGGCTCGTCCCATTCGAGTGATTCGCCGGGCTGCCCTGCGATGCCCTGCGCCGCCCGCGCGATGCCGTCGGCCGCCCCGGTCTCGCCCTTGGCCCGCAGGCAGGAGGCGAGCATCCTCGCGCCATGCACCTGGGATGTCGCCCACTTGCCGAGGATTTCCCGCACGATGTCCTGCCGCTCGACGCCGTGCGCACGCGCATGCGCGACG
>JADLES010000197.1 GCA_020845995.1 Burkholderiales bacterium | reverse complement strand
CTCAGGTCGTCGTTGGTGGTGATGGGCTTCGTGCACTTGTACATGAGCCGCAGCTGCAGGTGGTCCTGCAGGTTCTCGCCCACGCCCGGCAGCTCCCTCACCAGCGGGATGCCGCAGGACTGCAGCAGCGGGAGCGGCCCGACCCCGGAGAGCTGCAGGAGTTGCGGGCTCTGCAGCGCGCCGGCGCAGAGAATCACCTCGCGGGCAGCGCGAGCCTCTTCCTGTTTATCATTTTTCCGGTAACAAACCCCCACCGCCCGGGAACCCTCGAACAGGATCCGCGTCGCATGCGCCGAGGTTTCCACCCGCAGGTTCGGCCGGCCTTCGGCGGGCCGCAGGTAGGCGGTCGCGCTGCTCGAACGCCAGCCGTTTTTCGTGAACAGCTGGTAGTAGCCGACGCCTTCCTGGTCCCCTTCGTTGAAGTCGGCGGTGGTGCGGATGCCGAGCTCGTTGGCCGCCGCGATGATCGCCTCCATCAGCTCGTGCTTTGCGCCGATGGCGGAAACCGAGGTGAGGCTGCGCCGGAAATACGGCAGCACGTCGTCCCAGCCCCAGCCGCGGTTGCCCGCCGCCGCCCAGCGGTCGTAGTCCTCGCGCTGCCCGCGCACGTAGATCAGGCCGTTGATCGAGGACGAGCCGCCGAGCCCCCGCCCGCGCGGCCAGTAAATGCGCCGCCCGTGCATGCCCGGTTCGGGGTCGGTCTGGAAACCCCAGTTGTAGACCGGGTGGAACATGGTCTTGCCGTAGCCGATCGGCAGGTGGATCCAGATCGAGCGGTCCTTGGGGCCTGCTTCCAGGAGCAGCACCCGGTGGCGGCCGTCCGCGGACAGGCGGTTGGCGAGCACGCAGCCCGCCGAGCCGGCGCCGACGACGATGTAGTCGAACTGCGGCGTCATGGCCGCACCGGCCCGCTGCTCGCCCGCACCACGAGGCTCGCCGGCAGCTCCTCGGCGCGCTCGATCTCGCGCCCGGCGATACGCTCGAGCATCCGCGCCGCCGCGCGCCGCCCCATCTCCGCCGCCGGAACGCGGATGGTAGTGAGCGCCGGCGTGACGCCGGAGGCCATGTCGATGTCATCGAAGCCGATGACCGAGAGCGCCCCGGGCACGGCGATCCCGCGCCGCGCGCATTCGGCGAGCGCGCCGATGGCGAGCACGTCGTTGCCGCAAACGAGCGCGGTGAATCCGGGCGCGCGCTCGAGCAGCGCGCCGAAGGCCGCGCGCGCCTGCGGCAGGACGAAATCGGCCTCCACCACCCGCTCGGGCCGCAGCTCGATTGCGCGCGCGGCGAGCGCCTCGCGCACGCCCGCCAGGCGCTCGCGCGAGCGGTCATTGTGCGCGGTGCGCCCGGCGATCACCGCGAACTCGCGGTGCCCCAGCTCAAGCAGGTGCTGCGTCGCGCGCACCGAGGCGATGCGGTGCGCTACCCCGACACAGGGATGGAACCCCGACGGGTCCAGGGACCACATCAGCTCGTACGGGATTCCGGCCTGCGAGACGATCCGGTAGACCTCGGGGTCGCGGTCGAGTCCCACCAAAACGATCCCGTCCACCGCGCGCTCGATCAGCGTGCGGGTGACCGCCACCTCGCTGGCCGGGATGTATTCGTGCGTGGCCAGCAGCAGGGTATAGCCGGAGGCCGCCAGCTCGTGGGCGATCGCCTGCGTCGCGGCGGCGAAGATCGGGTTGTCCACCGGCGGGAAGACGGCGCCGACCGTGCGCGAGCGGCGCGTGGCGAGCGCGCGCGCCGCCCCGTGCGGGACGTAGCCGAGCATGCTCGCCGCGCCCTGCACCCGCTCCCGCGTTTCCCGGCGCACCAGCGCCGGCCCGGCGAGCGCGCGCGAGGCGGTGGCAAGCGATACCCCGGCGGCGCGCGCCACGTCGGCGAGCTTGGGGTTGGGCCTGCGGGCCATTGGCGGCGACTCTAGCATCGTTGATGAAAACGTTTGCATGGATTTTCTGCTGCAGCGCAGCTTGACTGGGGGATTCCGCAACTTTAGCCTTTGCAAGCGTTTTCATTCGCTGGCGGGCAAGGCCATAGGACCGGACTTGCCGGCGGGCGACGCAGACACGCAAATCCACCCAGGGGAGGAATTCAATGAAACGCTTGCTTGCAGTGTGCGCGGTCGCCGTGATCGCGCTCGGGCTGACGCCGCGCGACGCCTTGGCGCAAGTCAAGATCCGCATCCAGTCCGTGATTCCCACCACCGCGGACGAAGTCACGATGCTCAAGGAGTTCGCCAAGGACGTCGAGGACCTCACCAACAAGGGCGTCGTCTTCGAGGTCCTTCCGGCCGGCGCCGTCGTGGCGGTGAACGATACGCTCGACGCGGTGGACAAGGGCCTGATCGAAGGCGGCTTCGCCTGGACGCACTACTGGTCGGGCAAGCACCCGGCGGCCATGCTGTTTGGCTCGCCCGCGGCGGGGTCCGGCGTCGGCATGGACAATTTCGCCTGGGTTTCATGGTTCCTGTACGGCGGCGGCAAGCAGCTCTACGACGACCTGTGGAAGGAAATGAAGGTCAACGTCAAGGGCTTCATGCTGCAGCCGGTCGGCCCCGAGGCGCTCGGCTGGTTCAAGAAGCCGATCAACTCGATGGCGGATTTCCGCAAGCTGCGCTTCCGCACGCCGCCGGGCATCCCCGGCCAGATCTACAAGGACATCGGCGTGGCGGCGGTGGCGATGGGCGGCGGCGACATCCTGCCGGCGCTCGAGAAAGGCGTGCTGGATGCGGCCGAGTGGTGCTGCCCGAAGCCGGACATGACCTTCGGCTTCCACAAGGTGCTCAAGCACTACTACCAGCAGGGCCTGCACCAGGTGGTGGTCAACGCCGACCTCTACATCAACGGCGACGTGTGGAAGAAGCTCAGCCCGACGCAGCAGAAGGCGGTCGAGGTCTCGGCCAACGCCTCGCTCATGAAGACGGTCGCCTACCGCATCCACGAGAACGGCAAGGCGCTCGAGGAGCTGGTCAACAAGCACGGCGTGCAGCTGCACCAGACGCCGCCCGACTACTTCCGGGAATACTCGGCCGCGGCGCTCAAGAATTTCGAGGCCAACGCCGCGCAGAATCCGTTCTTCAAGAAGGTGTGGGAGAGCCAGAAGGAGTTCGCGCGCACGGCGATTCCCTTCTGGGCCGACGCGCAGAAGGCGAACGCCGGCCTCGGCGGCGCCTACGCCGAAGCGCTGAAGAAGGCGAAGTCCAAGCCGGCCGCGAAGAAGTAGCGCGGCGCGGGCGAAAACGAGGCGGGCTTCGGCCCGCTTCTTTTTTTTGACCATGAAGGAAGGACATGGCACAGGAACCTGAGCTGACCGACGAAATCATCGCGGGACGCCGCGCGGATGCGGGCGGCCTGCCGGCGGACATGCCCGGCTGGATGGCCGGCACCATCACCGCCGTCGACACGGCCAGCCTCTGGATCGGGCGCGCGGTCAGCTGGCTGACGATTCCGCTGATCCTGGTGATGCTCTACGAGGTCTTCGCGCGCTACCTGTTCACCGCGCCCACGGTGTGGGCCTACGACATCAGCCGGATGCTCTACGGCGCCATGTTCGTGCTTGGCGCGGGGTACGCGTTGTCGAAGGGCGTGCACATCCGCTCGGACTTCCTCTACCGCAACTGGAGCGTGCGCACGCAGGGACGCGTTGACGCCACGCTCTACCTGGTGTTCTACTTCCCCAGCCTGCTGGTGTTCCTGTGGGTCTCGTCCGGCTGGGCCTGGGTCTCGCTCTCGCGCGGCGAGCGCGGCATCGACACCGCGTGGATGCCGCTGCTCGGCCCGATCAAGAGCTGCCTGCCGATCGGCGTCGCGTTCCTTCTCGTGCAGGGCGTCTCGGAGCTCCTCAAGGCGCTCTACGCGGCGCGCAAGGGCCGGTGGCCGCAGTCATGACGCCGCCGATGATCGGCCTTTTCATGATCGTGGCGATGCTCGCCGGGATCTTCATCGGCTTTCCGATCTCCTTCACGCTGATCTTCCTCGGCATCGT
>JADLES010000196.1 GCA_020845995.1 Burkholderiales bacterium | reverse complement strand
TCGTCGTGGTCGACCTTGAACGAATCGTAGAGCTTCTCGGCGCCGGCCAGCTGGAACCCGCGCTCGCCGAGCGCCGGCAGCAGGAACACGTCGTAGAAGAACGCCACGTGTCCGAGTTCCCAGCGCAGCGGATTGACCGTCGGCATGAGCGGCACCTCGAGCTGCTCGTCGCGAAGATCGGCGACCAGCTTCAGCGTGTACTCGCGCGCGTGTGCGGCGATGCTGCAAAGCTCCTGCGCGGAATGGATCAGCGGCGCAGCCATCGTAGCCTCCTATCGGATCAGTCTGATCAGTCACCGAGACGTCCGGTCGCGGGATCGCGTTTCGCTCCGCTAGATCGATCATAAGGCGATGATACACTTGAGAAAATGCTCCGCAGCACCAAGATCGTCGCCACCCTCGGACCGGCTTCTTCCGATCCCGTCGTCCTCGAGCGCATGGTGCGCGCGGGCGTGGACGTGGTGCGCCTCAATTTTTCGCACGGCACGGCCGACGACCACCTCGCGCGCGCGACCCTCGTCAAGGAGATCTCGCGCAAGACCGGGCGCACGGTCGGCATCATGTGCGACCTGCAGGGGCCGAAGATCCGTGTCGGCACGTTCAAGGACGGCAAGGTCACGCTCGCCAGGGGCCAGAAGTTCGTGCTGGATGCGACCTGCGAGCTGGGCGACGGCGAGCGCGCGGGCCTCGATTACAAGGAGCTGCCGCGCGATGTCGCGGAAGGGGCGGTGCTGCTGCTCGATGACGGCAAGATCGTCCTCGACGTGGTCGCGGTGCGCGGTGACGAGGTGCACACGACGGTGCGCCACGGCGGCGTGCTGTCCAACAACAAGGGCATCAACCGCCAGGGCGGCGGGCTGACCGCGCCCGCGCTCACGCCCAAGGACATCGAGGACATCCGCACCGCGGCGCGGCTCAGCGCCGATTTTCTCGCGGTGTCGTTTCCCAAGTCGGGCGCAGACATGTACATGGCGAGGGAGCTGCTGCGCGCCTGCGGCGGCAAGGCCTTCCTGATTGCCAAGATCGAGCGGGCGGAGGCGGTCGCGCCGGGGGCGCTGAACGACATCATGAACGCCTGCGACGGCATCATGGTGGCGCGCGGCGATCTCGCGGTCGAGGTCGGCGACGCCTCGGTGCCCGCGCTGCAGAAGCGCATGATCCGCCTCGCGCGCGAAAGCAACAAGCTGACGATCACCGCCACGCAGATGATGGAATCGATGATCGCGAGCCCGGTGCCGACGCGCGCCGAGGTGTCCGACGTCGCCAACGCGGTGCTGGACGGCACCGACGCGGTGATGCTGTCGGCGGAGTCGGCGAGCGGCCGCTACCCGGTCGAGGCGATCGAGGCGATGGACCGCATCTGCGTCGAGGCCGAGCAGACGCAGCCGGTGCAGCTCGAGCGGGAATTCCTCAACCGCGTCTTCACGCGCGTCGACCAGTCGATCGCGATGGCGGGCCTGTTCACCGCCTTCCATCTCAAGGTGAAGTGCATCGCCACGCTGACCGAGTCCGGCTCGACCGCGCTGTGGATGTCGCGCCTCAATTGCGGCGTGCCGATCTATGCCCTCACCGCGCAGACCGCCACCCGCTACCGCTGCGCGTTGTACCGCGACGTCTACCCGCTGATGGTCAAGTACGTCGGCCACGACCGCGAGGAACTGCTCGGCGAGGCCGAGAAGGTGCTCGTCGACAACGGCGTGGTCAAGGACGGCGACATCATCGTGCTGACCATCGGCGAGCCGATCGGCAAGTCGGGCGGCACCAACACCATGAAGATCGTGCGCGTGGGCGAGCATCGCAAGGGCTAGCGCCTTGCGCTCGGTGCTGCGCCGAGGCTAGCCGCGCCCCTCGTAGAGGTCGCGCCCTTTCACCAGGGCGCGGATCTTGCCGTCGGCGATGCCGCGCTTGAGCATCCAGAAGCCGCAATCCGGGTGGATGTACTTGATCCTGTTCCTGCCCAGGACTTTCGCCGCTCTTTCGATCGAGCGCGCGATTTCGCTCGCCGTTTCGATTTCGGTGCGCTTGATGTCGACGACCCCCAGTCCGAGGCCGAGGCCGGGGCGCAGGTCGCGGAACACCGCGAGCTCCCCGGGCGGGCGGTGGGCACATTCCATGACGATGTGGTCGGCCTTGAGGGCGTTGAGGTAGTCGATCAGTCTCGCCCAGGTCCCCTTCTGGACGGTCTGGCCGCCGTAGTTGCCGAAGCAAAGGTGCACGGCCGCCTTCGCGCCTTTCGGCACCGCTTGCAGCACCTTGTTGATCGCCGCCGCCGCCCACTTCCACTCCCCGGGATGGCCGGGCAGGTTGGCCTCGTCCACCTGGACCACGTCGGCGTGCAGGTGCTTCACCTGCGCCGCGAGCACTTCGGCGATGGCGTGCGCGAGCTTCTCGGCGCTGCGGTAGTGCAGGTCGTGCAGGGTCTTCGCCAGCATGTGCGGCCCCGTGAGCGTGAACTTGAGCGGCTTCGCGGCAAGGCTTTTCGCGCGGCGGCAGGCGAGCACGAGGTTGAGCGTGCCCGCGCCGACCGGGCCGCTCACCACGCCGGGCGGCCGCGCGCGGAACCTCATGCCGGCGCCCTGCGCGTACGCGAGCCATTCGGAGAAGCCGATTTCGTTGCGGATGCCGCTCATCGGACGCGTGAAATACTCGATCATGCCGTTGGTCTCGGGATGATCGGGGTCGAAGCGATAGAGTTCGCCGTCGCAGACCAGGTCGATGCCGGCGGCTTCCTGCGTGCGCAGCACCACGCGCATCGCATCGCTGAGCGCCTGCTCCGAGGGCGCCGCCGCGAGCCACTCGGGCAGGGGATAGGAGCCCACGACGGTGGTCTGGATGCGTGGCGCCTTCATCATCGCGGCGATTATAATTCACCGGATGGTTAACTTCGCGGACGTTGCGGCTCTCGAGGAGTTCATGACGCGGCCCTCGCCCGCGCTCGCGGCGGATCTCGCGCGCGCGCCGGGCGACATCCTGATCCTCGGCGTAGGCGGCAAGATGGGGCCGACGCTGGCGCGCATGGCGAAGCGCGCCGCGCCGGAGCGCCGGGTGATCGGCGTGGCGCGCTTCTCGGAGGCGGGCCTGCGCGCGAAGCTGGAAGCGCAGGGCGTGGAATGCATCGCCTGCGACCTGCTCGATCGGGCAGCGCTGGAGAAGCTGCCGCGGGCGCCCAACCTCGTGCTCATGGCCGGCCACAAGTTCGGCGCCGCGGACAATGCCGCCTTTACCTGGGCGATGAATGTGCGCGTGCCCTACATGGCGGCCGACGTGTTTCGCGGCGCGCGCAGCGTGGTGTTCTCCACCGCCTGCGTCTACCCCTTCGCCGACGTTACCGGGCGCGGGGCGGACGAATCGACCCCCGCGCTGCCGCCGCCGGGCGACTATGCGGCCTCCTGCGTGGGACGGGAAAGAGCTTTCGAGTACGCGTCGCTCGCCTACGGCACGCCCGTGCGCCTGATGCGCCTGGAATACGCCATCGACATGCGCTACGGCGTGCTGCACGACGTCGCGGCGACAGTCCATGCCGGGAAGCCGGTGGACGTCACCATGGGGCACGTCAACGTGATCTGGCAGGGAGATGCGAACGAGCAGGCGCTGCGCCTGCTCGCGCATTGCACCGCGCCCGCTTCAGCCATCAATGTGAGCGGCCCGGACGTCATCAGCGTGCGCTGGCTCGCGGGCGAATTCGGCAAACGCTTCGGCAGGAAGGTCGAATTCACGGGCGCGGAGGCGCCCACGGCCTGGCTCGTGGACACGCGCGAGGCGCAAAGGCTGCTTGGCGCACCCGCCGTACCGCTTGCGACCCTGATCGACTGGCAGGCCGACTGGATCGCGCGCGGCATGCCGTCCCTGAGCAAGCCGACGCACTTCGAAGCCCGGGATGGCAAGTACTGAAGTCGTCCTGGGCGAGCGGCATCTCGCCGGCTGCCTCGCGCTCTCGAAGTCCGCGCACTGGAACCAGAACGAGGCCGACTGGCGGCTGATGCTCGGCTTCGGCCGCGGCTGGGGCATCGTGGAGGAGGACGGCACGCTTGCCGCCTCCACGCTCGCGCTCCCGTACGGCGGCGCCTTCGCCTGGATTGCGATGGTGCTGGTGCTGCCCGAGCACCGGCGCAAGGGGTTCGCGACCCGGCTGCTGAAGATCGCGCTGGGCGAGAACGCCAGGTCCGGCCGCGTCTCGGTCCTCGATGCGACGCCGGACGGCCGCGAAGTCTACCGGCAGGAGGGATTCAGGGACGCATGGGGCTTCAAGCGCTATTCGATTCCCGGTGCTCCTCGCGCGAACGTGGGGGCGACGGCGCTGGACTCGTCCCACTGGCCGGAGGTGCTCGCACTCGACGCCATGGCCTTCGGCGCGAGCCGGGAGCCCGTGCTTCGCGATCTCGCCTCGCGCCAGCCGGGGCTCGCGCGCGTGGCGATCCGGCGGGGCCAGGTCGCGGGCTTCGTCCTCGGCCGCGAGGGCCGGGAAGCGCTGCAGATCGGCCCGCTGGTGGCGAAAGACGCAGAGGTCGCGCGCGAACTGCTGGAGACCGCCTTGGGAGGGACTACGGGACCTGTGTATCTCGACATCGCGGACCACGCCGCGCCGCTGCAGGCTTGGGTGCTCGCGCGGGGCTTCGCGATCCAGCGGCCGTTCACGCGCATGGTGCACGGCGCGAGCGGCCGCGCGCCCGGAGAGGCGCCGCTGGTCTACTGCCCGGCCGGACCGGAGCTGGGCTGACGGGAGAGACCATCATGAGGTACGACTTCATCGTCATTGGCTCCGGCCACAACGGACTCGCCTGCGCGGGCTACCTCGCCAGGGCGGGTGCGAGCGTCCTCGTCCTGGAGCGCAGCGCGCGCGTGGGCGGCAGCTGCCACACCGCTCAGGCGACGCTGCCCGGCTACCTGCACAACATCTGTTCGATGGTCCACACCCATATCCCGCTCAGCCCCGTGTACCGCGACCTCGAGCTCGAGCGCCACGGCGTGAGGTACGTCTACCCCGACCAGCTGCGCGGCACGATTTTCCCCGACCACCGGTGCCTGGTGATGTACCGCGACAGCGCGCAGATGGCGGCCGAAATCGCGCGCTTCTCGGCGCGCGATGCGAAGACCTTCACGCAGCTCGTCGCCGACTACGGCGAGTTCATTGATTCGACCTACCTGTCGCTCATGTATTCGCCGCCGCTGCCCCCGTCGCTGCAGAGCGCGGAGCTGGAGAAATCGGAGGAGGGCCGCGCGCTCCTGCAGTGGCAGGCGAGCACGCCGGCGCAGCTCCTGGACGAGCTGTTCGAAAACGAGCAGGTAAAGGTGCATTTCCTCGCGCGGCTCACGGTGCTCGGCTTCGCGCCCGACCAGTTCGGCCAGGGCTGGATCATGCTGTTCAGGATCCTCAAGGCCGAGGCGCCGATCTGCGCGGGCGGCTCGCAGCAGCTCGCCGAGGGCCTGCGGCGCGCCGTGGAGGGCGCGGGCGGAACGGTGAAGACGAGCTCGGGCGTCCGCAAGGTCCTGGTCAGGGGCAACAAGGCCGTTGGCGTAGAGCTCACGGATGGGAGCCGGATCGACGCCGGCAAGGCAGTGATCACCAACGTCGAGCCAAAGAAGAGCTTCCTCGAGATGGTCGGCGAAGAGCACCTGCCGGCATCGTTCGCGACGCGCGTGCGGCGCTACCACTCGCGCGGGCGCTCGCTCTTTTGCCTGCACCTCGCGGTGTCCGAGCCGCCGCAGTACCGGGCCGGCGCCGACAACGCGCATGTCAACCGCGCGTTCAGCCAGGAGATGTTCCGCGGCACGGTCGCCGACCAGGTCGAGGCCTACCAGGAGATCGCCGCCGGCAAGGCGCCCCGCCGGGAGATGCTGCAGATCACGCTGCCGACGCTCTTCGATCCTTCGCAGGCGCCCGCGGGCCGGCACACGGTGCTCGTCTGGCAGTACGCGCCGTTCGCGCTCCAGGGCGGCTGGGAACCGGCGCGCGCCGGATACGCGGAGCACGTCCTCGGGCTCTGGCGCTCGTACGCGCCGAACATGACCGGGGACAAGATCCTCGCCATGACCATCCAGGATCCGACCGACACGGTGCGGCACAACGACAACATGGTGAACGGCGTCGACGTGGTGGGCGACATGACGCCCGACCAGATGGGCTATTTCCGGCCGTTCGCGGGATGGTCGGGCTACCGCTCGCCCGTGGCGGGGCTCTACATGTGCGGCGGCTACTGCCACCCGGGCGGGGGCGTGCACGCAGGGGCGGGACACAACGCGGCAGGGGTGATCGCGGAGGATTTCAAGCTGAAGAAGTGGTGGGATTGATGCACGGACGGAGGGGCTGATGCCCCGGCGCGAGGAGACGTTCCGCGTCGCTGCCCCGCCCGGCGAAGTCTGGCGCTTCATCCGCGACATCGAGTCGCTGTGCGCCTGCATTCCCGGCGTGGAGCGGGTCAAGCTCGTCGACGCGCAGACCGCCGCGCTCACGGTACGCGAGAAGCTGGGCATCGTGCCGCTGATCCTGGAGCTGACTGCGCGCATCGACGCCGAGGAGCCTCCGCAGCGGTTGCGCGCGACGCTCAAGGCCGAGCACCTCTCCATGGAGATCGAGGTCGCGCTGCGCGCCGCGGGCACGGGCACGCAGATGACCGGCGTGCTCCAGGTGCAGGGCACGGGCCAGCTCAAGGCGATCGTCGATCGCGTATTCGAGAAGCGCGCCACCGAGCGCGCGGCTCAGTTCGCGGCCACCCTGGAGCAGCGCTTCGGCGCCGGCGCAGCCGGGCGCGCGGCGCCGGCCGAAAACGGCGGCTGGCTGGCGCGGCTGTGGCGGCGCCTGCGCGCGCTCGTCAGCCGCCCCAGGGCTTGACCGCCTTCATCTTGATCGACTTGTCGAGGAACTCGTTGGTGTAGACGCTCTTGACGTCGAACGGCTTGTCGATGCCGACGTAGTCCTTGACGAGCGCGTAGTCGGCCTTCATGCGCGCATCGTCGTGCCAGCCGAGCGCCACCGTCTGCGAGATCTTGTCGCTCATCAGCACTTCCACCAGCTGCCAGTTGACGGTCTCGTTCTTCAGGTCGAGCGCGCCGTTGGCGTCGACCAGCGCCTTGACGCAAGGGGCGGGATCCTTCACGCAGGCGGCGAAGGCGCGCTGCGTGACGCCGACGAACTTGCCGATCTGCGCCTTGTTCTTCTTCAGGTACTCGCCGTTCACGATTACAGAGTTGCCGTACGGATTGAGACCGATCTCGCGCCAGGCGACGAAGCCCATGTCCGCGCCCAGCTCCTTCGTGAAGATGTGGTGGATGTTGTAGAAAGAAGTCGTGATGTCGATCGCCTTGGACTTGAGCGCCGAGAGCTTGGCGTTGGCGTCGATATTCACCCAGGTGACCGATTTCGGGTCGATGCCGTTCGCCTTGGCGAGCGCCGGCCACATCGGGCGCGCGCCGTCGGCGGCCGGGTTGCCGATTTTCTTGCCCGGGAAATCCTTGATGCCCTTGATGCCGGAGCTCTTCAGCCAGTACAGCCCCTGCGGCGAGTTGGCGTAGACGTTGAACACCGCGATCAGGTCCGCGCCCTTGCCTTTGCCGATGAGCACGTTGCCCATGTCGGCGAGCCCGACCGGGTTGGCGCCGGCGCCGACCTTCTGCACCGCCAGCGCCGAGCCCTTGCCCGGCTCCAGGTTGAGATCGATGCCCTCCTTGGCGTACCAGCCCTGCGCCTTGGCGTAGTAATAGGGGGCGTGGTCGCCGCCCGGCACCCAGTTGAGGATGAAGTCGAGCTTCTGCTGCGCGGCGGCGGGCAGGGTGTAGGCAGCGGCGAGCGCCGCGGCGGCGATCAGGAATCTGCGCATGGAGCCTCCTCGGGTCGGAAGAGGCGATGCTACCATCGACTAACCACCCGGTTAACATGCATTTCTGCGCATTGCCTGCCGAGACCCTCGCGATCCTGCGCCGTGGCGCGGTGATTCCCGCGCATCCGCTCGCGCTGAACGCCGCGCGGCGGCTCGATCCGCGCCGCCAGCGCGCGCTGAGCCGCTATTACCTCGACGCGGGCTCGGGCGGGCTTGCCGTGGGCGTGCATGCGACGCAGTTCGCGATCCGCGAGCGGGGCCTGTATGAGCCGGTGCTGAAGCTGGCCGCCGAGGAGGCGAGAACCTGGGTAAAACGGCCGGTCTTTCTCGTGGGGGGGCTGTCCGGCCGGACCCCGCAGGCAAGGGAGGAAGCGGCCATCGCGCGGGCGCTGGGTTATCACGCCGGCATGCTCTCGCTCGCGCCCATGAAGGGCGCCTCGGTGGACGAGCTGGTGGCGCACTGTGCGGCCGTCGCGGCGGAGATCCCCCTGGTGGGGTTTTACCTGCAGACCGCGGTGGGCGGGATCGCCCTGCCCGCGGATTTCTGGCGCCGCTTCTGCGAGATCGAGAACGTGATCGCGGTGAAGATCGCGCCGTTCAACCGCTACCGCACCCTGGACGTGGTCAAGGGCCTGGTCGCCGCGCGCGCCGAGGAGCGCGTGACCCTCTATACCGGCAACGACGACCACATCGTGCTCGACCTGCTCGCGCCGTTCGTCGTGAAGCGGGGCGGCGAAGACGTTGCCGTCCGGATCAAGGGAGGCCTGCTCGGGCACTGGAGCGTCTGGACCGGGTATGCGGTCGCGCTGCTGAAAAGGCTTCAGGAGGAAAAGCCCTCGGAGGAGTTGCTCGCCCTCGATTCCAGGGTGACGGACGCGAACAGCGCCTTCTTCGACGTCGCCAACGACTTCGCCGGCTGCATCGCGGGCTGCCACGAGGTGCTGCGCCGGCAGGGGCTGCTCGAGGGCACCTGGTGCCTCGACCCGAAGGAGGGCCTGTCGCCCGGCCAGAAGGAGGAGATCGACCGTGTCTACGCGGCGTATCCGGAAATGAACGATGATGACTTCGTGCGCGCGAACCTGTCCAGGTGGCTGACCTGATCCGCTCCCCGGGAAAGACATGACCGAAACCGCCCAACGGTATGTGCTGGCAATCGTGGCGCACCTCGCGCTGCTGCTGGCCTGGTACCTGTTCGTCGCGCTTGGCAACGTGCCGAAGTTCGTCATGCCGTCCCCGCAGGCGACGCTGGATGCGCTGCTGCAGCCGAATTACAACTGGTGGACCAACATCTCGGTCACCGCCACCGAGATCTTCGGCGGCTACTTTCTCGCCCTGGCCGGCGGCGTCGCGCTCGCGCTCGCCTTCACCTGGTCGAAGACCATGGAGGCATTCTTCATGCCGCTGCTCGTGTCGCTCAACATGATCCCGAAGGTGGCGCTGGGACCGCTGATCATCGTCTGGTTCAAGTACGGCGTGTTCCCGAACACGATCATGGCGTTCTCGATCTGCGTGTTCCCGATCCTGCTCACCACCGCGCGCGGCCTGCGCGAGGTCGAGCCCGAGCTGCTCGACCTCGTGCGCTCGCTGAAGGGCACGCGATGGCAGCTGTTCACCAAGATCCAGCTGCCCGGCTCGCTGCCCTATATCTTCGCCGGCATGAAAGTCGCGGCGATCCTCGCGGTGGCGGGCGCGATCGTCGGCGAGTTCCTCGGCTCGGACAAGGGCCTGGGCTACCTGATGCTGCAGGTGCAGGTGACCCTGGACACGCCCGCGATGTTCATGGCGGTGATCCTGATCACGCTGATCGGAATGCTGCTGTACGGCCTCGTGCTGGCGTTCGAGCGCCTGCTCGTGGTCAAGGACGCGCGGGTCGAATGATGCAGCCGTTCATCCACCTCGCCGGCGTGCGCAAGTCCTACCGCCGGGGCCGGCAGGAGCACCTGGCGATCTCGGACGCGACCTTCGACGTCATGCCCGGCGAGCTGGTGTCGCTGGTGGGGCCTTCCGGCTGCGGCAAGAGCACGCTGCTGAAGGTCCTCGCCGGCCTGCTGCCGCACGACGGCGGCGAGGCGAAGATCGGCTCCAGCGAGCACCCGTTCGATCCCTCGCGCGACGTCGGCATGGTGTTCCAGGCGCCGTTGCTGCTGAAGTGGCGCCGCATCCTCGACAACGTCCTCCTGCCCGCGGAAATTCTCGGCCTGCCGCAGAAGGAATCCAGCGAGCGCGCCCGGGGCCTGCTCGCCCTGGTCGGGCTGGCCGGCTACGAGGACAAGTATCCCTACGAGCTCTCCGGCGGCATGCAGCAGCGCGCCGCCATCGCGCGCGCCCTGGTGCACGACCCAAAGCTGGTGCTGATGGACGAGCCTTTCGGCGCGCTGGACGCGCTGACGCGCGAGAAGATGAACCTGGAGCTGCTGCGCATCTGGAAGGAGGCGGGCAAGACCATCGTCTTCGTCACCCACGGCATCTCCGAGGCGGTGTTCCTCGGCAGCCGCGTGGTCGTGCTGACCGCCGGGCCCGCGCGCATGGCCGACAACTTCCCGATCGACCTGCCGTACCCGCGCACGCTCGACATGAAGACCCACGAGCGCTTCGGCGAGTACACGCGGCGCATCTACAAGCTGCTGGGGATGGAGTGATCCTCTACGGGGATATCCACAATCACAACGCGCACGGCTACGGCGAGGGCTCGATCGAGCGGTCTCTCGATATCGCGCGCACGCACCTGGATTTCTTCGCCTTCACGGGCCACTCGAGCTGGCACGACATGCCCTCCATGGAGGGCGAGCGCGAGCGGCACTGGATCGACGGCTTCAGGCGGCTCAAGGACACCTGGCCGCGCGTGCAGCAGGTCATCGCGGAGGGCAACCGCGACGGCGAGTTCTGCGCCTTTCTCGGCTTCGAGTGGCATTCTTCGCGGTGGGGCGACCAGTGCGTGGTGTTCCCGGAGGACCATCGGCCGCTGTTCTATGCGTCGGACCCGGAAAAGCTGCGCCGCTTTTGCCTCGAGGAGCGCGCGCTCATGATTCCGCACCACCTTGCCTATCCGAAGGGCCATCGCGGCGTGAACTGGGAGGTGTTCCGCGAAGACTGCACGCCGGTCGTGGAGATCTTCTCCGAGCACGGCAACTCCGAGGACGACCGCGGGCCGTTCGCCTTCTACACGCACTCGATGGGCGGGCGCGAGACGGCCAATACCGCGCGCGCAGCGCTGGATGCCGGCAAGCGCTTCGGCTTCGTCGCCTCGTCCGACGATCACGCCGGCTTCCCGGGCGCCTACGGCGAAGGGCTGATGGCGGTGCACGCGCGGGACCTGTCGCGCGGCGCGATCCTCGAGGCGGTGCGCGCGCGCCGCACCTACGCGCTCACGGGGGACCGCATCGAGGTGGATTTCACCGTTGAGGGCGCGCCCATGGGGGCGACGGTCGCCGCCGGCCGCCGGGCAGCGGCGGCATTCGCGGTGCGCGGCCGCGACGAGCTCGACGTGGTCGAGATCGTGCAGGATGGCCGCATCGTGCACCGCGCCCATGCGGAGGAAACGCCGGCGGATTTTTCCAAGCCGATCCAGTTGCGCCTGGAATGGGGCTGGGGCCCCTGGGGCGCGCTGGCCCTCGAGCGCATCTGCGACTGGGCGATGCAGGTGAAGCTCACGTGCGGCCGCATCAAGCGCTTCTTTCCCTGCCTCGCCAGCATGCCCTTCGACGAGCAGCGCCGCCACCGCTTCGAGCGCCAGGGTGAAGCGGTCCTCGCGATCCGTTCCTATACCTCGCGCAGGAACGCCTACCGTGAGAATCCGAACCAGAGCGTGGTGCTGGAACTGGAGACCGACGCCAATGCGCGGCTGGAGCTCACGCTCACCGAGCCGGTCGCGCAGAGCGCCGCCGCCAAACTCGCCGATCTCGCGCGCGGATCGCTGAACTTTTTTACCGGCCCCTTCCCGAAGGAAGGCTGGCAGTGGCATCGTATCGTGCCGCTGGCCTCCTCCTCGGTCGCCGGCCGTTGCACGCTGGACGTGCCGGCGGGAAAATCCTCCTACGCCTACCTGCGGGCGCGCCAGAAGAACGGCCACATGGCCTGGGCGAGCCCGGTATTCCTCAACCACGCATGAAAATCGAGAGAATCGAAGTGTTTCCCGTGCGCTTGCCGATGAAGGCGGTGCTTACACTGCCGCGCGGGCCCTCGCGCACGCTGGATGAGGGCAAGCGCGTCGCGCTGGTGAAGATCACGGACGCGGACGGCAACGTCGGCTGGGGCGAGTCCGGTCCCTCGCGTCGCTGGTCGGCGGAGACGCTGGAGTCCTGCCTCACGTCCATTCGCGAGTATCTGGCGCCGGCGCTGATCCGGCACGACGTGTTCGACATCGCCGGCGCGCACGCGAAAATGAATACCGAGCTCGCCACCGGCCTCGATCCGGGGCAGCCGATCGCCAAGTGCGCCATCGACGTGGCCCTGCACGATCTGGTGTGCCGGCGCCTTGGCATTCCGCTCCAGGCCTGGCTGGGGGCGAAGCGCCTGGATCGCGTGAAGCTCGCGCGCCTGGTGTCCGCGGCGACGCCGGAGGATGCCGCCAGGATCACGAAGCAGGGCCTCGCCGAGGGTTACGAAGGCTTCAAGGTGAAAGTCGGCCACCACAAGGCGATCGACGCGGAACTGGTCAAGGCGGTAAAGGAGGCGGCGCCGGATTCGTACGTCTGGCCGGATGCCAACCAGGCCTACAGCCTGGAAGAAGCCATGCGCATGGCCAAGACCTTCGAGAAGCTCGGCGTGACGCTCTTCGAGCAGCCGGTGCCGATGACTGATTTCTACGGCATGAGGAAGCTGCTGTCGGCCACGTCGATGACCATCGCGCTCGACGAGGCGGCGATGGGCATCCCGCTGGTGGTGGAGCTGATCCGCCGCGAGGCGGTGGAGGGCCTGGCCATCAAGGTTTCCAAGGTCGGCGGCATCCACTACGCGCGCCAGATGTGCGACCTGGCGCTGAACGCGGGACTGAAGCTGATCGGTTCCGGGCTGCAGGATGCGCCGATCGGATTCGCCGCCTCGGTGCATCTCTTTGCCGCTTACGGCATCGCCGAGCCCGTGGACCTGAACGGGCCGCAGTTCATCGCCGAGGACTACCTGAAGACCCCGTTCCCGGTGGAGCGCCAGGCCGCGCTCGTGCCGACGGGTCCGGGCCTCGGCATCGAGATCGACGAAACCAAGATAACGAGATACGCGCTATGAGAACGCTGTTCGCCGCGGTTCTGGCCGCCCTTTCGTCCGCGCTGTTCGCGCAGGCGTTTCCATCCCACCCGGTCAGGATCATCGTCGCCTTCCCGCCCGGCGGCTCGACCGACATCACGGCGCGCCTGGTGGCGCCGAAGCTATCGGAGATGTGGAAGCAGCCGGTGGTGGTGGAGAACAAGCCCGGCGCCGGCGCCAATATCGGCACCGATTTCGTCGCAAAGAGCGCGCCCGACGGCCACACGCTGCTGCTCGCCACCACAGCGCTCGCGGTGAGCGCCGCAGTGTACGACAAGCTGCCCTACGATCCTCTCAGGGACCTCGCGCCGGTGGTGTTCGTGTCCTCGATCCCGAACCTCCTGGTGGCGAATCCCGCCCTGCCCGCGTCCACGCCGAGCGCGTTTGTGCAGTACGCCAAGGCCAATCCGGGCAAACTCAGCTACGCGTCGCCCGGCCCCGCGACCGGGCAGCGGCTCGCGTTCGAGCTCGTGAAGCAGTCCGCGGGGATCGATTTCCTGCACGTGCCCTACAAGGGCGGCGCGCCGGCCGGCCAGGCGGTGATGTCCGGCGAAGTCCAGGCGATGATTGTCAACCTCGTCGAAGCGCTGCCGCAGGTCAAGGCGGGGCGCATGAAGGCGATCGCGGTCACCACCGCGAAGCGCTCGCCGATGCTGCCCGACGTGCCGACGCTGGCCGAAACCGTCACGCCCGGCCTCGATGTCTCGGTCTGGCAGGGACTGCTCGTTCCCGCCGCCACGCCGAAGGAGGCGATCGCGCGCATCAACCGCGACTTCGCGGCGGCGCTCGCGCTGCCCGAGGTCCGTGAGAGGCTCGCGGGCCTCGGCATGGATCTCGCGCCGGGCACCAGCGCGCAGTTCGACCAGTTCCTGCGCGCCGAGATCGCGCAGTGGAAAAAGGTGGCCCAGGCGGCCGGCATCAAAGCAGAGTAAAGGAAGAACCCCATGACTCGCATCGTTGTCGCCGTATTGCTTGCCTGCGCCTCGGCATTCGCCGGCGCGCAGTATCCGACCAAGCCGGTCCGCATGGTGGTCGCGTTTCCGCCGGGGGGCTCGACGGATCTTGCGGCGCGCGCGCTGGGCGAGAAGCTCGGCGCGGCGCTCGGCCAGACCATCGTGGTGGAAAACAAGCCCGGTGCGAGCGGCAACATCGGCGCCGAGTTCGTCGCCAGAAGTGCGCCCGACGGCTACACGCTGTTCATGGCGGCGACGTCCTTCGCGACGTCGCCCGCGTTCTTCCCCAAGCTCGGCTGGGACCCGGTCCGGGACTTCGCGCCGGTATCGCTGGTGGCGACGGTGCCGATCATGGTGGTGGTGAACCCCGCCGTGCCGGCGGCCAACGCCAGGGAACTCATCGCCTATTCCAAGGCCAACCCGGGCAAGCTCAACCTCGCGTCGCCAGGGGCGGCGACGCTCACCCGGCTCTCGGGCGAAGCGTTCAGGCGGGCCGCGGGAATCGACTGGGTGACGGTGCACTACAAGGGCGGAGTGCCGGCGGTGACCGACATGCTCTCGGGGCAGGCGCAGGTGATGTTCGCCAACATCTCGGATGTGATCACGCAGGTGAAGGCGGGCAAGCTGCGCGCGATCGCGGTGACCACCGCCAGGCGTTCGGCCATCGTGCCCGAGCTGCCGACGGTCGCCGAAAGCGCGCTGCCCGGGTTCGACATTTCCACCTGGCAAGCGGTGGTCGCGCCCGTGGGCACGCCGCGCGAGGTGGTGCAGCGGCTGAACGCGGAGATCGTCAAGGCCATGGCGCAAGCGGACGTGAAGGAGAAGTTCCTCTCCTTCGGCACCGACGCCGCGAGCAGCTCGCCGGAGGAGCTCGGCCGCTTCCTGGCGGGCGAAGTGGCCAAGATCGGCAAGATCGTCAAGGACGTCGGCGCCAAGATCGACTAGCCGATGACGAGCGCCGCGCGCGAACCGGCAAGGCACGGTGCTTCGCGCCGCGACCCAGACCGCAACCGTGGCCGCATCCTCGCCGCGGCGCTCGCGGAGTTCGCGCGCCACGGCCTGGGCGGGGCGCGCGTGGACCGGATCGCCAGGCGCGCCGGCGCCAACAAGCGCATGCTCTACTACTACTTCGGCAACAAGGAGGACCTGTTCCTCGCGGTGCTGGAATCGCGCTACGCGCACATCCGCCGCGCCGAGCAGGGCCTGCGCCTGGGGGCGCTGGCGCCGGCCGAGGG
>JADLES010000195.1 GCA_020845995.1 Burkholderiales bacterium | reverse complement strand
TGGTGGTCGAGGGACCGCCCAACTGGACCCACTTCCGCGACTTCTGGAAGATGTTCTACGACGAAGGCGCGGTGGTGGTGGCCTCCACCTACTCCAAGGTGGGCGGGCTGTACGACTTCGGCTTCCGTCACGACCCCGACCGGCCGCTCGAATCGCTGGCCGAATACTGCCTGGGCTGCTACACCAACCTGAACCTGCCCTCGCGCGTCGACATGATCTGCAAGTACATCGACGAGTACCAGGCCGACGGGCTGCTGATCAACTCGATCAAGAGCTGCAACAGCTTTTCCGCCGGCCAGCTGCTGATCCTGCGCGAGGTCGAGAAGCGCACCGGCAAGCCGGCCGCGTTCGTCGAGTCCGACCTCGTCGACCCGCGCTACTTCTCGGCGGCCAACATCAAGAACCGGCTGGAGAGCTACTTCCAGATGATCAAGCAGAAGCGCGCCGCCGCGCACCCGGCGGTCCCGGCCGCGGCGACCGCCCACTGACCATGAAGACCTTCATCGGCATCGACCTGGGATCGACCACCACCAAGGCGGTGGTGATCGACGAGGCGCGCAACGTCCTTGGCCGCGGCATCACCAACTCGCGCTCCAACTACGACACCGCCGCCGCGGTCGCCAAGCAGGAGGCGCTCGTCAGCGCGCGCTTCCAGCTGTTCCGCAACGCGCTGGAGAGCGCGAAGGTCCTCAACGGCGGGCTGGAGGGTTTCATCTCCCAGCTCGAGCGCGACTTCCGCCTGGAGCAGTTCCTCGAGCAGCTCGCCGACCTGGAGGCCGTGTGCCAGCGCAACGTCGAGGGCGCGCGCTTCGGCGGCGCCGAGCGGGAAGTGTCGCAGGCCCTGGGCAAGGTGTTCAGCCTGCTGCGCCGGGAGGCGCCGGAGCTCTTCGCCCCGGGGGCGAAGAGGAAAAGCGACTTCTTCCGCGACATCGCCGGCAGCCGCTACCTGGCGATCGGCGAGCAGGTGGCCAAGGAGTCCGGCCTGCGCTACGACATGCTGCTCAACGTCTTCGACCGCTCGATCATCGAGGTCGAAAATCGCATCTACGGCGATTCGATCAAGCCCCACCTCCTCGCCGCCCTCGGCCGGACCTTCGCCGCCCTGCGGACCGCCGCAAAGACGCAAGAGGGCGTTCGCGCGCCGATCCAGTCGGTGCTCGACACGCCGCTCGAGGAAACCTACGTGGTCGGCACCGGCTACGGCCGCGCGCGGCTGCCCTTCTCCAAGGAGCACATCCGCTCCGAGATCCTCTGCCACGGCCTGGGCGCGCACGTCATGTTCCCGAAGACCGCGACCGTGCTCGACATCGGCGGCCAGGACACCAAGGCCATCCAGGTCGACCCGCAGGGCATCGTCGAGAGCTTCCAGATGAACGACCGCTGCGCCGCTGGCTGCGGGCGTTACCTCGGCTACATCGCCGACGAAATGAACATGGGCCTGCACGAACTGGGGCCGCTGGCGATGAAGTCCACCAAGACCGTGCGCATCAACTCGACCTGCACCGTGTTCGCCGGCGCCGAGTTGCGCGACCGGATGTCGCTGGGCGAGAAGCGCGAGGACATCATGGCCGGTCTGCACCGCGCCATCATCCTGCGCGCGATGTCGATCCTCGCGCGCTCCGGAGGCATCCGCGACCAGTTCACCTTCACCGGCGGCGTCGCCAAGAACGAGGCGGCGGTCAAGGCGCTGATGGAGCTGGTGCGCGAGAACTATGGCGATGTAACCCTGAACATCAACCCCGACTCGATCTACACCGGCGCGCTCGGCGGCGCGACCTTCGCCTGGCGCGCGGTGCTCGAGGAAGGCAAGAAGGCGGAGGCACGCACATGACCTGCACGGTGGGCATCGACATCGGATCCGGCGTCGTCAAGACGGTCCTGTTCGACGGCGAAAAATGGCTCGCGCGGCGCTGCGAGCGCATCCGCAAGCGCGACAACATGCAGCTCGCGCGCGACACCTACAACGAGGTGATCGAGGAAGCCAGGCTCAAGCCCGCGGACGTGCACTACGTCGCCACCACCGGCGAGGGCGAGAACGTGGCCTTCGCCACCGGCCACTTCTACTCGATGACCACGCACGCGCGCGGCGGCGTCCACCTGCGTCCCGACGCGCGCGCGGTGGTCGACATCGGCGCGCTCAACGGCCGCGCCATCTACATCGACGAGCGCGGCAAGGTGCTGTCCTACAAGATGACCAGCCAGTGCGCCTCGGGCTCGGGCCAGTTCCTCGAGAACATCGCCCGCTACCTGGGCGTGGCGGTCGAGGAGATCGGGCCGCTGTCGAGGTCCGCCAAGACCCCGGAGAAGATCAGCTCGATCTGCGCGGTGCTGGCGGAGACCGATGTGATCAACATGGTTTCGCGCGCCATTCCCACGCCCGACATCCTCAAGGGCATCCACGTATCGATGGCCTCGCGCCTGGTCAAGCTGCTCAAGGTCACCGGCATCACCAAGGGCACGGTGCTGCTCACGGGCGGCCTCGCCCTCGACGAAGGCCTGCTCGCCGCGCTGCAGGAAGAACTGGTCAACGAGAAGGTGACCGGCCTGAGCGCGGTCAATCACCCCGACTCCATCTACGCCGGGGCGATCGGCGCCGCGCTCTGGGGCGGGTTTCGGCACGACAAGCTGAAGGAACTGCAGGCCCGCGTGGCCGCCTGAACCGGGAGAACGCACCATGGCACTGACCATCAACGACGCCTGCACCGCCTGCGACGCCTGCGTGCCGGTGTGCCCGAACGAAGCCATCACCTCGGGAGACCCGATCTACGTGATCGATCCGGACAAATGCACCGAATGCGTGGGCGCGAAGGACGAACCGCAATGCAAGCTGGTCTGCCCGGCCGACTGCATCGTCCAGCATCCCGATTTCGTGGAAACGCCCGAGCAGCTGCTGGCGAAATACGAGGCGCTGCACGGCTGAGCCGGAGCGCCTGATGCCGCGCGATTGATGCGCATCAAGTTCCGCGCCGGCGCAAGCGGCTAACTTGCGCTCTCTTCCGAGGCGACTTCCCATGGCAAAGATCGAAGGCGTGTGCCGCGAGGTATGCAACGCGACCGAGTGGGTCGCCATCGTCACGCAGGGCGAGAACGGACCGCATCTCGCCGGCCACTGGACCAGCTACATGTTCCTCGACGTGGAGGACGAGGTCGTGGTCTTCCCGGTGGG
>JADLES010000194.1 GCA_020845995.1 Burkholderiales bacterium | reverse complement strand
TATACGGCGTCACACATCGAGTGGTAGTCCGAGCTGAAGAGAAAGGCGATCACGCTGCTGTTCACGCATTGAACGTCAAAGCGTTCGAGTCTGCGGCAGAGGCCAAGCTTGTCGACGCACTGCGCGAGCGCGCACAGCCCGTGATCTCGCTGGTCGCAGAGCACGAACAGAAGATCATCGGGCACATCATGTTCTCGCCCGTCTCACTCACGGGGCAGACCAACGCGAAGATCATGGGGCTCGCGCCGATGGCCGTAGCCCCAGAGCGGCAGCGTAGTGGCGTGGGCTCTGCTCTAGTACAAGCCGGCCTAGACCACTGCAAGCGGCTCGGGTTTGGCGCGGTAGTAGTTCTTGGACACCCGGAGTACTACCCACGGTTCGGTTTTGTTCCGTCAACGCGATTCGGAATAGCGTCCGAATACAACGCTCCAGAAGAAGCCTTCATGGTAATTGAGTTACGCCCCGGGTATCTTCACGGGACTCCTGGCGCCATTCGATACCATGCCGTTTTTGCCGCCGTATAACCTGGCGTCGCAGGCCGACGCGCGCGAGCCGGCAGCGCTTTGCAACTGTCAGCGCCGCGCGCGCGTCTGGGCTCCACGTTAAAAGGCGTGTCAACGCTCCCCTCTGGCGGACGTTGCTATGACACGTCCATGTCCGAGCTTGATCGCCTCAAGGAGCAACTCACCTATCTGAGATTCTGGCTCGGGATCATGGTCGTTACCGAAATCACGCTAGTCGGCTGGCTTATCTCAGCTCCCACCGGGCCAAACGCAACGCTCTGGTTTATTGGGGCGTTCGGCGCCCTGGTACTCGGTGTCGCCATTTACCTTGTGCATCGGCAAGTCGAGCGCCGCATCGATCAAATAGGTAAACTGTAGGCCATGGACCTTCTTGCGGGCCTGCTTCTCTTGGCGGTTGTGGTGCTGTTCGTAGGCATCGCACTTGACGCCGCCTACCACAAGTAACGCCATCTAGCATGGCGGTGTTGCCGGACGCGGCAACTACCGCAACGCTTCATTCGCGGCCGTGCTCGCCGCGCCGCAACTTCCACGTTTGCGGTCGCGAAGGCTGTCGCCGGTGTGCCGGCAGGCCGTCAGCTGGATTCAATGCCGGGAACGAAGGAGACAACTGAATGTTCAGCCATGTGATGGTCGGGTCCAACGACATCGAGCGCTCGAAGCGCTTCTACGACGCGGTGCTCGGCGTGCTTGGCGCGGGCGCGCCGCTGCGAAACCAGAACGCCACCGGGCAGACCCGCCTGTTCTACCGGCACGACGGCGGAACGTTCTGCGTCAGCGAGCCCATCGACGGAAAGTCGGCGACCTCCGCGAATGGCGGCACGATTGGCTTCAAGTGCACTTCGCCGGAACAGGTGCGGCAGTTCCATGACACGGCGGTGGCGCATGGTGGCAAGACAATCGAAGACCCGCCAGGCCTGCGCGAGGGCAAGCTGGGCGCGATGCACCTCGCCTATGTACGCGACCCGGACGGCAACAAGCTCTGTGCCCTGCACAGGCCAAAGTAGCGGCGCGCGTCGCCGGTCAATCAACCCGATGCTTAGGACCTATCGCGGTTCCTGCCATTGCGGCACGGTTCAGTTCGAGGCCGACCTCGACCTGTCGCAGCCCACCTTCCGCTGCAACTGCTCGATCTGCAGGCGCAACCGGTTCTGGCCGGCGGTCGCCCGCGACGGCGGCTTCCGTCTGCTTGCCGGCGGCGACAAGCTTACCAAGTACCTCTTCAATACCAGGAAGAACGAGCACTACTTCTGCAGCGTCTGCGGCGTGCGTCCCTACGGCATCGGCACCGAGACGCCCATCGGCAGGATGGTCGGCGTCAACCTCGGCTGCCTGGAGGGCGTCACCGAAGAAGAGCTTTCGCACCTGCCCATCACTTACGTGGATGGCATGCACGACCGGTGGCAGAGCGTTCCGGAGTACACCGCGCATCTCTAGCCCGACTTTCGCAACTGGAGGGTGTAGGGGAGCGCAAGTAGTTGATTCTTGGAGGGCATGACCCTAAAGGTCTCCACTACATTGCGGTCAGCGGGGCGGCGAGTTTTCCGTGGGCGGTAATGCGTGGCGGGGCTTGCGGCGGGAGCGTGAGCTTGAGCGCAGCGAGCAACAGCTTGTGCTCTTTCTCGGGCTGGGTGTAGCGGGCAAAGACCAGCCAGCGCCCGTCGGGGGTGGGGAACCAGGCATCGAGCATCGTCAGCGTTTGGAATTTCTCCAGCACCGCTCGCGGCGTCAGGCCAGGGGCGTGCTGGCGCAGCCGGTGGTGCAAGGTGACGTGCACGCAGTAGGCAAGGAAGCTCACGAAGATGTGCGCTTCGATGCGCTGCTCGTTCTGGTGGAACACGGGCCGCAGCGCCAGATCGCCCTTGAGGTTCTTGAAGGCTTCCTCGACCTGCACGAGCTGGATGTAGTAGCGCCAGAGCTCCGCGGGGTCGGAGGCGGTAAGGTTGGTGCGCAGCAGGTAACGACCTTCGCGCGAACGCACCTGACGGAGCTTGTCCTTGCGCAAGCGGTAAGCGAACGTCGGCGCTCGCTCGTCGACGCGTATATCGATCAAGCGCCAGGCGGCAGGAGTCTTCTCCCGGGCCGCGCCGAGCTTCATGAGCAGCTGCTCGCGCGTGAGCTTCATCTGCGAAAGCCGCTTGAGCCTTGCCCATAGACGCTTCAACTGGCGCTTGCGCATGCCGCGCTCCTTGGCGATGCGCTCATGGCTTTGCGCAAAGACGTACATCTCGCCCTTTTGCGCCAGCAGTTTCACCTCCACGCCGGACCGCGCTTCATGCCAGGGCTTTTGCAGCAGCTCGTTCTCCAGCTTCGAGAGCCGCCCCTTGGGCGTGCCCACGAGGTAGCGGATCGGCGGGTCGCTTGCACGCGATCCTCGCGCTGATGCTCGCGATCATGCTCGGTGACAACGCCGAGTCGGCCTATTGCCAGGAGATACTGATGTCGCTCGGCGAGGTCGGCATCTTCTGGACGAATTCGCTGGTGGGCACGATGAGCACGCTGGCGCTCGCGCTGCTGTTCTGGCCGCTGCTGAAGGGCGTGCCGCGCCGACTACGCTGAGATCGGGCGCGGCGACAGCGCGGACTCCAGGCGCCGAGCCACCATTCTTTCGGCACGCTTGTCGAGCCAAGCCGCACCTGCATATGGAATTGATCTGGTTCATCGGCTCGACTATCATTCCGGCCGTTCTTCATCGCTCGATTCACTTGCTTCATAGTTAACGCCAGAATCGCGCGCACTTGCGCGCCTTCGGGGAGCTGCGGAGGAAAATTTCGCATGAACGGCAGTAGCTTGATGATCCCACGATTGCAGTACGAGCGACGCTGCGGCGCGCGTTTCATGCTCAGGGCTGCCGTCCAGTGACGAATAGCGCGCGTCCGTTCAAGACCGAAGCGCGGCGTCGCTACGGCCCGCAGGCAGTATTCGATCTCCTGCTCGGGGTGAGCGGTGCGGTGGTGCTATTCGCGATGATGCTGCTAACCAGCACCGACGTGGTGCTGAGGTACTTCTTCAACGCGCCGCTGCGCGGCGCCTTCGAGACTACCGAACTGATGCTGGTGGTGCTGATCTTCTCCGGCCTGCCGCTGGTGTCGCGCAACGACATGCACATCACCACCGATTTTGTCGACGAACTTCTGCCGTGGGCCGTGCGCAGGCTGCTCGCCACCGCGATTCACCTTCTGGTCGGCGCGGTGATGCTCGGCGTCAGCTGGCTCGTCTGGCAGAAAGCGGGTAGTCTGGCGCGAACAGGAGACATCACGGCCACGCTGCACATCCCGATCTCGCCGTTCGTATACATGATGGCGGTACTGATCCTAATCACCGGCGTGATTCATCTCCTCAAAGCGATGCGTCGGGAACTGGCGGAGACTACCGGCGGCGCGATCTGACCGCCGCGTCACAGAACAAAGAGGGGACGCTGATTGCAGGAATTCCTGTTGGGCTTGGGGGCGATGCTCACGCTGATGTTCGCGCGGGTGCCAATTGCCGTTGCGATGGGGCTGGTTGGCTTCGTCGGCCTGGGGCTGATCCGTGACTGGAATGTCTCGATGGTGTCGGTGACCTCGATTGTGTACGAGACCGGTTTCTCGTATACGTTCTCGGTACTGCCGTTGTTCATCCTGATGGGCAACTTCGTCACGCGCGCCGGCATGTCGAACGAGCTCTACCGCGCAGCGCACGCGTTCATCGGCCATCTGCGCGGTGGCCTGGCGATGTCTACCATCATCGGCTGCGCCGGGTTCGGCGCGATCTGCGGCTCGTCGATCGCCACGGCGGCGACCTTCGCGAAGGTCTCCTACCCGTCGATGACGCGTTACGGCTATTCCGATTCGCTCGCCTCGGGTTCGATCGCCGCTGGCGGCACGCTCGGCATACTGATCCCGCCATCGACCATCATGGTGATCTACGGGATTATTACCGAGACGAGCATCGGCAAGCTGTTCGCAGCCGGCATCCTGCCAGGAATAGTGATGACGTTGCTGTTGTGCGCAGCAGTGCTGTACCAGACCTGGCGCGACCCGAAGGCCGGCCCACCCGGCGAACGATCGAACTGGCGCGAGCGTCTTGCCGCGCTGCGCAACGTGTGGGCGGTGCTGGTCTTGTTCGTCGTCGTGATGGGCGGCATCTACGGCGGGGTGTTCACCGCAACCGAAGGCGCCGCGGTTGGTGCGTTCGGCGGATTCGTGTTTGCGCTTGCGCGCCGCGTGCTTGGCTGGCGCGTGCTGTTCGAAGTGCTCGCCGAGAGCGCGCAGACAACCGCGATGCTGTTCGTGGTCCTGATTGGCGCACTGATCTTCGCCAACTTCGCCAATTTCACCACGATGCCGGTTGAGCTGAAGAGCCTGGTCGCGCAGTTGCAGGTTCATCCAGTATGGGTGATGGTGGCGATCTGCGTGATCTACGTGATCCTCGGTACCGCGATGGAGGAGTTGTCGATGGTGCTGTTGACCGTGCCGATTTTCTTTCCGCTGGTCACCTCGCTCGGTTTTGACCCGGTAATGTTCGGCATCATCGTCATCGTCGTGATGATGATTGGGCTGATCAGCCCTCCGGTCGGCATGAACATGTTCGTGGTGCGCTCGCTACTGCCAGGGGTGTCGCTCGGCAGCGTGTTCCGCGGCGTGATGCCGTTCGTCGCCGCCGAGTGTATGCTCCTCGCGCTGTTGATCGCGTTTCCTGCGCTGAGCGTGGCACTGCCGACCTGGCTGTTCGGTCGCTGAGCGCGAGCCGCGCACGGCCGGCGTCGGTGTAGTCACGCCGGGCGCGACTGTACGCGGCCTCGCGATGCAGCCACATCAAGTCGACTATACCGCGCCGCTACGTTGCGTGCAGTCGCGTTGACCTGGTTCATCTGCTCCGCTATTATTTTTCGCATCTGCGTCACCGCTCGATTTGTCTCTACACCACTATAGAACTCTCAGATGGACGGCAACGCCCCCACTATTCCAAAATCAGAGTTCGCGCGCCGCCGCGGCGCTCTCGCGCAGGCCTGCGCGGGGGCGGGGCTTGACGCAATCGTGACCTGGTCGCGCGATTCGACCATCGCTGACCGGGCGGGATACTCAATTTACCTTGGGAACTATCAGACGAAGTTCTTCTCCAGTTTCTTCGATTTTCCGCCGCACTTTGCCTGCCGTGGCCACAGCGCGGTCGTAGTGCCGGCGAAGGGCCAGGCGGCGCTGATCAAGGACTACCCGACGCGCACGGAGGTACCCGAACTCGCTGATAGACTCCCGACAGCGCTAGTGGATCGCGCCGGGTTGGCAATCGACGAGGTGCGGTTCGATTACAATGTGATTGGCGGTGTGGCCGCCATGCTCGGGCAGGCGGGTCTCGGTCAAGGACGGTTGGGCCTTGTCGGGTCGGGGGTATTGTCGGCGAAGCACCTGCGCGCGCTGGAGCAGGCACTTCCGGGCGTCGAATGGGTACCAGCCGATGAACTGCTCGACTCGCAGATGCGCATCAAGAGCCCGGCCGAGCTTGAAGTGATCCGGTATGCCTGTGCCGCAGTCGACAGCGCACTCGACCGGGCGTTCCTATCGGCGAGCGTGGGTATCGCAGAGCGCGATTTGGCTTTCAGAGTGGCATGCGATCTCGCCGACCAGGGTTGCGAGGTGTGCTGGGTGCGGCCTAACACGTCGCGGCGATTGGCGGCCGGAGACATCTACAGCATGGCGGTGGTCGGATGGTACCAAGGGTACATATTCGACGTGACCCGGAGCAGGGTCATCGGCGGATCGCCCAGCGCGCAACAGTCGAGACTGCTCGACCTCGTGAACGAGTTCGTTCTGCGCCAGGTCGACGAACTCCAACCCGGCCGTACGGCGGGGGAAGCAGCGAAGTTCGGATGTCACTATTTCATCGACGAGAAGAGAGAGTTTTCGCGCGCTGATTTCGAGGCGGGGATCCTCGGAACCTTCGCCGCATTTGGCCACGGTCTCGGGCTCGGCTGGGAGCGACCGATCCTACGCGAGGAGGAGGATATCGTCTTGCGTCCGGGCATGTTCCTAGCAGTGGAGGCAGCATACAGGAAACCGGAGGTCGGTTTCGTTGAAGCCGAGGTCAACGTCGAGATTACCGAAAACGGCCCGCGACTGCTTACTCGGCTCTGACTCCCGGTTGCTCAGCCGAGGGGGACGGCCTGAATGAGAGACTCGATTGCAGCGCTGTGCTCCTGCGCCTGACTTCCTGGGCCGGCGCGTCTCGCAGCATCCGCCAAACCGACCGGAACCGCGGTGTACGGAGACGCGACGGTGTTCTGCTGGTGTCGCTGCGGGCGACACACGCTAGTCCGGAGTATGCCACCGTCGCGGCTGGGGTCACTTGCCGAGCGACGAGGCCGCTACCAAGCTGATCTGGCTCGTGCTTCGCAGTATCACCGAAGCCTGGACGCGCCCCCGGTCGCCTAGCAGGCCGACAAAGCGCAGTTCACGTTACAGTTCTAAGACCGATTCGCAATCGAACCTGAGTGAGTCAAATTATCAATCGGCTCACACACAGAAATACTTACACCCTACGCCAACGCGCCGACCCACTTTCAGATCCGCGGCAATCGCTTGATTGATCACGCCGCTCGCGGCCAGCAGAATCATCCGCGCTCGCTACGCGAGTCGTACTTCGACGCCACGGTCGCGAACCCATCCTTGAAGTTGGCGCTTTTGTTGTTCGGTAATCGTGAGCGCCAGTGCGATTCGCAAATCTGCAGCTCCTTTATGCTACAGACAGTGCCCTCGCATTCAGTCAGATTCCACCATTTACGCCGCAGCACACTAGCGTGCTTCCAGCCGCTTGATCTCGGCGCGCAACGCGCTGAGCACCGCTCGGCCATCCACGCCCTTCGTCTTGGCGCGCTCGATCCATGCCTCTTCGAGCGGGGCTGTCGCCTTGCTGATCTCCTCAATGAAAGCGGAACTCGCCTCCTGTACGCGTCCCCCCGCGTCCTTCAGAGCCTGGATTCCGCGCTTGTCGGCGGCATCCGACGCTCTACCGATCTTGGTTGCCAGATTTACGCCGATCAACGATTCGATGATCTTGCGATCAGCCTCGGAAATCGAATTCCACTTGGTTGGATTGGCCATCATGACGAAGCTGACGTTGTACAAGCCACCGCGCACCAGCGTTGCATACTTGACAACCGAAGCCAGCTTCATCGAGGCGATGGACTCTGCGGACAGGAAGACGCCGTCAGCGATCCCACTGTTGAGTAACTCGAACACCTCTGGCGCCGGCCGCAGGAGCGGTATTGCGCCGAGTGACTTGGTGATGTCAACGATCAGGCCGCCGCCGACGCGAATCTTCTGTCCACGAAGATCGGCGATCGAACCCACCGACTTGCTCGCGTGGAAGATCTGACCCGGGCCGTGTGTGAACACGGTCAGCACCTTGACCCCCTTGTGCTCGTCGGCCCGCGCTAGCAAGCCCTCGTAGACACGCTGGTAGGACACCGACATCACCTCGGACGTACTCGCCATGAAGGGAAATTCGACAGCATCTGTCAGCGTGAAGCGTCCGGGGGTGTACCCGTGCACCGTGAACGAAAGATCGGTCAGACCATCGCGCACGGCATCGAACGTCTGCGCGGGCCCGACAGGGTGTTTTGCCAGGACGTTGCACTTCACCCGCGCGGCAGTCACCTTCTCGATGTCCTGACAGAGCGGGACGATGACCGTCGCGGTCATTAGGTGGGTTGGCGGGAGCCAAGAACTCGCATAGAGAGTCACCTGCGCGGCCGCAGTGGCCGGTCCCATGAGAACGGCGATTCCGATCCAAGCAAAGAGTCGCATTATTGGTCCTCCTGTAGCATTCGAGACCGGCACCAGCTGGCACGCCGGCAGACAATCAGATCTTGACGCAGCAGTGTAGCATGGGAGCGAATCATACCCGTGCAGTCAGGCGAACTTCCTGCAAGCCACGGCTGTGGGAAGCGCGATACCAAGGGCGCTAGCGCAGCGACTGCCGTTCATGCTTGGACGCCGCTGACGATCCAGTGCACGGTCAGCAGTAGAGGCGGTTTTTCCACAGCTACTTGTGAATGTTCATTCGGCTGAGTCCCTGAGAGATGCGGGTTGGGTTGTCATCTTTCTCAGTTTCTCAGACACAGTCCGGATGAACAGAAACAATCTAATGGATCTTCACACCTATGCCATTGCCCTCAAAATCAGCGACACCCCGCTCGCCAGCAGCATCAGCGCCACCGCGCGCATCAGCGCCTCCCGCGAGATGCGCCGGAAGAGGTGCCCCGCGGCCCACAGGCCCGCGAGGCCGGCCGGCACCACCGCCGCCGCATACAGCCAGACCTTCCGCTCGAGCAGGAGGCCGATCGCGAGGAAGGCGATCGTGCGCAGCGAGATGCTGGTGAGCGTGGCAAAGCCCATCGTCGCCCGGTACTGCTCCTTGCTGAGGCCCCGGTGCGAGAGGTACATGGCGTAGGGCGGCCCGCCCGCGCCGAAGACGGTGCTGGTGATGCCGCCGGCGAAGCCCGCGACCCAGGCCCAGCCGGCAGGCAGGATGCGCCGCGCGTCGGGGCGGCTGAGCAGGCTGTAGAGCGCGAACAGGAGCACGAACGCCCCCAGCGCCAGCGTCGCCGCGTCGCGCGGCAGGTTGACGAGCAAGGTGATCCCGGTCAGCGTACCGAGGAGGATCGTCGGCACGAGGCGCATCCATTCGCGCCGTACCGCATGCGCCGGATTCTCGAAGCCGATGCGAAACGAGTTGGCAAGATCCATCAGCACGAACAGCGCGAGCGCGAAGGGCAGCGGCACGAAGTGCGTCGCCAGCGGGATCGTGATCAGCGCGGCGCCGAAGCCGGTGATGCCGAAGACGACCGAGCCGCAGAAGGCGACCGCCGCGAGCGCGGCCAGTTCCGCCGGATCGACGCTCATGGCGACGGCCGCGGCCGGATCGTGAGCGCCGCCGCGCTCCAGCGGTTCATGCCGCGCATGCGCTCGACGTAGCGGGGAAACGGCAACCCGTACTTTTGCGCCAGCGCATCCGCGCGCGCGCGCAACGTGCCCCACGCGACCGACGCCGGCGCGCCTTTCAGGCCGAGGACCACGATGTTGGGGTCGCGCAGGGCCGGAAACGCGATCACGGCGCCGTCGAAGGCACGCTCGATGCGCCGCAGGTGGCGGTCGAGCAGGCGGTCGTCATTCATGACGTTCATGACGAACGCGCCCGGCTCCCGGAGCGCGCACCATGCCGCGTCGAAGAAATCCTGCGACACCAGCGCGGCGGGCGGCGCCTCGTCCTCGAACCCGTCCACCACCAGCAGGTCGCAGCACTCCGGGGCGAGCGCCGCCACGCCGTCGCCGTGCTCGACGTGCAGGCGCGCGTCGTCGGCGGGAACGTGGAACAGCGAGCGCGCCGTGGCGATCACCCGCTCGTCGGTCTCCAGCACGTGCGTACGCAGTCCGCGCAGCCGCTGGTGAAAGAACTTGGCGAGCGAGCCGCCGCCCAGGCCGATCATCAGCGCCTGCCTGGGGTCCGGGTGAAAGAGCAGGAAAGCCATCATGCAGCGCGTGTAGTCTAGTTCCAGCGCGAACGGATCGGCGAGGCGCATCGCGCTCTGGATGGCCTCGCCGCCCATGTGCAGGTGGCGCACGCCGCGCTCCTCGCTCACCACCAGCAGCGGCCTCTGCGCGCGTCTCAAGGCACCCGGCCGGCCCTAGCGCCGGGCGCGAAGCGGCAGGACCGCGAACGCCGCCGTCAGCGTCAGCGCCGCCGCGCCGAGAATCGACGCGCCGTAGCTGCCGGTGCTGTCGTAGGCGGCGCCGGCGAGCGGCGGCCCGAGCAGCGTGCCGACGCCGGCGCCGGTATAGAGGCTGCCGATGATGCCCGCGATCGAGCGAGCGCCGAACAGGTCCATGACCACCGGCGGGAACGCGGCGACGAAGCCGCCGTAGAAGACGCCGAAGCCGACGGCCATGACGGAGAGCGGGAGCACCCCGGTGGAGGCGCGCCACAGAACCAGCATCGCCGCCATGCCCATGTACATCAGGGCTAGGGAGCGGATCCGGCCAAAGCGCGCGGCAATGCCGCCGATGGCGAAGCGCCCGGCGAGACTCCCCAGGCCGATCAGGCTCACCAGCAGCACGGCAAACGATTCCGGATGGCCCGCGTCCATCGCGTAGGGCCCGAGGTGCACCATGGGCACGAAACAGCCGAAGCCCGAGAGCACCAGCGATGCGTGGAGCGCCCAGAAATTCCGCGTCCGCAGCGCGGCGCCGAGCCGCAGGCCCTCGCTCGCGCGGCCCTGCCCGGCGGGGCGGTTGCGGATCGCGGCGGCGGCCGCACCGCCCAGCACCAGCGTGCAGGCGGCGAGCGCCAGGTAGGCGCCGCGCCAGCCCAGGGCATCGATCCACCAGGCGGCGAGCGGCGGCGCGAGCAGGTTGCCCGCGCCGATACCCGACACGGCGATGCCCGAGGCGAGCACGCGGTGCTTTTCGAACCAGGGTTGCACGGCGCCGACCGAGGGCACATAGGTGAGCCCGATGCCGATGCCCAGGCCGATCGAATAGGTGGCGTAGAGGACCTCCACCGACTTCGCGCCGCTGGCGGCGGCCAGCCCCGCCGCGAGCAATGCCACGCCGGCGAGCGCGACGCGGCGCGCGCCGTAGCGGTCCGCCAGCATCCCGCCCGGCGCGCCGAGCAGGAAATAGAGGAACGCGCAAAGCGAGAACACCAGCGACACGTGCGCGCGCGAGGCGCCGAACTCGGTCTCGAAGGCGCGGAAGAAGGCGGCAAACGAATAGGCGATGCCGAAACCGAGGAACATCAGGGTGAAGGCGCACAGCACCACCACCCAGCCGTAGGAGGAGCTCCTCAACTCAGCGCTTCTTCCTCTTCGCGTTTCGCGCCGGAACCTTCTCGGCGAGGGCGGCGACGACCTCGACCTCCAGCAGCAGGTCGTCGTGCACCAGGCGCTTGACGCCGATCAGGGTGCTGGCCGGCATGCGCTTCGGATCGAGGTAGCGCGAGCGCACCTCGCGGTACAGGTTCACGGCGTCGGCGTTCATCCTCACCATGTAGGCGTTCAGCTTGATCACGTCGCCCCAGGCCGCGCCCGCCGCCTTGAGGTTGTGCGTCAGGCATTTGAACACCTGCTCGGCCTGCGCGCGCATGTCGTCCTTGCCGATGACGAAGCCGTCGCGGTCGTAGCTGACCTGCCCCGAGACGTGGACGATCTTCGCCGGCCCGGATACCGTCACCGCGTGCGTGAAGAACGGCGACTGGAAGATTTCCTTCGGGTTCAGGTATTGCTTGCGCATGCTTGCTCTCCGGTCAGGCGGCGGCGCCGCGCATGCAACCATACCAGTCATGGCGGTCCGGCGCCGGGGCGCGATGGCCGGGCGCCGGCAGCGATTTATCGCCCAGTCCGGGGGCGGGCGCGCCGGCGGCGATTCCGGCCCGGTCCTGTTCGTCGGGGGCGGGCGCCGCCACGCTCAGGTCTTTGCCTTCTCGCTCTTCGTTGCGATGTAGGCCAGCGCTGCCACCACGATGGCGATCAGCGGCGCGGCCGCGTAGTTGACCTTCTCCCAACCCGCATCGGTGACGATCATCCCCGAACTCAGCGACGAAACCGCCATCATGGCGAAGATCGCGGTTTCATTGACGCCCTGCGCCTTGGCCCGCTCCTCGGGCCGGTAGGTCTCGGTCAACAGCGTCGTCGCGCCGATGTAGAGGAAGTTCCAGCCCAGGCCGAGCAGGACCAGCGCCCACCAGAAGTTCGCCACCGCCAGGCCCGCGAGCGCGACCGCGATCGCGGCGATGTTGAGCGCGGCGCCGGCCAGCATCACCGGGATCGCGCCGGCGCGCCGGATCAGCGACCCGGTGACGAACGAGGGCGCGAACATCGCGACCACATGGGACGAAATCACGAAGGCCGCGTCGCCGTACGGGTGTCCGCAGCCGCGCATCGCGATCGGCGTCGAGGTCATGAGGAAATTCATCACGCCATAGCTGATCGCGCCGGTGATCACCGCCGCGAGGTACCTCGGCTGTCGCGCGATCACCGACATCGGCCGGCCGCTCGCCGCCCGTTCCTCCGCGCTCAGCTCCGGAATGCGGATTCGTGAAAGCAGGACCAGCGTGACCAGCACGAAGCCGATCAGTGCCAGATACGCCCCGGTGTAGCGCGGCCCGACCAGGTCCACGGTATAGCGGCTGGTGGTCGGCCCGAGGATTCCGCCGACCAGCCCGCCGGCGAGCACCAGCGACACCGCCGTGGCCCGGAAATCCGGCGCGGCGACTTCCGCGGCGACGAACCGGTAGTACTGCCCGAAGGCGTTGAACGTTCCGAACACGAGAGCCCCGAGGCAGAGCAGCCAGAAGTTCGCCTGCCAAACCGCCGCCGCGCAGATCAGGGCGCCCAGCACGCCGACCGATACGCCGTGCATCAGGCCGGACTTCCGGCCCACCTTCTTCATGTACTGGGAGGCGGGCATGGTCGCAACCGCGCCGCCGACCACCCAGCAGGTCACCGGCAGTGTCGCCAGCGCCGCGGCGGGCGCGAGCGCGAGGCCGGCGAGGCCGTTGACGGCGATCAGGGTGGCGTTGGTGCTGAACAGCATCGCCTGGCAGGCGGCAAGCAGGCCGACCTGACTCGTTTCCGAGAGCGGAGCATTGCTCATGCTACTGAAATTTTATACAGTATCGGCCAGGGAAGGCCATTGTAGGAGGAATCGGTACCGCCGTGAGCAAGCTTCGGGGCGCACTTTCGCAGATCGAGGGCCGGTTCGAAAGCGCCGAGCGCTCGCCCTACGACGACGGCTGGCCGCGCGAGGAGGGCGGGCCGGTCGCACCGCGAACCACGGTCGCCGAGGAGCGCGCGCGCTCGATCATCGCGCGCAACGATTCGCCCGACGTGCCGTTCGAGCAATCGATCAATCCCTATCGCGGCTGCGAGCATGGTTGCGTTTATTGCTTCGCGCGGCCAAGCCACGCCTACCTCGAGCTCTCGCCCGGCCTCGATTTCGAAACGAAGCTCTTCGCCAAGACCAATGCCGCGCAATTGCTGCAGGAAGAGCTCGCGAAGAAGGGCTACGTCGCCAGGCCGATCGCCTTCGGCACCAACACCGACTGCTACCAGCCGGTCGAGCGCCGCTACCGCGTCATGCGCGCGCTGCTCGAGGTGCTGGCCGCCTGCGACCATCCGCTCACCATCGTCACCAAGTCGGCGCTGATCGAGCGCGACCTCGACCTGCTCGCGCCGATGGCGAGGAAGAACCTGGTCAAGGTCTTCGTCTCGATCACCACGCTGGATCACCGGCTCGCTCGCGCCATGGAGCCGCGCGCGGCGAGCCCCATCCGGCGGGTGGATACGCTGCGCGCCCTCGCCGCCGCCGGCATTCCCAGCGGAGTGATGGTGGCGCCGCTGATCCCCGCGCTCAACGACCGGTCGCTGGAAGAGGTGCTGGAACGCGCGGCCGCGGCGGGCGCGAGCATGGCCGGCTGGATCCTGCTGCGGCTGCCGAACGAGGTGCGGCCGCTGTTCAAGGAGTGGCTGGCGGCGCACGAGCCTCGGCGCGCCGAGCACGTCATCAGCATCATTCGGCAGTCGCGCGGCGGGCGCGAGAACGACCCGCGCTTCGGCTCGCGCATGACGGGCACCGGCGGTTTCGCGCGGCTGATCGCCCGGCGCTTCGACCTTGCCTGCCGGCGGCTGGGTCTCAACCGCGAGGACGATCACATGGCCTCGCGCGGCGGGCTGGATGGCTCGCGGTTTCGCCCGCCCTCGCCCGCGGGACAGATTTCGCTGTTCTGAGGCGTGCTAGGCTCGGCGCGTGCCGGCCAAGTCCAGTCCGCTGCTCAGCGCGCCGATCGTGCCGACACTCGCGCGGCTCGCGGCGCCGGGCATCGCGCTGGCGCTCTTCCAGACGGCGGTGTCGGTCGCCGACACCTATTTCGTGGGACAGCTGGGCACCGAGGCGCTCGCCGGTCTCGCGCTCGTGTTCCCGATGCTGATGCTGCTGCAGATGACCTCCGCCGGCGCGATGGGCGGCGGCGTGTCCTCGGCGGTGGCGCGCGCGCTGGGCGCCGGCGACCGCGACGCCGCGCGCCGGCTCGTCGCGCATGCGCTGATCATCGCCCTCGGCGGCGGCATCGCCTTCACCGTGCTCCTGCTCGGCTTCGGCCGGGGCCTGTACGGCCTGCTCGGCGGCCGCGGCGCCGCGCTCGAGCAGGCGCTCGCCTATTCGGACGTGCTGTTCGGCGCCGCGGTGCTGGCCTGGATCGCGAACACGCTGGCGAGCCTGCTGCGCGGCAGCGGCAACACGCTCGCGCCGGCGCTCGCCTACGCCGGAACCGCCCTGGTCCAGATTCCACTGTCGGGCGCGCTGACGCTCGGCTGGGCGCCGTTTCCGCGGCTGGGCATCGCCGGCGCGGCCGTCGCCTATGCGGCGGCGTTCGCGCTTGCGAGCCTGGCGATGGCGGTGCTCGTCTGGCGCAGCAAGCTGCGGCCGCAACCCGCGCACCTGCGCCTCGAAGGCCGCCTGTTCCGGGAGATCCTGCGGGTGGGCGCGATCTCCTCGCTTTCCTCGCTCCAGACCGTGTTCACCGCGGTCGTCCTGACCGGCTTCGTGGCGCGCTTCGGCACCGCGGCGCTGGCAGGGTACGGCGTTGGCGTGCGCCTGGAGCTGCTGCAAATCCCGATCGTGTTCGCGATCTCGCAAGCGCTGGTGGTCATGGTGGGTACCCACATCGGCGCCGGCCAGGCGGCGCGCGCGAAGCGCATCGCCTGGACCGGGACCGCGGCATCGGCGCTCATCTGCCTGGTGATCGGCGGCACGGTCGCGATCCATCCGGCGCTGTGGGTGCGCATCTTCAGCGAAGATGCCGCCGTGCTCGAGATCGGAAGCATGTACATGCGCATCGTGGCGCCGCTATACCCGGTGTTCGGCGCGGGCCTGGCCCTGTATTTCGCCTCGCAGGGCGCGGGTCGGATGGTCGCGCCCGTTCTCGCCGGCACCGTGCGCCTGGCGGTGGTGGTCGCCGGCGGCGCGCTGGTCATGCAGTTCGGCGGCCCCCTGTCGGCGCTGTTCGGCGTCGTCTCGCTGGGGCTCGCGCTGCTTGGCGGCCTCACCGGCTACGCCGTCTACAAGGCCAACTGGAGCCGCGCCTAGGCGCTAACCGACGAACGCGATGAGCGCGTCAAAGGAACGCGATGAGCGCGTTGAGCGTCTCATCGGGCGCCTCCGCCATCAGCGAGTGGCCCGACGGCCCGATCGTCACCGTTCTCGATCCCTGGATCGCCCGGGCCAGGTCCTGCGCTGCGCGCGGCGGCGTCATGAGGTCGCGCCCCCCGAGGATGAAGAGCGCCGGGCAGCGGACCTTGGCCGCCGCCTCCATGCCCTGCGCGTAGGAATTGCACGCCTGCAGGTCGGCGTGCAGGACGCCCGGCGCGAGGCGCGCAAGGCGCGCGAGCGTGTCGCCGTACATCCACATGCCCGGATTCGGGTTGCCGGCGAGCGGCGCCTGCGCGGCATGGCCCCAGATGGTCTCCATGTCGTAGGCGGCCTGGTCGTTGCGCAGCGCCGCCTCCAGGAACCCCGCCGAGACTTTCATCGGGTAGGCCACGCCGATCATGGCGATTCGCTCCGCGCACTCGGGGTAGCGCGCCGCAAACTCGAGCGCGATCAGCGCGCCCATCGAGTGGCCGACCAGCGAAGCGCTCTTGATCTTGTTCCCTTCCAGGACCCGCTTCACCCAATCCGCCATTGCACCGATGGCACCCAGGGGCTCTCCGCCGGAGCGTCCATGCGCCGGGAGATCGACGGCGAGGACGTTGAAGCCGTGGTAGCCGAAATAGCGGCTCTGCAGGCCCCACCAGGAGTGGTCGAGCCCCGCGCCGTGCACGAAGACGACCGTGCGCTTCGCCGGGTCTGTCTCGTGCGCCGCCGTATAGACGAACGCGGGGCTGCCGTTGACCTGGAGCTGCATTACTTCGCCTTCGCGGCGGCGGCGATCCCCCGCTCGAGATCCTGGACGAGGTCGCCGGCGTCTTCCAGCCCGATCGACAGGCGGATGGTGCCCGGGCCGATGCCGGCCTTCTTCAGGTCCTCGTCCGACATGCGGTAGTGGGTGGTCGTCGCCGGATGAATCACCAGCGACTTGGCATCGCCGACGTTGGCGAGGTGCGAAAAGACGCGCAGCGATTCGATGAAGCGACGCCCGGCCTCGCGCCCGCCCTTGATGTCGAAGGAGAACACCGCCCCGCAGCCACGCGGAAGCAATCGTCTTGCAAGCTGGAAATCAGGGTGCGATGCAAGCTCCGGGTACATGACGGATTCAACAACAGAATTCTCCGAAAGGAACTTCACCACCCTTCTCGTGCTCTCCACGTGCCTCGGCATGCGCAGGTGCAGGGTCTCGATTCCCTGCAAGATCTGGAACGCCGTCATCGGCGCCATGCAGGCGCCGAAATCGCGCAGGCCCTCGCGGCGCGCGCGCAGGAGGAAGGCGCGCGTGCCCGACTCCTCCTCGAAATCCATGTTGTGGAAGCCCTCGTAGGGCGCGGTGAGCTGCGGAAACCTGCCGCTCTTTTCCCAGTCGAAGCGGCCCGAGTCGACCAGCACGCCGCCGATGGCGATGCCGTGGCCGCCGAGGAACTTGGTCGCCGAGTGGTAGAGCAGGTCCGCGCCCAGCTCGAACGGTTTCATCAGCCAGGGCGTGGTGAAGGTCGCGTCCACGAGCAGCGGCAGGCCCGCGTCGTGCGCGATCCTCGACACCGCCGGGATGTCGAGGACGTCGAGTCCCGGGTTGCCCAGCGTTTCGCCGAAAAGCAGGCGGGTATTGCTTCGAATGTTCTTCTTCCAGCTGTCGAGATCCCTTGTTTGCACAAAGCTGGTCTCGATCCCAAACCTCTTGAGCGTGTAACCGAGCAGATTGTGCGAGCCGCCGTAGAGCGCCGTGGAGGCGACGATGTGGCTGCCGGCGTCCATGAGGGTGGCGATCGCCAGGTGCAGCGACGCCTGGCCGCTCGCGGTGGCGATGGCCCCGACGCCGCCCTCCAGCGCCGCCATGCGCTCCTCCAGCACCGCCACCGTCGGATTGGAGATGCGCGAATACACGTGCCCCGCGCGCTCCATGTTGAAGAGCGATGCCGCGTGCGCCGCGTCGCGGAATACGTACGAGGTGGTCTGGTAGATCGGCACCGCCCGCGCGCCGGTCGCCGGGTCCGGCGACTGTCCGGCATGCAGCGCGAGGGTGTCGAAACCCGGGTACTTAGGACCGGCCATAAAGCGTCCGGTTCAATTCGGTCCGGCCAAGACTCAGTGCAGGTGTTTTCGCGAGGGCCGCGTGGCGGTCTCGAAGGCGCGCTCGGGCTTCTTCTCCTCGATCGCGCGCTCTTGCCACTTCTGTTCGAACATGCGGTCGACCAGCGCGATCACCTCCGCGATCTGCTCCTTGCCGAACTGCCTCGCCAGCACCGCGCCCACGTCTTCCACCATGCAGCGGCGCTGCGCCTCGTGGATCGCCCGGGCCGTCGGCCCGACGAACAGCAACCGCGACTCCTGCTCGCCGTTTTGCGGATAGAGCGTCAGCTCGACCTCGACCGCTTCGAAGCACAGGGGGCCGAGGCTCTCGAGCGCGGCGTCCAGCGCCGGATGGAAGCTGCGGCCGACTTCACCCGTCCAGCACATCAGGAACATGAATTCCTTCTCGTCGTAGCGCAGGCCCGGCTCGTCTGGCTCCACGCTCTTCACGTCGCCAAGGCCATCGGCATCCAGGTAATCGAGCAGCGGCCCGAGCGCCTGCTCGATCTGCTTTCTGGACACTCCCTCCAGCATGGGAATATCGGCGTGCAGGTGCACTTCCAATCGCATGGCGGCTCTAGCGGAGGGAGTCGGAAGTGAATTTTATCACGCGCCCGCGGCGCGGAACCGACCGTCGGCGCCGGTCAACTGACCTGCGGCGTCGAGCGTTCCCGCAGGCAGGAAGAGAATGAGGTCGCAAGCCTTGCTCGCGGAGGAGGTCGCCATGAACGTCATGTACCACAGCGAGAATTACTACGTCGTCGAGTTTCCCGGCAATCACGGGATCGAGCTGGTGGACAAGGCCACGGGCCGCGCCGGCTTTCTGGAGGGCGCGGTCGAAGTGAAGTTTCGCGCGAGCATGGCGAATCTCGCCGCCGGCGAGCCGACGGTGGAATCGGTCGATGAGTTCCTCGACGGCTACGACGCGCTGCTGAATCACTCCACCTGCCTGCATTGAGGCGCCCGCGATCCCTCCGCTCGCCAAGCTGCTAGCATCGGGCCGATGCCCCGGCCCGACTATTCCGGCAACGGCTTCGTCAACCTCGTCGCTTCGCTGGTGCAGGCGCGCGGCGGCGCGCCGCGGCACCCGCTCCTCGCCGCGCTGCCGCCGGCGGAAATCGGCGACGCGGCGAATGTCGTTTTCGCGATCATCGACGGGCTGGGCGACGGCTACCTGAGGGCGCACGGCGCGCGCGGCGCGCTCGCGCGCCACCGCCGCGCGGCGATCAGCGCGGTGTTCCCGCCCACGACCGCGAGCGCCATCACCACCTCTTTCACCGGCGCCACGCCGCTGGAGCATGGCCTCACGGGATGGTTCACCTATTTCTCGGAAGCGGCCTGCGTGGGCGCGCCGCTGCCCTACCAGCGGCGCGGCGAGAAGGCCGCGCTCGGCGTCGCGCCCGCGCGACTCTTTCGCGAGCGCTCGCTGTTCGATTCGCTCGCCGCCCGCACGATCGTCGTCTCCTACCGGCGGATCGTCGACTCGCCGTACAACCGCCACCACTGCGGCAGCGCCGAGCGCCGCGCCTACGACGATCTCGCCGGCTTCGTCGAGCAGGTCGTGGCCGCGGTCCGGTCGGGGCCGGAGCGCAAGCTCGTCTACGCCTACTGGCCCGCGTTCGATTCGCTCGCGCACCAGCACGGCGTCGGCAGCGCCCCGGTGCGCGCGCACTTCGACGCGCTGGACGGCGCGTTCGGCGAGCTGCTGGCGCGCCTCAAGGGCAGCGACACCGTCGTCGTCGCCACCGCCGACCATGGCTTCGTCGACTGCCCGCCCGAGGATTCGATCGAGCTTCCAGCGGCGCTCGCGGCCCTGCTGCGGTTTCCGTTGTGCGGCGAGCGACGGATGGCGTTCTGCCACGTTCGCGAGCGCGAAGCGTTCATGGAACAGGCACGGCGGCTGCTCGGCGATCGTGCGCAGGTGCGACCGAGCCGGGAGCTCGCCGACGACGGCTGGTTCGGGCCGGGCGGGGCGCACCCGCGCTTCGCCGAGAGGATCGGCGATGTCGCCCTTGTCATGACCGGCCGCGCCACGGTAAAAGACTGGGTCGCCGGCGAGCCGCGACACCTGCACATCGGCAACCACGGCGGCACGAGCGAGGACGAGATGATCATCCCCCTGGTGGTGGCGAAACCATGAAGACACGCGCAAACGGCATCGAGGTGAACTACGAGATCCACGGCAAGGAGGGCGCGCCCTGGCTGGTACTCAGCCACTCGCTCGCCTGCAGCGTGCGCATGTGGGACCCGCAGATCGCCGCGCTCAAGGACAAGTACCGGATGCTCGCCTACGACACGCGCGGCCATGGCGGCACCGAAGCGACCAAGGGGGAATATTCCCTGGAGATGCTTGCCGATGATCTCCACGAACTCCTCAAGACCCTCGAGATCGGAACCCCCCATTTCTGCGGGCTATCCATGGGCGGCATGATCGGCCAGACCTTCGCGCTCAAGTACCCGGGCATTTTCCGGACGCTGACCCTCGCCGACACGACCAGCCGCTACCCGGCCGAGGCGGCGCCGGTCTGGGCTGACCGGATCAAGACCGTGGAGGCGCAGGGCATGGCGCCGCTTGCGCAGCCGACCCTCGAGCGCTGGTTCACCGAGCCGTTCCGCAAGAGCAGGCCGGAAGTGGTCGACGGCGTGCGCAAGCTGATCCTCGCCACGCCGCCCGCCGGCTACATCGGCTGCTGCCACGCGATTCCCAGGATCAATCTGAGCGCGCGGCTGCAGGAGATCCGCTGCCCGATCCTGGTGATCGTCGGCGCCGACGACCCCGGCACCCCGCCCGCCATGGCGCAGGAGATCCACGCCAACGCCCCCGGCTCGAAGCTGGTGGTGCTGCCGCAGGCCGCGCACCTCGCCAACCTCGAGCAGCCCGAGGCTTTCACGCGCGCGCTCGCGGATTTTCTCGCGCGCGGCTAGCGGCCGGCACGTCCTCCCGATGCGCGGGCGGGCTTGCTACTCGGCCCGGATCCCCGCATCGCGCACCACCTGCGCCCAGCGCGGCACCTCGTCGGCGATCAGGTCGCCGAGCTGCTTTGGCGTGCTCGCCTTGGCGATGACGCCGAAGTTCTGGAAGCGCGCCTGCAGCTCCGGCAGGGCGAGCGCCTTGGTGACCGCGTCGTTCAGCTTCGCGACCACGTCGGAGGGCATGCCGGCCGGCCCGAGCAGGCCGAACCAGATCTCGACGTTGTAGCCCGGCAGCACCGAATTCACGGTGGGCGCGCCGGGCGCGAGCGGCGACGGCTGCGGGGTCGACACGCCCAGGAGCTTGAGCTTGCCCTCCTTGATGAAGCTGTTCATCGCGCCCGACGAGGTCGTGATCAGCACCTTCACCTCGCCCGTCATCACCGCGTTGGCGGTCGGCGCCTGGCCCTTGTATGGAATGTGAATCATCCTGATGCCCGCCGAGCGCGCGAACATTTCGCTCGCCAGGTGGCCGAGCGAGCCGATGCCCGCCGAGGCGTACTCGAGCGCGTTCGGCTGCACGCGCCCGTACTCGATGAAGCCCTTCAGGTCGCTGGCCGGCACGGCGGCATTGATGACGACGAAAAGGGGCGCAGAGGATACCTGCGAGACCGGCGTGAAGTCCTTGACGCCGTTGTAGCCGGCATCCTTGACCAGCAGCGGCGTGGTCGAGGACGGCCCGTTGTTGGAGAACAGCAGCGTGTAGCCGTCCGCTGGCGCGCGCGCCACCTCGCGCGCGCCGATGGCCCCCGCGGCCCCGGCCTTGTTGTCGACGATCACCGGCTGGCCGAGCGTTTTTTGCATCGGCTCCTGCAGCGCCCGCGCCATGATGTCGGTGGTGCCGCCGGCCGGGTATGGCACGACGATGCGGATCGGCTTGGTCGGGAATGCCTGCGCCGAGGCGAGCTGCGCCGCGAGCGCCGCGCCGAGCGCGGCGATGCTTCTTACGAATCGATCCATGTTGCGACTTCCTCCTTGGTTGCCCTGCTCGTACGAAACTGGTTGGCGGGATGATTCTTGTCTTCGTAGCCGAACGACATGCCGCAGACCACGCGCCGCTCGGCGCCGATGCCGAAGAACTCGCGCAGCAGCTGAGGATGCGCCGCGAGCGCGGCCTGAGCGATGCAGGCGACGCCTGCACCGGCGGCGGCCAGCATGAAGTTGTTCACCCACGCGCCGCAGTCGAGCACGCCGTAGACGCCGAGCGCCTCGTCGGTGGTGACCACCAGCGCGTGCGGTGCGCCGAACAGGCGGTAGTTCTCCAGCGCCTGCTTCGCGGACGCCACCCGGTCGCCCTTCGCTACGCCGACCGCCGCGTAGAGCTGAAAGCCGCATTCGCGCCGTCGCGCGAGATAGATACCGCGATACTCGCGCGGAAACGGGTAGTCGGGCTCGGCCGCGTGGGAGGCAGCGTAGGCGAGCAGCGCGGCGCGAAAGCGCTCCGTCGCCGCGCCCGAGGTGATGTGCAGCTGCCAGGGCTGCGCATTGCACCACGAAGGCGTGCGCTGCGCGATCTCGAGCAGGCGCTCGATGGTGGCGCGCTCCACCGGCTGCGGCAGGAAGCCGCGGCAGCTGTAGCGCCGCCGGAGCAGCCTTTCGAGCACGTCTATTTCGCCCGCCATAGCACCCCCTCTCTTTCGAGCCGCGCGATCTCCTCCGGCGACCGGCCGAGCACGCGCTGCAGGACCGCGGGCCCGTCCTCGCCAAGCAGCGGCACGCGCGGCCGCGCGCCGGCGCCTTCCATCTTGTAGGGCGGGTTCGGAACGCGAAAGCTTGCCATGCCCGCGCGCGCCTCGGGGAACAGGCCGCGCTCGGCGGCGTACGGGGAGTCCATGACCTCGCGCACGGTGCGGTAGCGCCCGCAGGGAACGCCGCCGGCCGCCATCGCCGATTCGCATTGCGCGGCGGACTTGTCGGCCGCCCAGCGATCGAGTTCGTCCATCAGCGCGCTCCAGTTCGCAAGGCGCGCCTGCGCGCTCGCAAAGCGCGCATCGCCGATCCACTCGGCGTGGCCCGCCGCGCGCGCCATCGCCTCGAAATTCGCCTGCGTCACCGGCGCCAGCACCACGAAGCCGTCCATCGCGCGCGTGGCCTGGTAGAGAGGGCGCTGTTTCATCACCGGCGCCTGCGCCTCCGCGACTTCGTAGCCGAGCATGCCAAGCATCGCGTCCATCAGCGCGCAGTCGATCGTGTCGCCCCTGCCCGTGCGCGCGCGGCGAACCAGCGCGGCGCAGATCGCGCCGAAGGCGTGCACGCCGGTCAGGTAGTCGGCCGCGAAGATGCCGGTATTGAGCGGCCGCTCGATGCCGGACTGGTAGCCGAGGTTGGCGAGGTCGTAGCCGCTTGCCGCCTGCACGATCGGCGCGTACGCGGGCAGCGCGGCATGCGTCCCGCCCTGGCCGTAGCCGGAGATCGAGCAGTAGACGAGACCCGGGTTCGCCGCCCGCAGGGCGGGCGCATCGAAGCCAAGCCGCTGCATCACGCCCGGACGGAAATTCTCCAGCACCACGTCGCTCTTCGCGGCGAGCTCGCGCACGAGCGCGACGGCGCCCGGGTTCTTCAGGTCGAGCGCGACGCTGTGCTTGCCGGCGTTGATCACCGCGAAGTACAGCCCGACGCCGTCCTTGATGGGCTCGCGGCTGCGCATGTAGTCGCCTTCGGGCGGCTCGAGCTTGATCACCTCCGCGCCCGCGCCGGCGAGCAGGCTCGCGCAGTACGGGCCCGCGATCATGGCGCTGAAATCAAGCACGCGGATCCCGGCGAGCGCGCCCTCGCTCACTTGCGCCTCCCGTAGGCCGCCAGGTGAAAGCGCTGCAGGCGCCTGAGCATCCCCTCCATTTCCTTCGCCGCGGCCGCGCCGTCCTTCGCGCGCAGGCAGGCGATCAACCTGTGCCGCGAGGACATGACGTAGCGGTTGGGCATGTAGCCGATGCTCTCGACGAAGTGCCGCGTCATTTCCATGAGCGCATCCGTGATCACGATCAGCACCGGGTTGCGCGCCGCGCGCGCCAGCAACCGGTGGAACTCGTAGTTGACGTGCGCGCGTTGCACCACATCGCCCCGCAGCGTCGCCGCCTCGGCGGCCGCGACGTTGGCCGCCAGCGCCTCGAGATCCTCCTTCGTGCGGCGCGTGCAGGCAAGCCTGGCCACTTCGGCGCCGATCACGATGCGCGCCTCGGTGAGGTGCTGGGGCTGGATCGCGCCCAGGTGATAGAGGTCCGCGAGCCCGGCCACCGCGGCGGCGCCGCCGCCTTCCTTGATGAAGGCGCCGCCCGTGGCGCCCTTGCGCAGCTCGAGGAGGCCGGCGATTTCGAGCGAGCGCAGCGCCTCGCGCAGCGTGTTGCGGCTGACATGGAACTGGCCGGCGAGCTCGCGCTCGGGCGGCAGGCGATCACCGGCGCGCAGCGCCTGGCGCGCGAGCCGTCCGCGGATCTGCGAGGTGATCTCCTCGAACGCGCGCCGGGTGGCGACAGGGCGGAAGCTGGCGGAAGCAGCGCGCATCAGTGCGGGCCGCGATCCACTAGTGCAATCCCAGCAGGTGGCGCGAGACCACGATGCGCTGGATCTGGTTGGTGCCCTCGAAGATCTGGTTGATCTTCGCGTCGCGCATGTAGCGCTCGATGCCGACGTCGCGCATGTAGCCCGCGCCACCGAAGATCTGCACCGCGTCGGTGACCACCTTCATGGCCATGTCGCTCGCCTGGCACTTCGCCATCGAGGCCATTTCCGCGACGCGAGAGAAATCACCGGCATCCACCAGCCGGGCGCATTCGTAGACCAGCGCCCGCGACGCCTCGATCTGCATCGCCATGTCGGCGAGCATCCACTGCAGCCCCTGGAACTGGCCGATCGCGCGGCCGAACTGCCTGCGCTCCTGCGCGTGCCGCAGCGCCAGGTCGAGCGCGCCTTGCGCCAGGCCGACGGCCGCCGCGCCGATGGTCGGCCGGTTCATGTCGAGGATGCGCATGCAGGTGATGAACCCCCTGCCCTCCTCGCAGACCATGTTCTCGGCCGGGATGCGCACGTTGTCGAAGAAGATTTGCACGTTGGGCACGCCGTTCAGGCCCATCTTCTTCTCGTTCTTGCCGACACGGAACCCTGGCGACTTGGTGTCCATCAGGAAGCAGCTGATCCCCTGGAAGCCCTTTGCTCCGCTCGTGCGCGCGAAGACGAGGATCCAGTGCGCGATGTTGCCCCAGGTGATGTAGCACTTCTGTCCGTTGAGAACCCAGGAATCGCCATCCTTCCTCGCGTGCGTCTTCATCGAGGCGACGTCCGAGCCCGACTCGGGTTCGGTCATCGCCACCGCGGTCCAGGTGCGCCCCTTCGCCACCTCGGGCAGCCAGCGGCGCTTCTGCTGCTCCGTGCCGAAGTGCAGCAGCGGCAGGATCATGCCGATCGAGTTCATCCCGGCGATGAGCGCGCAGGCCTCCGACGCGCGCGCGATCTCCTCGCGCGCCATGCAGACCGTGGTGAGGTCGCCGCCCGGGCCGCCGTATTCCTCCGGCACCCAAAGCTGCATCAGCCCCATGTCGCCGAAGAGGTGGAAGATGCGCTCGGGAATCCGGTCCGTGGCGTCGATCTCGGCGGCGATCGGCCGGATCTCCTTGTCCACCATGCGGCGGACGGCGTCGCGCATGGCGAGCTGGGTGTCGGTGAAAAAGGGCATCCGGATCCTTGAAATCAATGGTTCAACCAATTATAGTTTGCCGCCAAGACCCCCTGTCAAGCCGAGGACTCGAAATGCCCGACTACGCCAAGTACCAGTGCCTGAAAGTAGAGACGGCGGGCAGGCTCGCCACCGTCACGCTCAACCGGCCGCAGACGCGCAACCAGATCGATCGCCCGTTCCACCACGAGCTGCAGGACGTCTGGCGCGACCTCGCCGAGGACCCGGACATCCACGCGATCCTGCTGACGGGCGCGGGCAAGTACTTCAGCGTCGGCGGCAACGTCAAGGGCATGACCGAGCGCCCGGGCGGCGACGTGTTCGCCGAGGGCGAGATGATCGAGCCGCGGAGCGCGCGCAAGATCGTGCAGAACATCCTCGATTGCGAGATCCCGATCGTCTGCGCCATCAACGGCGACTGCATCGGCCTGGCGGCCACGGTCGCCCTTTTCTGCGACATCACCGTCTGCGCCGAGGACGCGCGCATCGCCGACCCGCACGTGAAGATCGGCCTGGTGGCGGGCGACGGCGGCGCGGTGATCTGGCCGATGCTGGTGGGGCCCAACCGCGCCAAGGAGTTCCTCATGCGCGGCAACCTGATCCAGGGCCGCGACGCCGAGCGCATGGGCCTCGTCAACTACGCGCTGCCGCGGGAGGAAGTGCTCGGCAAGGCGAAAGAACTGGCGCAGGAACTGGCCGACGGGCCGACCTGGGCGATCCGCTGGACCAAGCTCGCGGTCAACAAGGCGGTCAAGGAGCAGGTCAACCTGATCATGGACGCTTCCTTCGCTCTCGAAATGGCCACCTTCCGGACCGAAGACCACCGGGAGGCGGTGCGCGCCTTCGCCGAGAAGCGCAAGCCGCGTTTCACCGGGAAGTAGCCGCTACCAGGCGCCCACGCCCGCGACACCGCGGTCGATGAACTCCTTCGACTGCGCGAGCACCGCACTGCGCCACTCGGGGTCCGCAGGGTAGAACGCCGCCTCGTACTCGCGCCGCACCTTCGCGGCGAGCACAGGATCGCGCGGCCCCTCGAAGCGCATCCACCGCTGCGCGAGGCTCGCACGCTGCATGTCGCGCCTCGGCAGCGTGCCGAACTCGACCACGACGCTGGTCACCTCCACTCCGGGCAGCATCTCGGCGAAGGCGTCGAGGATGGTGCCGCTGTAGGTGGCGAGCTTCTTGTGGGTCACGCCCTGCAGGTTGACCGCGCGCGCGCCCCACCAGGCGCGAGCGCGCTCGCGCGCGGCCGAGCCCTCCGGGTGAAAGCACAGGTAGACGTGCTCGCACCAGGGGCCGATGCCGGTGTGCAGGTCGATGAAGGCCACCTTGCGCGCGCGGCCGAGGTGCGTCTCCACCGCGGCGCGGAACGCGCCGTTCGCCCACTGCGGCCTCGCCCCGCCATAGAAGACGCCGTCCGCGTGGGAGTACTGGCCGCCGTTGAAGGCATCGGAGAAGGCCTTCTCGCCGACGCGCTCGCGGAATGCGTCGAGCGTGGCGAACAGGCCGGCGATCGACTCCTCGCTCCATTCCCGCAGCGCGAGGTGCGGATGCAATTCTTCGTAGCCGGGGTTCGCGGGCAGTGGCTTGCCGAAGTCGACGAAGTTGCGGTTGAGGTCGACGTTCTCCTCGGTAGTGCGCGTTTTGTGCGCGAATCCCCAGGGGTTGTGCGCGTGCAAGAACACCACCGCCGTGTCCCTGGGCAGGCGCGGGCGCCCGCGCAGCCAGGCGCGTTGCGCCGCCGAGCCCGGGTAGCCCTCGATGCCGTGCGTGCCGCTGCCGAGGACGAAGATCCGCGAGGCGTTGCCCGGGCCGAGCACCGACACGTCCAGAAAGAGCGGCTCGCCGCCCGGCCCGCGCTCGTCCGGATGCCGGTAGCTCGCCAGCTTGGCGCCGGCGCGCCGCGCCGCGTCGACGAACTTGCGGCGCGCCTCGGCATACGAATCGGAGAACGCGGCCAGCTCAGCCATCGATCCCCTGCCAGCGCTTCAACTTGCGCGAGGAGATGCCGAACAGGTCCAGCACCCGGCCCACAGTGTGCGCCACCACATCGTCAAGGGACTTCGGGCGCGCATACAGCGCCGGCACCGGCGGAAACACGACGCCGCCCATTTCCGTGACCGCGACCATGTTCCTCAGGTGCGCGAGGTTGAGCGGCGTCTCGCGCACGAGCAGGCGGTTCGGGCGCCCGCCCCCCCGAGCCGAATTCCCGATCCCGGGCTTTGTCCGCTTCACTCGCGCAAGCGTACACTA
>JADLES010000193.1 GCA_020845995.1 Burkholderiales bacterium | reverse complement strand
GCGAGCGGCAGGTCCTCGCGGCCCTGCAGCGCGATCTGGTAGCACAGCTGCACCGTTTCCGGGTCGAGCGCCTTGGCCAGCGCGGCGACGCGCTCGCGCTCGGGCAGGCCTTCCTCCAGCGCCTCGGGCACGGTCTGCGCGAGCGTCACCCGCAGCAGCAGGCTCGCCAGGTCCTGCAGGGCCGTGTCGAACGACAGCGTGCGCTCCTGCATCTCGCCGGCGATCGCCGCCAGCGCGGGCCCGTCGCCGCCGGCGAGCGACTCGAGCAGCCGCAGCAGGTAGGTCTCGTCGACCGCGCCCAGCATCCCGCGCACCCCGTCCGCCGCCAGCCTGCCGCCGCCGTGCGCGATCGCCTGGTCGAGCAGCGAGAGCGCATCGCGCATGCTGCCCGCCGCCGCGCGCGCAATCAGCGGCAGCGCCCCGGGCTCGCAGGCCACCTTTTCCTCGCCCAGCACCTTTTCCAGGTGCGCGACGATCGCCGCGCGCGGCATCTGCTTCAGGTTGAACTGCAGGCAGCGCGACAGCACCGTGACCGGGATCTTCTGCGGGTCGGTGGTCGCGAGGATGAACTTGATGTGCGCCGGCGGCTCCTCCAGCGTCTTCAGCATGGAGTTGAACGCGGGCTTGGAGAGCATGTGCACTTCGTCGATGACGAACACCTTGAAGCGGCCGCGCACCGGCACGTAGGCCGCGTTATCCTGCAGCGCGCGCATCTCGTCGATGCCGGTGTTGGTGGCCGCGTCGATCTCGATCAGGTCCGGAAACCGCCCGCCGTCGATCTCGGCGCAGGCGGCGCATCTGCCGCAGGGCGCGGACGTGATCCCGGTCTCGCAGTTCAGGCACTTGGCGAGGATGCGCGCGAGCGTGGTCTTGCCCACGCCCCGCGTGCCCGTGAACAGATAGGCGTGGTGCAGCCGCTGCCCATCCAGGGCGTGGCGCAGCGCCTTCACCACGTGCTCCTGCCCGACCAGGCTGCCGAAATCGCGAGGCCGCCATTTGCGCGCAAGAACCTGATAGCTCATGAACGAATTTTACCGGCCGCTGCGGAGGATTAGGCGAGCCTGACCCCGGCACTTGCAGAATCCGGCTGTGGCTGCTTCCTTCCGGACCTGACCAGGTTCACCAGCCTGCAATGCGGGGGGGCCCGCCGCGCTCATTATGCACGAGTGCGGCATATTTCCTGCGCGGCGCGCGAAGAACGCCGGGCGCAGAAAAGTTCGGCTAGTATGGCCGCTCCGGCGCGTTCATGGAGTCCTACGCAGATGCATTTCCGGGCAGGCCAGATCGGCAAGGCCGCAGTCGCCTCGATAGCGCAGGCTGCCGCCATGATACTCCTGGTTGCCGCGGCGCCGCCCGCAATTGCCCAGCCCACCCAGCAGGAAAGAAACACCGCGCGCGCCAACCAGCTGCGCCAGCAGGCGCGCGAGAACGCCGAGCGCCGGCTCGACTATCCCTATGCACCGGTGACGCAGGGCCCGGTTGCGGACGACTATTTCGCCCTCGGCCAGCAAATCCAGCGGCTGGGCATACTGATTCAGGCGTGGCAAAACGCGGCTGCCACGGGGGGCGGTTTCGCGCGGCCGATTGCCGGGCTGCCGGCCGAGGGTCTGCCGAACCGCGAAGCGGTGGCCGCCGTATACGGGCCGGAAGGGCCCACCGAGAAATCGGTGCGGCTGCTGCTCGAGTACCGCCTCATGCTGGCGGGCAATCCGCGGCTGGCGGTCGGCAAAGTCACCGACCAGGGCGACGCGATCCTCGGCCAGGTTGTGACCAGGGATGGCTCGGTGGTAGACGAATATCGGGTGGACAAGAAAACCGGCGGCTGGGCGCCGGTCCGCGAGCAGGCAAGGAAGTAGGCCGCGACACGCGCGCAAGAACAACGCCGTTCGAAGAAAGGGGAGCGAGATGCGGTTCAACCGGGCAGTTGCAATGGCATTGGCTTGCGCGGGGATGGGGGTCGTCTCGCCAAACGCATGGCCGCAAAGCGGCAACGCGCCCGCGACGCCTGCCGCGCAGGCGCCGCAGATCCTGACGCGCCCGGCAGGCGCGGTTGCCGGTCCCAAGCGAGTCGTCTCGGTGGGCAAGTTCGACAGCATCGGCGCATTCAACGCCAAGTATGGCGAATGGGACATCGGCGGCGGGCTGTCGGCGATGCTGACCACGGCGTTGACGGAATCCGGCCGGTTCATCGTGCTGGAGCGCGCGCAGCTTCGCCAGCTCACCACCGAGCAGGAGCTCAAAGCTTCGGGGGTGACCAACCCGGAGACCGGGCCCGAACTGGGCAAGCTCGCCGGCGTGCAGTTCCTCATCTTCGGCGCGGTCACCGAGTTCGGCGCGGATGACCGCGGCGGCGGCTTCAGCTTCGGCGGCGCGCGCGGCGGCAGCAATCCGCTCTCGGGCGCGCTGTCGACGCAGTCAGCCTCGGGTGCGGTTGCGATGGACGTGCGGATCGTCGATGCCTCGACCGGCCAGGTCACGGAGGTCTACAAAGTGAAGGAGCCTCTCGAGAGCCGCGGATTCGACATTTCTCTGGGCGCAAAGGGCATGTCGCTGGGCTCCAACCAGTTCCTGCGCACCCCGCTCGGCGAGGCGGTGCGGCGCGCCATCACCCAGGTGGTGGATCGCCTGGTCGCCGAAGCCAACCGGCGCCCCTGGTTCGGCCTGGTGGTGGACGTTGCCGATCGCGAAGTCGTCATCAACGCCGGCGCCAACTCGGGACTGCGGCCGGGCGACCGCTTCGTGATCGAGCGGGTTGGCCGCAAGATGACCGATCCCGCAACGGGCGAAGTGCTGGCGGTGCGCCGCCACGAGATCGCCTTCGTGGAGGTCACCTCCGTAGAAGAAAAGATCGCCACCGGCACCTTCGAGCTGCTGGCGACCGAGCCGCCGCGCCGCGGCGACACCGTCACGCCGCTGAAAAAGTAGGCGCGATGCTGCACAAGCGCTTTGCCGCCGGGCTGGCGCTGCTGCTCGCGCCGGCGGCGG
>JADLES010000192.1 GCA_020845995.1 Burkholderiales bacterium | reverse complement strand
TTGTCGAACAGGTCCCGCCGGATCTGCGCATAGCGCTTCGCCGACTCCTGCCACTCGTTGTTGTAGCCGTGCACGAACAGGGACAGGTGCTTCTGCCCGGCGTTGCGCTCGTCGGGCAGCAGCGGAAACCGCGCCGCCAGCGCCCTGAGCTCGTCTTCGAACTGCCGGGACGTGAGCTCGGTCCAGTTGCGCAGCTTCGCGACGTCCTTGCCCTGCGCGGCGGTCCTGAAATACAGCAGCGTGTCGCCGAGCCTGTCGCCCAGGTCGCCGCCGGATCGCCTGCGGTTGGTCACCATGTACAGGGGTGCTTTCGCCATGCTGTCCTCCCTTGGAACAGGTTGATCCGCCTAGCCCTTCACGCACACCACCTGCTTGAGCGTGTGCACCACTTCGCAGAGGTCGGACTGGTTCGCCATCACCTCGTCGATGTCCTTGTAGGCGCCGGGGATCTCGTCCAGAACGCCGCCGTCCTTGCGGCACTCCACGCCCTCGGTCTGGCGCGCGAGGTCTTCGGCGCTGAAGCGCTTGCGCGCCTCCGTCCTGCTCATGCGCCGGCCCGCGCCGTGCGCGCAGGAATGCAGCGACTCCGGGCTGCCCAGGCCGCGCACGATGTAGGAGCGCGCGCCCATGCTGCCCGGGATGATGCCGAGCTCGCCCGCGCGCGCCGAAATTGCTCCCTTCCTCGTCACGTAGAGGCGCTCGCCGAAGTGCGTCTCCTCGGCGACGTAGTTGTGGTGGCAGTTGATCGCCTCGCCGGTCGCCTCGAAAGGAGGCAGGTGCCGCTCCAGGGCGTCGAGAATCAGCCGCATCATCTCGCGGCGGTTCGTAAAAGCATACTCCTGCGCCCAGTGCACCGCCGCCACGTAATCGTCGAACAGAGCCGAGCCTTCGCGCAGGTAGGCGAGGTCGCGGTCGGGAAGCTGGATATGGTGGCGCTGCATGTCCTTCTTCGCCGCGGCGATGAAGTAGCGGCCGATCGCGTTGCCGATGCCGCGCGAGCCCGAGTGCAGCATCACCCACAGGCGCTGCTCCCCGTCCAGGCACAGCTCGATGAAGTGGTTGCCGCCGCCCAGGCTGCCGATCTGGCAGAGCCAGGTCTGGTCGAATTTCTTCTGCATCTTCCCCACCGCCGGGTGCCGGTCGACGATAGCGCGCAGGCGCTTGTCGAGCAGCCGCGCCTCGCGCTTGCGCTCCGGGCCCACCATCTTCGTGTCCCGGTGCTGCGCGAAGCCGACCGGCACGGCGGCCTCGATCGCACTGCGCACGCGCCCGAGGCTCTCGGGCAGGTCGCGGGCCGAAAGCGACAACCGCAGCGCGTTCATGCCGCAGCCGATGTCCACCCCGACCGCGGCCGGAATGATCGCCTGCCTGGTCGGGATCACGCTGCCCACGGTCGCGCCGATGCCCAGGTGCACGTCCGGCATCGCCGCGACGTGGCCGTGCACGATCGGCAGCCTCGAGACGTTGATGAGCTGCTGCAGTGCGTCGGGCTCGATGTCGTCGGTGTAGAGCTTCACGGCGACACGGCCCTCTTCCAGGACCTTCCTTACCGGCATGCACAGAAAATGGGGACAGACCCCATTTTTCTCATTGCCGCCCGCGCTAGAGCTTCAGGCCCTCGTCGGCGAGCACGCGCTGCACCGCGGGACGCTGGAGCATGCGGTCCTTCATCGCGGTGTAATTCCTCAGCTCCGCCGCCGGCTCGCCGCGGCGTTGGTGCCAGAAGTAGAAGATGAACGCGTAGGCATCGAGCACCGAGTAGCTGTCGGAGAGCCATTCGCGCCCCGCGTACATGCCGTCGATCTGCTTCATGTACTCGGCGTAGCTCTGCTTCGCCTTGGCCTGGATGCCGGGGAAGGCGGCCTTCTCGTCGGTGTAGCGCTCGGTGCGCCCGATGTGGCCGTTGGCCGGGTGCACGGTCGCGGCGAAGAAGCCGATCGCCGAAAGCGCCCGCGCCTCCCTGACCGGGTCCTTAGGCCACAGGCCGAAGCGCTTGCCAAGGAAGGGCAGGATCGCGGTGTTCTCGGTGAGCGGCGTGCCGTCGTCGAGCTTCAGCGCCGGCACGCGCCCGAGCGGGTGGATCTTCAGGTACTCGGCCGTGCGCTGCTCGCCCTTGGAAAGATCGAGCTTCTTCGGCTCGTACTTCTCGCCGCCTTCCTCCAGGACGATGTGGGGCGCGAGCGAGCAGGCGCCGGGAGCGTAGAAAAGCGTCAGCATGGAGATTCTCCGGAGTGGATCGAGCGCCGGATTCTAAACTCCGCCAGCCGGACCGATCGCCGGAAAAAAGAAAGGCCCGGCAGGCATGCCCTGCTCGGGCCCCGCGCTTCAACCCCTTTGGGAGGAGGAGGATGAGAGAAGAAGCGCACCGTCAGGATAGGCGCGCGCGAACGCGCGCGCTGTGACGGATTACCGCGCCGGCAGGTTAATGTGACCGCCGGCGGTTTCACTATGACGAACGGTCGATTCCGGCCCGGCTACAGAAAGACCTTGCTGCCGACGTAGATCACGAGGCCCGCGAGGCCACCGACCACCGTGCCGTTGATGCGGATGAACTGCAGGTCGGGCCCGAGCTCCCGCTCCATCTCGCGCACGAAGCGCTCCTCGTGCCACTCGTTGATGCGCTCCTCGATGAAGCCGCCGATCCTGGCGCGGTTCTCCTCCACCAGCGGCGGAATCGAGCGCAGCAGCTGCTCGTCGATCCAGCCACGCAGCTCGGCGTCCGCGTCGATGCGCCGGCCAAGCGACGCCGCGAGCCCGGCGATGCCGGCGTGGATGGCGGATTTCTCGTTCCTCAGGTCGGCCGCGAGCCAGTCGCGGAACTGCCGCCAGAGCGAGTCCAGGTAGCCGACGAGGGCGGGGTTGGCGGCCAGCTCGTCGCGCAGCGCGTTCACCTTGGCGCGCGTGGCCGGGTCGTGCTTGAGCTTCTCGATGAACTGCGCGACGAACTCGTCGAACTGCCGGCGCAGCGCGTGCTCCTGGTCGGTGCGGATCTCGTGCACCGCGCGCGCGACGCCGCTCACCACCCGCCGCGCGATCGTCTCGTCCAGGTTCCAGCCCGCCTTCTTGACCAGCTCCACCAGCGCGCTCTCCGCGACCACCGCGCGCGCGATGTAGGCCTGCGTCTCGGGCCGGGCGAGCGACTCGTCCACCAGCCGCAGCGCCTCTTCCAGCAGCGCGTGGTGGCGCCGGTCCTGCGTCAGCACCTCCAGGATCCCGCCCGCCCCCGCGGCCACGTCCGCCTCCTTCAGCTTCGCCACCACCACTCCGTGCAGGAAGTTGCGGATGCGCGGGTCGTCCAGCGCCGAGAGCATGAAGGCGAGCAGCCGCGTGCCGTAGCCCGCCAGCCGCGCCGTGTTCTCCTCCTTCAGCAGCCACTCGCGCAGCTTCGCCGCCGGCCCGAACTCGGCGATGCGCTCTACGATCGCCTTCGACGAGAGGAAATTGATCTGGATGAACTCCGACAGCCCCTCGGCGATGCGCGCCTTGTTGCGCGGCAGGATCGCCGTGTGCGGCAGCGGCAACCCCAGCGGCCGCCGGAACAGCGCCGTCACCGCGAACCAGTCCGCGAGCGCGCCCACCATCGCCGCCTCGCAGAACGCCGTCAGGTACGGCATGCCCC
>JADLES010000191.1 GCA_020845995.1 Burkholderiales bacterium | reverse complement strand
GACGAAGCGCGCCCGGTACCGCTGCCAGGAGCGGGCCTTCGGATCCTTGGGCGGCGCGATGGCGGCGAGGATCGCGGGCTCGCGGCGCGCACGCGCGAAGAGGTACGCCAGTTCGCTCTCGACGAAGCCATGGCGGGCGACCATCTCGAGCACGAACGCATGCACGTCGCCGCGCCTCGCGTAGGCGTGCCTGCCGCCGGGCTCCGGCGCCGCCGCCCGGGCGCAGGGAAGGGCGAGGAGCGCGGCGAGGCCGAGGGCCAGCAGCCGTCTCATCCGAAGGATAGCTCGCGGACCATGCGGCGCAATCGCATCACGCTCTCGGACGACCTGCTCCCGCCATAGCGCAGGGCGATGTACAGCGCGGCGATTCGCTCGATGGGATCGCGCGCCCACGGCAGGTCGCGCGCGGCGCGCTCGGCGTAGTCGCGCGGTCCCTCGTGCGGCGCGCGCGGTACGCCCTGCGCGCCGAGCTTGCGGCAGAAACGGCTCCAGGCCGCTTGCACCGGATCGGGCCGCGCGAGGCGCAGCAGCATCCAGGCGGCCAGCGCGAGCATGAACCCGCCCAGCACGGCGAGCAGCGTGGAGGCGAGCTCCAGCCAGCCCGCGTCGCGCATGCCGAACCAGGACATGAGCTCGCGCTGGCGCTCGGGGTTGTAGCCCAGCACCAGCAGGTTCCACTGGTGCGTGAGCGCCTCCCAGTTGTAGCGCACCGAGCGCAGCCAGGCCATCTCCGGGCGCAGCAGCAGGGGGAGCGCGTCCGCCGTCGAGATCGCGCGCGCAAGGCCCTCGTCCAGCCGCCGGGGGACCGACAGCGCCGTCGGGTCGATCCGCGTCCAGCCGCGCGCCGCGAGGAACACCTCCGCCCAGGCATGCGCGTCGGACTGGCGCACCGTGAAGCGCTGGTCGACCGGGTTGAGGTCGCCGCCCTGGTAGCCGGTCACCACGCGCGCGGGCACGCCGGCGGCGCGCATCAGGAACACGAAAGCCGAGGAGAAATGCTCGCAGAATCCCTCGCGGGTCTCGAACAGGAACTCGTCCACAGAATCGCGGCCGAGCAGGCGCGGCTCGGTGGTGTATTGCAGCCGTTCCCTGCCGAAGTACTCGATCGCGCGCTCGAGCACCTGCGCGTCGCTCGCCCCGGAGCGGCTCCAGCCCTCGGCGAGCGCGCGCGCCCGGGGATTGAAGCCCTCGGGCAGGCGCAGCGCGCGGCGAAGAAAGCGCCGGTCGTTCTCCGGCGCGGGATCGGCCTCGACCCGCGAGACCATGTCGTAGCGCATGCGCGCGCGAATCGGCGCCAGGGTCACGATCTGGCCGTCCTCGAGGTAGCGCGAGCGCGGCGGCAGCAGCGCCGCCGATTCCAGCGCGAACAGCCAGTGCCGGTTGTGCGGCTCGAGCAGCACCGAGTATTCGACCTTCGCGCCGTTACGCGGCTGCGGCAGTTCGGTGGGCATCGGCGCGCCCGGGCGCCAGGTACGTCCATCGAAGTCCCACAGCACCGGGCCGCGCCAGTAGAGCGTGCGCCGCGGCGGCAACTCCCCCTGGAAGTCGACGCGAAAGGCGATGGCATCCGAAAGCGTGAGCTGCGAGAGGCTGCCCGGAGACATCGAGTCCGACAGGCCCGTCATCGCCGTATAGGCGTCCTGCGGCAGCCCCCAGAGCGGCCCCTGCACGCGCGGAAAGAGCAGGAACAGCATCAGCGCCGCCGGCACGGCCTGCGCGAGCAGCACTCCCGCAGTGCGCAGGCCAGCCCGCAGCGCTCGCCGCGGCGCGGCGAGCACCACCAGCGCGGTGACGCTGGCGGCGACCGCCGCCAGCATGCCGAGCGCGGTCGGGATGGACTGCGTATAGAGGAAGTTGGTGATCGCGAGGAACCAGGTGAGGAAGACCAGCGCCGCGGCGTCGCGCTGGTTGCGCGATTCCAATGCCTTCAGGCCGGAGAACATCACCAGCAGCATGACGCCCGGCGTGCGGCCGAAAATCGCACGGTACTCGAGCCAGACCCCGAGCATGCCCGCGGCGGCGATCGCCAGCAGCGGGACGCTCTTGGGCAGCAGCGCGGGCCTTGTGACCGCCAGCGCGCGCCAGCCGATCAGCGCGAGGGTGAGCAGGCTGAGCCAGGCTGGCGCACGCAGCGCGTGCGGCGCAAGGGCGATCGCCAGGCCCACGGCGAGCAGCGCCAGGTCGCGGCCGTCGAGGGCTCGCCGGTCCGGCGCCGGGGGCGCGGGCGGGGCGGCGGCATCGGACCGGTCGGGCGTGCTCACCGGCTCAGGCCCGCGCCCGGTACAGCGCGAGCGCCTGCAGGCAGGCGCCGCGGTGCTGCTCGCCGCGCCCCGGCGCGATCTCGGTGCCGGGCAGGCGCAGCCCGTAGTGCGCGCCGCTGCGCTCGGCGGCGAGCACCCACCCGGTCAGGCGCGACAGGCGCGCTTCCAGCCCGAGCGAGGCCGGCAGGTCGCCGAGGAGCAGCCATAGTTCCGCGACCGCTTCGCCGGCGAACTGCTTGGTGAGCATGTCCCCGCTGCGTGCATACTGCGTGTCGCCGCGCGCGTGCCGGGTGTCGCTGCGCGCGTGCCGGGTATCGCTGCGCGCCACGGATTTCCATGCCACGTGCCGCGGCGAATCGGTGAGTTGATAGGCGCGCAGGCCCGAAAAATCGTCGCTGCCCTGCGCATGCGCGCGCCCCCCGCCCGCCTGCTGGCTTGGCACCGGTGGCGGCAGCGGCGCGTGCTCCGGGCGCGGATAGACCAGGCACCGGCACGCGGGCTCGACGAAGGTCCAGGCGCGAAAGAGGCCCAGCGGAAAGCGCGTCTCCAGCATTACCCGCCCCAGCGGCTGCCAGCCGCGTCGCAGGGCGGGAATCGCGAGTCCCGCCTCGGCGGACTCACCGGCCGCGACATCGATCCTGCATTCCGCCCCCGATGCGACGTGTCGCAGCAGGATCTCGGGGCGGTCGAAGGCGGCGCCGTTGGCGAGCCCCAGCCGGAACAGCGCGCGCTCGCCCGCGAACGCGGGCGCGGCGCGGCCGGCGTGCACCGCGAGCCGGGCGAGATTGCGCGTGGTCTGCACCATCCCGGCGAGACCGGCGCCGGCGAGCAGGAAGGTGAGCGCGAAACCGAGCGAAAGCATGTAGTTGATCGACCCCATCAGCAGGATGAGCAGCGCTCCGCCGAACAGCAACCCCAGCCGGCTGGGCAGGATGTACACGCGCCGCTGCGGGATCACGATCGCGCCGCGCGCGGCCGGCTCGACGCCGCTGAGGCGACCGGCGAAAGGAGAACTCATACGCAGCGGCATGTGCGGCGCCTCAACTGGTCGCGCCTTCGTACTTCCACGGACCCTGCCAGGCCGCGTTCACCGCGCCCGGGTACTCGGGCTGGCCGAGACTGCCGTTGTAGCGCCCGAGCGCGCGGAAATAGTCGCCGTTTTCGGCCGTGAGGTAGTGGCGCAGGATCGCGCAACCGTAGCGCAGGTTGGTGCGCAGCGCGAACAGGTTGTGGTGCGGCTCGCCGATCAGCCGGACCCAGAACGGCATCACCTGCATGTAGCCGCGCGCGCCGGCGCTGGACACCGCGTACTTGCGAAAGCCCGATTCGACCTGGATCAGCCCGAGCACCATCTGCGGGTCGAGCCCGTTGCGCCGCGCCTCGTAATGGACCGTCTTGAGGAACTCGGTGCGCGCCTTGCGGTCCGGCATGCGGCGTTGCAGGCGCTTGCTCATCTCGTAGAGCCACTTGTGGGCGTTCTCCGGACCGCTCTCGAAGAGGATGACCGGCACGCCGCGGTCGGCGATCGCGCCGCGCAGCTGCGCGCGCACGCTTTCGGCGAGCTTTTCCTCGACCTGGTTGCCAGCCAGCGCCGGCGACGCGGCGCAGAGCAGTGCGAGCGCCAGCGCGCCGACCCTCATGCGCTCGCGAACCGCTCCCGCAGGAACTGCAGCGCGCCGGCGAGCGGGACGTTCTCGGGCGACTCGCGGTTGCGCGCCTTGTATTCGACGGCGCCGGCGGCGAGACCGCGCTCCGAGAGCACCAGGCGGTGCGGGATGCCGAGCAGATCCATGTCCGCGAAGAGCACGCCCGGGCGCTCGTCGCGGTCCTCCAGCAGCAGGTCCACGCCCGCCCGCCGCAGCTCGGCGTAGAGCTTCTCGGCCGCCTCGCGCACCGCGGTGCTCTTGTGCAATCCGATCGGCACCAGGCAGGCCTCGAACGGCGCGATCGGCCGCGGAAACACGATGCCGCGCTCGTCGTGGTTCTGCTCGATGGCGGCCGCGGCGATGCGCGTGACGCCGATGCCGTAGCAGCCCATCTCCATCGGCTGGGTCTTGCCCCTGGCGTCCAGGTACATGGCTTTCATCGCCTCGGAGTACTTGGTGCGCAGCTGGAATATGTGGCCGACCTCGATGCCGCGCTGGATCTTCAGGCGGCCCTTGCCGTCGGGGGAGGGATCGCCCTCGACGACATTGCGGATGTCGGCGACCTCGGGCTCGGGCGCATCGCGCCCCCAGTTGACGCCGGTGAGGTGAAAACCCTCTTCGTTGGCGCCGCCGACAAAGTCCGCCATCGCAGCCACCGTGCGGTCGGCGACCACACGCACCTTGGCGCCGACGGGACCAATGTAGCCGGGCTTGCAGCCGAGATTGGCCTGGATCTCTTCGGGAGTGGCAAAGCGAAAGGGGCTCAGGTTCGCCACCTTGCTCGTCTTGACCTCGTTCAGGCTGTGATCGCCGCGGATCAGCAGCAGCACGAATGTCTGGTCATGCATGACGGCGACCGATTTCACGGTGCGCGCCAGCGGCAGCTTGAGCAGCTCGGCGACGTCCTCGCAGGTGCTCTTGCCCGGCGTGGGGAACTTCTTCATTTCCTCAGCGGGTTTTGGTCTGGGCTGCGACGGCGCAGCAGCCTCCGCCAGTTCCAGATTGGCGGCATAGTCCGAGTCGGGGTTGTAGGCGATCGCGTCCTCGCCGGAATCCGCGAGCACCTGGAACTCGTGCGAGCCGGTGCCGCCGATCGCGCCGGTGTCGGCGGCCACCGCGCGGAACTTGAGGCCCATGCGCGTGAAGATGCGGGTATAGGTGTCGTACATGTTGCGGTACTCGCGCTCCAGGTCCGCGTAGTCGGCGTGGAACGAGTAGCCGTCCTTCATGATGAACTCGCGCCCGCGCATGACGCCGAAGCGCGGCCGGCGCTCGTCGCGGAACTTGTTCTGGATCTGGTAAAAATGCACCGGCAGCCGCCGGTAGCTGCGCAGCTCGGCGCGCGCGATCTCGGTGATCACCTCTTCAGAGGTCGGCTGGATCACGAAGTCGCGCTCGTGGCGGTCCTTGAAGCGCAGCAGCTCCGGCCCGTAGGCCGACCAGCGCCCCGATTCCTGCCACAGCTCGCCCGGCTGCACCACCGGCATCGACAGCTCGGTGGCACCGGCGCGGTTCATCTCCTCGCGCACGATGGCCTCGATCTTGCGCACCACCCGCAGCCCGACCGGCATCCAGGTGTAGATCCCCGCCGCGAGGCGCCGGATCATGCCGGCGCGGATCATCAGCTTGTGGCTCACGAGCTCGGCGTCGGCCGGCGCCTCCTTGATGGTCGAGATGAAGTGCTGGGAGCTGCGCATTCGACGGGGGACTCGGCGTTGAATTTGCCGTGCGGCTGTGGAAAAATGCAGCAGGGAATTCTAGCGTAGGTGGTGCAGCCATGCTCGATCGCGACGGGTATCGGCCGAACGTCGGCATCCTGCTGCTGAACGCGCGCAACGAACTGTTCTGGGGCAAGCGAGTCAACCAGCACGCCTGGCAGTTCCCGCAGGGCGGCATCAAGGCCGGCGAGACGCCCGAGCAGGCGATGTTCCGCGAACTGGAGGAGGAGGTCGGCCTGCGGCCCGAGCATGTGCGCATTCTCGGACGCACGCGCCACTGGCTGCGCTACGACGTGCCGGAGAAATGGATCCGGCGCGACTTTCGCGGCACCTACAGGGGCCAGAAGCAGATCTGGTACCTGCTGCGCATGCTCGGCCGCGACTGCGACGTCCGGCTGCGCGCCAACGGCAAGCCGGAGTTCGACGCCTGGCGCTGGCACGAGTATTGGGTGCCGGTGGAGGCGGTGGTCGAGTTCAAGCGCGAGGTCTACCGCCAGGCGCTCACCGAGCTGCACCGGTACCGCGACGCCGACCGGCGCCGGCGTCCCGCGCCGCAACCGGAAGCGGGCCAGGGCGGCTAGCGCGGCGCGTGCGCAGTCTCGCAGAGCGAAAGGAGGGGTCATGGACCGCGAATACCGCGTACTGCCGATCCTGGAACTGGGCGAGGGCGCCGGCTACCGCCGTCCATCGCAACCCGAACCGGTCCGGGTCACGCGCGAATCGCCCGCGCTGGAGGTGATGACCGACCTGCTGCGCACCAGCCCGGCCACCATCCGGCCGCAGGCGCCGATCGAGGGCGCGAACCAGTACATGATCTCGCGCGGGGTGCGACTGCTCCTGGTGGTCGATGAGCGCGACGTGGTTCTCGGCGTGGTCACGGCGACCGACATTCTCGGGGAGCGCGCGCTGCGCGTGGCGCTGGAGCTGGGCCTGCGGCGCGACCAGCTCGCGGTGGGCGACATCATGACGCCGGCGCGCCAGGTGGATGTGCTCGCGCTCGCCGATGTCGAGGGCGCGCGGGTCGGCCACGTGCTCGAGACGCTGCGCCAGGCCGGGCGCCAGCACGCGCTGGTGGTCGACGAAGAAATCCTGCCGCCGAAGAGCCTGATCGACCCGCCGCTGCGCCGCGCAATGGTGCGCGGCATCTTCTCGCTGTCGCAACTGGCGCGGCAGACGGGCGTGCAGGTGCACAGCTCCGGCGAGGTCGCGCGCACCTTCTCGGAGATCGAGGCGGCGCTGGGCGGGTAGAATGGCGGCCGGGCGCCGCCGATAGGGCGGTGCTATGGCGCCCATCGCGACAAACGATTTGCCGGCGCGCGCCGCGCGCCGTAACGTTGCCACTTCCGCAACCCAGGAGGCAGTCATGCAGCTGAAAGGATCCAAGACCCACGAAAACCTGAAGGCCGCGTTCGCCGGCGAATCGCAGGCCAACCGCCGCTACCTGTATTTCGCCGCGAAAGCGGATGTCGAGGGCCAGAACGACGTCGCGGCGCTGTTCCGCTCGACCGCGGAAGGCGAGACCGGGCATGCGCACGGCCACCTGGAGTACATGGAGCCCGTCGGCGACCCGGCGACCGACAAGCCGATCGGCCGCACCAAGCTCAACCTCGCGGCGGCGGTCGCGGGCGAGACGCACGAGTACAGCGACATGTATCCCGGCATGGCGAAAACCGCGCGCGCCGAGGGCTTCACCGAGATCGCCGACTGGTTCGAGACGCTGGCGAAGGCGGAGCGCTCGCACGCCAACCGCTTCCAGAAGGCCCTCGATCAACTGGTCGAATAGGACGGGTTGTTCCTGCATGCCGCGGGTGGCGTGATGGCGCAGATCGCGCCGGAAGACCTCCTGTCGCTGGAGGCATACGCCCGGGAGCGCAACGCCTACCGCTCCCGGGTCATCGCCCACAAGAAGCGGCGTACCGTGCACGTGGGCGGGCACGTCACGCTCGTCTTCGAGGACGAGCAGACCATCCGCTACCAGGTGCAGGAGATGCTGCGCATCGAGCGCATCTTCGAGGAGGCGGGCATTCGCGGCGAGCTCGATGCCTACAATCCGCTCATCCCCGACGGCAGCAACTGGAAGGCGACCATGCTGATCGAGTACCCGGAGCCAGAGGAGCGGCGCCGGCGCCTGGCCGAGCTGAAGGGCATCGAGGATCGCTGCTGGGTCCAGGTCGAGGGCTGCGCGAAGGTATTCGCCATCGCGGACGAGGATCTCGAGCGCGAGAACGAGGAAAAGACCTCGGCGGTGCACTTCGTGCGCTTCGAACTCGACGAGGGCATGCGCGCGGCGCTGAAGAGCGGCGCGGGCGTGTCGATCGGCGTTGACCATCCCCATTACCGCGCGCTTGTGCAGGCGGAGCGTGACGTGCGCGATTCCCTCGCGGGCGACCTTTCCTGAGGGGTCGCAGCCCTCACCCGATGGCCGCCCGCCTTTGCGTCGTCCTTCTTGCGGGCGTGGCGCTCGCGGCCGCGGCGCAGAATACCAACCAGTTGCCGCCCGTGAGTCCCACCAGCAGCGGCCAGAGCGTTTGGGAGGAGCAGCAGGAGAAGCTCAAGTGGAAGGAGGGCGAGGTGCGCCTGCCGCCCTACCCGAAGGACGCCGACCTGATCGAGTTTCCGGTCAGCTCGGACGCCACTTTTCGCTTCTTCGTGGATGCGGCTTCGATCAGCGTCAGCGCGGATGGCGTGGTGCGCTACACCCTGGTCGCGCGCAGCCCCTCCGGCGTCGGCAACATCAGCTACGAGGGCATCCGCTGCGCCACCAAGAGCTACAAGGTGTTCGCCCAGGGCGCGGGCGGGCGCTGGTCGCCGCGCGAGAGCGAGTGGCGCGAGATCCAGGCGCGGACCATCCAGCGCTGGCACAACGTGCTCTATTTCGAATACCTGTGCCCGCGCCACCGGCCGATCGAGAATGCGGCCGAAGGCATCGAAGCGCTGCGGCGCGGCGGCCATCCGGGGCTGGTCGTGCCGCAGTACGGCTACACGCGCTAGAGCAGCACCAGATTGTCCCTGTGGATCAGCTCGGGCTCGTCGACATAGCCGAGGATCGCCTCGATCTCGCTTGACGGCCGGCGCATGATGCGGCGCGCCTCGTCGGCCGAATAGTTCACCAGGCCGCGCGCGATCTCGCGGCCCCGCGGGTCGCGGCAGGCGACCACGGCGCCGCGCTCGAACTGCCCCTTCACCTCGGTCACGCCTACCGGGAGCAGGCTGCGGCCGCCGCTGGCGAGCGCCTTCACCGCGCCCGCGTCCAGCATGAGCTCGCCTGCGAGCGTCAGGTGGTCGGCCAGCCATTGTTTCTTGGCCGCGATCGGCAGCGTGCTCGCGGTGAGCAGGGTGCCGACGCGCTCGCCGCGCGCGATGCGCAGCAGCGCGTCCGGCGCGCGCCCGGAGGCGATGACGGTGTGCGCGCCACTGCGCGCCGCGCGCTGCGCCGCGCGCACCTTGGTGATCATGCCGCCCTTGGCGAAGGCGCTGCCGGTCCCGCCGGCGACCGCGGCGAGGTCGGGATCGCCGGCGTCGCGCTCCTCGATCAACCGCGCCCCGGCCGCCTTGCGCGGATCGGCGTCGAAGAGCCCTTCCTGGTCGGTGAGGATGATGAGCGCGTCGGCTTCCACCAGGTTCGCGACCAGCGCCCCCAGCGTGTCGTTGTCGCCGAGCTTGATCTCGTCGGTGACCACCGTATCGTTCTCGTTGATCACCGGGATCACGCCGAGCTCGAGGAGCGTGCGCAGCGTCGAGCGCGCGTTGAGATATCGCTGCCGGTCGGCGAGGTCGGCGTGCGTCAGCAGCACCTGCGCGGTCGCCAGCCCGTGCTCGCGAAAGCAGGATTCGTAGCACTGCGCGAGCCCCATCTGGCCGACGGCGGCGGCGGCCTGCAGTTCGTGGATCGCGCTCGGGCGCCGGGTCCAACCCAGCCGCAGCAGCCCCTCGGCGATCGCGCCGCTGGAGACGAGCACGCATTTGCGACCGAGCGCGCGCAACTGCGCGATCTGCGCGGCCCAGCGCGCGATCGCCTGCGCGTCCAGCCCCCGGCCCTGGTTGGTCACCAGCGAGGAGCCCACCTTGATGACCAGCGTGCCGGCCGCGGCGAGAGGGCTAGGCTGCACGGCGGGCCTTGCGCTTTTCGGCGCCGGAGAGGAACGCGTAGACCTTCGCCGACAGTGCCCGGCAGCCGCGCCCGCTCAGAGCGGAGACCACGAACCAGGGCTCCTTCCAGCGCAGCGCGCGCACGATGCGGCGCGCGCGCGCATCGGCGTCGGCGGCATTCGCGGCCAGGTCGGCCTTGTTCAGCACCAGCCAGCGCGGCTTGCGGTACAGCGCGGGATCGTACTTTCTCAGTTCGCCGGCGAGCGCGCGAGCCTCGCGCGCCGGGTCGGCGCCCTCCGGCGGCGCGAGGTCCACCAGGTGCAGCAGCAGTCGGGTGCGCGACAGGTGCCGCAGGAACTGGTGTCCGAGACCCGCGCCCTCGGCAGCGCCCTCGATCAGACCGGGGATGTCGGCGAGGACGAAGCTCGCGTCGTGCGCGATGCGCACCACGCCGAGCGAAGGGTTGAGCGTGGTGAACGGGTAATCGGCGACCTTCGGCCGCGCCGCGGAAACGGCGCGGATGAAGGTGGACTTGCCCGCGTTGGGCATGCCGAGCAGCCCGACGTCGGCGAGCACGCGCAGCTCGAGCAAGAGCTCGCGGCATTCGCCCGCCTCGCCGCGCGTGAACTGGCGCGGCGCGCGGTTCACGCTCGACTTGAAATGCAGGTTACCCAGGCCGCCGCGACCGCCCTTCGCGAGCAGGGCGCGCTGCCCATCGCCGGCCAGGTCGGCAAGGAGCGCGCCATCGGCCGCGTCGCGGATCAGCGTGCCGACCGGCACGCGCAACTGGATATCGGCGCCGCCGCGGCCGTACTTGTCGGCGCCGCGGCCCGGCTCGCCGTCCCCGGCGCGGTGAATGCGGGCGTAGCGGTAGTCGATCAGCGTATTGAGGTTGCGGTCGGCGATCGCCCAGACGCTGCCGCCGCGCCCGCCGTCGCCGCCCGAGGGTCCGCCGCGCGGCACGAACTTCTCGCGGCGGAACGCGGCGCTGCCGTCCCCGCCCTTGCCGGCGTGCACCTGGATCCTGGCTTCGTCGATGAATTTCATCGGTTTTGGTTTCCGCGCGCGGAAAAGAAAAAGCCCCACCGACTCCGGCGGGGCTTTTCGCGGAGTCGCGGGAGGGTCTAGGCCGGGCGGACGCTCACGGTTTTCTTGCTGCCGGAGCCCTTGAGCGAAAACTCCACGCGGCCCGCGGCGCGCGCGTACAGCGTATGGTCGCGGCCCATGCCGACGTTGGTGCCGGGATGGACCACCGTGCCGCGCTGGCGCACGATAATCTGGCCCGGTTGCGCGAACTCGCCGCCGTAGGTCTTGACGCCGAGCCGCTTGGCGGTTGAATCGCGGCCGTTGCGGGAACTGCCGCCTGCCTTCTTGTGTGCCATGGTTGGTTCTGCCTTTCGATGTCCGCGCCGGGCGGTTCAGGCGCCGACGATCTCGTCGATGCGCACTTCGGTGAACGACTGGCGGTGCCCCTGCGTCTTTGCGTAGTGCTTGCGCCGACGCAGCTTGAAAATGCGCAGCTTTTCGCCGCGTGCCTGCGCGATCACCGTCGCCTTGATCTTCGCGCCGTCGAGGAACGGCGCGCCGACGCGCACGCCCTCGCCCTCGCCGAGCATGAGGATGCGGTCGAAAGACACCGCGGCGCCGACGTCGGCGGGCAGCGCCTCGATTTTCAGCTGCTCGCCGGACTTGACCCGGTACTGCTTGCCGCCGGTCTGGAACACTGCGTACATGACGGACCCTGACTGGTAGATGCGGGGAAAAACAGATGCAAAGACTTGGAATTATAAGGGATTCCCGTGCGCCTGGTCAAAGCCCGCTGTGCTACTTTCCCACCCCGTGGAGCAGCTCCCCTTCCTCGCGCCGATCGGTGCCGACATGCAGCGCGTCGACGCCGTGATCCGCGCGCGCCTCGCCTCGGACGTCGCGCTGGTGCGCCAGGTCGCGGAGTACATCGTCGGCGGGGGCGGCAAGCGCTTGCGGCCCGCGCTCGTGCTGCTCGCCGCCGGCGCCTGCGGCTACCCCGGGTCCGGTGGCCGGAGCGGACACCACGAGCTGGCGGCGGTGGTCGAGTTCATCCACACGGCCACGCTACTGCATGACGACGTGGTGGACGGATCGGACCTGCGCCGCGGGCGCGGCACCGCCAACGCGCAGTTCGGCAACGCGGCGGCGGTGCTGGTGGGCGATTTTCTATACTCGCGCGCCTTCCAGATGATGCTGAGTGTGGACAGCATGCGCGTGATGGCGGTGCTTGCCGAGGCCACCAACACCATCGCCGAGGGCGAGGTGCTGCAGCTCATGAACTGCCACGACCCCGACGTCGGCGAGGAGCGCTACCTCGAAGTGATTCGGCGCAAGACCGCCAAGTTGTTCGAGGCGGCGGCGCGCCTGGGCGCGGTCCTCGCCGCGGCGGCGCCCGCGGTCGAGAGCGGGCTCGCCGAGTACGGCATGCGCCTGGGCACGGCGTTCCAGCTGGTCGACGACGTGCTCGATTACTCGGGCGCTGCCGAAGCGATCGGCAAGAGCCTGGGCGACGACCTCGCCGAAGGCAAGCCGACGCTGCCGCTGATCCGCGCGATGGCAAGCGGCGCGCCGGCGCAGGCCGACGCGGTGCGCCGGGCGATCGTCGAGGGCGGCCGCGAAGACTTCGCGCGCGTGCTGGAGGTCGTGCGCGAGACCGGCGCGCTGGAGTATGCGCGCGCGGTCGCCGGGCGCGAGGCCGAGGCCGCGCGGCGCGCGCTCACGCCGCTGCCCCCCTCGAAGCACAGGGATTCTTTGCTAGAATTGGCGTCCTTTTCGGTGACGCGCCGCTCCTAGCTGCAAGGGGCGGGTTCGCGGTCGCCGGACCGCCTCGGGGTGTAGCTCAGCCTGGTAGAGTACTGCGTTCGGGACGCAGGTGTCGCTGGTTCGAATCCAGTCACCCCGACCAATCGTTT
>JADLES010000190.1 GCA_020845995.1 Burkholderiales bacterium | reverse complement strand
CCTCGGTCTGCTCGCCGACGCGTTTCGCGCTGATGACCGGCCGCTGGCAGCATCGGCTGCGCGGCGGGGCGGATGAGCCGATCCGCAGCGGCGCGGCGCGCGGCGACCCGCGCCTCGGCCTGCCGCCCGCGCACCCGACGCTGCCCTCGCTGCTGCGCGACGCGGGCTACGCCACCGCGCTGGTGGGCAAGTGGCACCTCGGCTTCCCGCCGCATTTCGGGCCGCTGAAAAGCGGCTACCAGGAATTCTTCGGCGCGCTCTCCGGCGGGCTCGACTACTTCACGCACCGGGATACGGCCGGCGTGCACGATCTTTTCGAGAACGAGAAGGAAATTCACCGCAAGGGCTATTTGACCGATCTGATCTCGGACAAGGCGGTTCAATTCCTCGAGAAGACGAAGGACAAACCCTTCCTGCTCTCGGTGCACTACAACGCGCCGCACTGGCCCTGGGAAACGCGCGCGGACGCCGCCGAGGCGAGGCGCATCGAGAAGTTGTACCACTTCGACGGCGGGTCGCTGGCGGCCTACCTGACGATGATCCGGCAGATGGACGAGGGCATTGGCCGGATTCTTTCCGCGCTGAAAAAATGCCGGCTCGACAAGAACACGCTCGTGGTCTTCACTAGCGACAACGGCGGCGAGCGCTTCTCGGACACCTGGCCGCTGGTCGGCAAGAAGATGGACCTCCTCGAAGGCGGCATCCGCGTGCCCTACATCGTGCGCTGGCCGGCGGTGGTGAAGCCGGGCGGCGTCAGCGCGCAGCACGCGGTCACGATGGATTGGGTCGCGACTTTTCTTGCCGCGGCGCGGGTCGAGGCTGACCCGGGCTACCCGCTCGACGGCTTGAACCTGCTCCCGAACCTGAAGTCGCCATCGAAAGTCCTGAAGCGGGATCTCTTCTGGAAAATGACATTCCGCGAGCAGAAGGCAATGCGCTCGGGCGACTGGAAGTACCTCTCGGTCGAAGGAAACGAATTCCTCTTCAACCTCGCCAGGGACGTGCGCGAGCGCGCCAACTGGGCCCGCCGAGCGCCGAAGCGCTTCGAGGAGATGCGGGCGCAATACCGCGCCTGGGAGGAATCCCTGCCGGTCTACCCCGACGCCTCCTACTCCGTGCCGGCCACCAAGGCCGACCTCGTCACGCCGGCCAGTTAGCCGCGCGCGACCGCTTCCTCGATCCTGCGTTCGGCGATGAATTCGAGAATATGCATGGAACCTACGTAGCTCCCGTATGCTCCACGAAATCATATTCGCCGCCCCGCTGAACCACTAGATACTTGCACGCGACTGGGGAGCCGTTGCGTATCCGGTGGACCGTGCCGGATGCTATTTCACATCGCTGGCCGGCCTTGAGGCGAATATCTGCCGCCCTCTCGAACTCCACGGTCAGCTCCGTTCCCAGGCAGTAGCAATGCTCGACCATGCGCGAATGATGGTGCCAGGGTCCGGCGGAACCGGCGGACAGCTCGAATTCCACGACCCTCGTATCGGCAGACTCCACCAGGCGCGCCAGTTCCCGTACCGTGCTCATCTCCGTCTCTCCATGGTTGCCCTAGAAAGGCAGGCCGATTGATTGTGCGCGGAAGAATTCCGCCACCGCCGCGGTCCAGAGGGGAGTGCCCTGGGCAGAGGGGAACACGCCGTGCCCGCGCGCCTGCGCGAAGGGCGCGACCTGGATCAGCTCGCCGCGGCCGCCGGTGGAACGGAAGCTGTCGAACCAGAGCTTCTGCACCCGCTCGCCGATGAACGCGTCGTTGCGCGCGTAAAACCAGAGCACGGGCACGGCGATCTGCGGCGCCAGCGCGGCGAAGAGCTCCGCCAGCTTGTCCGAGGCACAGGGCTCGCCCGGGCGCTTGTCCGGGTCGCCGCCGCGGCCGGCGGAGAACGCGAGCACCGCCGCCAGTCCTGCCGGACGCTTCGATGCCGCGTAGATCGAGGCGAAACCGCCCGCGCTCTGGCCGACCAGGAGCCAGCGCTTCGGATCGAGGTCCGGCTGCGTCTTCGCCCAATCGACGGCGGCGAGCAGGTCGAGCGCGGCGCCTTCGCCGGCGCGGCGGAAATCCGGCCGGCCGCAGCTGCCGTAGGCGTCGCCCAACCGCCCGCCGGACTGCGCGCCGTAGCCGCGCCGCATCGGCACGAACACCGCGTAGCCGCGCTTCACCCATTCGCGCACCGGGTAGAGCGGCCGGTAGCGCCCCTTGGCGAGATTTGCCTCCAGCGTGGTGGCGGTCCCGTGGCTGAGGACGAGCCAGGGAAACGGCCCGGCGCCCTGCGGCCGGAAGGCGGTGACGACGATGCTGGCACCTGCCGCGGGAACCGGAACGTCGTTGACTGTTTCGCGCAACTGCGCGTTGAGAGCCTCGCTCCATGCGGGCTGGGCAAAAGACAGAATGCCGGCGAGCAGGAAACCCGGCATTGCTCGCATTCTCCTGCTCGCGTCCATTCAGCGCCGCAGCAGCCGCATCGGCAGCCCGCCCCTGGGGCGCAGGGTAATGCGCGGCTCGGTGCGCACCTCGACGCCGGGGATCGACTCGAGGCGCCAGCGCCGCACCGCGGTCACAAGGACGATGGCGTGCTCCATCATGGCGAAGGAGTTGCCGATGCACACGCGCGGGCCGGCGCCGAAGGGCAGGTAGGCGAGCTT
>JADLES010000189.1 GCA_020845995.1 Burkholderiales bacterium | reverse complement strand
TGATCAGCGCGCACAGCGCGCCGTAGGCCCTGCGCTCCGGGGCGAGCAGCACGAGCTGGAGGCCGTCCTCGAGCCGGATCTCGCTGCCGGCGATCAGCTTCAGCCCGGCGGCCTTCGCCGCCCCGTGGGCGCGCACGATGCCCGCCAGCGAGCATTCGTCGGTGAGCGCGAGCGCCGCGTAGCCGAGCGCGGCCGCGCGCGCCACCAGCTCCTCCGGGTGCGAGGCGCCGCGCAGGAAGCTGAAATTCGACACGCAGTGCAGCTCCGCGTAGGCGGGCAGAGCGTCAGGCGAAGTAGCCATGCAGGAACCAGCCTCCTTCCCGCTCCCGGTAGATCCAGGCGAGCGAGGCCTCGCCGGTGCGGGCGATGAAGTAGTCGCGCCGCGCCTCGGCGCCGTCCCACCAGCCCGACTCGATGCGCTCCGGGCCCGCCAGCAGCACGAACTCGCCCTCGGCGAGCCGGCGCGGCGGCTCGAGCAGCCACAACGGGCGCGGGCCGTTGTTTTCGTTCTGCATGTCTTTCTTTTGCTGTTTTGCATTCAGATCTCTGATCGCAAAAGCAACCCGGCAAAAAGCGCGTTCCGGTCGATGGTCTTCCTGCGTGTCCAGGCCGTGCACCGCGCCGCTGCCCAGGCGCGCCTGCAGCCGCTCGACCAGGCGCAGCCATTCCTCCTCGCCGCCGGAGCGGTCGTCGAAAAGGTTTTTGCTTCGTTGCCGGAGATGTTCAAGGTCGCCGGCTTCGATCCGGATCGCTGCAATCGGCGAACGCAGCACGAGCGCGCCCAGGCGCTCGCGCAGCAGGCGCGCGAAATGCTCCGCGGCGCGGCCGGGCGCGGCGAGCCCGACCCGCACCTCGGTGGCCGGCGCATCCTCGTGCAGCAGCGCCAGGGAAAAAGCCCGCACGCCGGCCTGCCGCGCGGCGAGGAAGCCCTCCATCTGGACGAGCAGGCGACGCGCCGCGAACAACGCGCTCGCGGCCTCCCGCACCGGCGCCGGCAGCTCCAGGCGCGCGGCGAAGCGCGCCGGCGGCGCGAAAAACTCGCGCGCTTCCGGCATCCGGCCGCGGGCCTGGTCGAGCTGCTCGAGCAGGTCCGCGCCGAAGCGCTGCGCGACGCCATCGCGCGGCAGGCGCAGCAGGGCGCCGATGGTCTTTACACCGAGGTCGGCGAGCAGCGCCTGCGACGGCGGATCGAGGCCAAGGACGGCGACCGGCTGTGCGTCCAGCCGGCCGCCGTCGCCGCGCGCAAGCCACAGCGCGGCGCGCGCCACCGGCGCTTCGCCGATGCACGCCGAGAGGCCGAGATTGCCCAGTCCCGCGCGCAGCCGGGAAAGGAACTTCCAGCGCCCGCCGAAATAGCGCAAGCTGCCCGCGACCTCCAGCAACAGCGCCTGCGGCGGCTCGAGCGAGACGCGCGGCGTGAACTGGCAGGCCCAGCCTGCCGCCGCCGCGAGCGCCTGCCGCTCTGGCTCAGGCGACGCATGCCCGCGCGCGAGCGCTTGGCGCCGGAGCTGCGGGAAGTGGAGCGCGACCCAATGCATCTGCATTACCTGCGACAACTGCGGGCCTTTCGATCGGCAGGGCAAGCGGCGCGGCGAGCGGCCGGCCGCGGCGCTTGAGGATGCGTATCGCGAGCCGCCTGTCCCCCGCTTCCAGCCTCAGGCGCAGCACGGCGGGCGAGGACTCGCGGCCCGCCTCGGGCGGGCGGAAAGCGAGCGCGAAGCCCGGGCCGTCCTGCGCCGCCACGGCGAGCCGGCGCAGTTCCGCGTAGCTCGCGCGGGGCAGCCAGAGCAGCAGGGCGTGGAAGGTCCCGGCGCGCAGCGCCTGTTCGGCCGCCCACAGTGCATCGCGCCGCCCGGGAGCGCGCACCACGGTCAGCCCCTCCAGGCGCACGCCCGCGGCGCGCAGAGCGGGCGCATACGGCAGGTAGGGGGGCGCGAGCCAGGCGATACGGCGGCCGGCCGAGGTCAGCGCCGCTAGGGCGGGCAGGACGATCTGCAGCTCGCCCACGCCCTCGTCCGGGCACAGCACCTCGGCAAGGCTTCCGGCCGGCCAGCCGCCTCCCGGCAGCTCGGCGTCCAACGCCGCGAAGCCGGTGGGCGCGGCCGGCAGGCCGGCGTCGGCAGCGGCGCCGCGCCAGACGGCCTGCCGCTGGAGGAGTTCGGCAAGGGAAGCCATGATACTGTATTTTTATACAGTATCTGTCCGTCTGGCAAGACCGGCAAAAAAAAGCCTACTGCCGCCCGCCTCGGAGCTGCTTCACCTGGGCCATGTAGGTGCCCATGAACTCGCGCCCGAACACCTTGTTGAAATCGTCCTCGGCGTCCTGCGCGAGCTTCTGCTGGAACACGGCGAACTGCTCCCAGAGCTTGGCCTTGCGGTTCAGCCCCAGGCCGCCCGCGCTCTTCTCCAGCTCCGCCTCCAGCGTCTTCGGATCGAAGCGCCGGATCGCGCCGAGCAGCGCCGCGCGCATGCCCGCGAACAGCGCGACTTCGTGCGCGCGCAGGTCCTCGAAGGCGTCGCCGACCGCCTGCACAGGATCGAGAAAGCCGCTGCCGCGGTCCCGGGTCTCCAGCAGGAACGCCATCGCCTCCTGCGGATCGGACATGAGCTTGAGCGGGTTGTTGTCCCTCGAGGCGACCATGGTACGGTCTTCGGCGCGCAGCTCCTTCTTCGCCGTGGCGCGCGCCGCGAGCAGCGTCATCGCGCCTTCCACCGCCGCGCGCATGATTCTGCCCGACTGCTGCAGGAAGGCCTCGATGTCGGCGTCGGCGATTTCCTTCTCTTCCGTCCCCACGCCGGCCAGGAACGCCCGGACCGCGGCGCGCATCCCGGCGGCGCCGGAGGCCGCGGGGGCGGCACCGTGCGCGGCCGGAACCCCCGCGGGGGGCCGGCCGCCGACATAGGTCGCCTCGTCGAAGATGCTGGCCGGCGCCGGGGCCTGCGAGGCGCCGATGAAGGTCGCCTCGGCGAAGACGTCGGTCTTGTCCGCCGGCGCGACCGGAGGCGGTGGAGGCGGCGAAGGCGGTGGCGCTTTTGCCACCGCGGGCGCGGGCGCCGTCTCAGGCTCGGGCTCATCGAAGAACCCCGGTTCCACGGGTGGCAGGTTGCCCGGGTCGAAGGCAGCTTCGTGACCCTCCGCCGCGGGCGCGGCTTCGACGGTCTCCACCGGAACGGTCTTTTCCGGCCGCGCGGGCGCCGGACTGCGCTTCGGCACCTGCAGCATCGGGTTGTTCGGCCGCGTGGTCTCCTCGACTTCCGCGGTCGGGAACACCGTGCGGCCCGTGCCGGGCGGCGCGAGCAGCTCGAGTTCGTATTCGCCCAGCTCGAAGCGATCGCCGGTGGCGAGCTCCAGCCGGCTTCCCGGCCCCTGCCGCTTGCCGTTGATGAACACCGGGTTCACCTTGGAGATCACCGTCATGCGGTACACGCCCTCGGTCTTCTCCTCCAGCTCCACATGCACGCGCGACACGTGCTTTTTCGGATCCTCCAGCACCAGCGTGCATTCCTCGCCGCGGCCGATGGTGATCTTGTTCTGCGGCCAGCTCCGGCTCGCGATCATGTCGGCGCGGCTGCCGACCTTTTTCAGGATCTTGAGGGACAGGGCCATGGCGTGCTCAGGCGCTGCGGCGTTCCACGGACCGCTGGTGCCATTCGCCGTTGAGCATGGCGCAGAACTGATCGACCGCCGGCAGCCGCTCGCAGAGCATCAGGCTGCGCCCGAAGATCTCGGATTCCTCGGCCAGCCAGGCCGAGTACGGCGCGGCGAGCGGCTTGGCGAGCCCGCGCAACCCGGCTTCGCCCTGGAACTCGGGCCCGAGCGGGATCCACAGCGCGCGCTGGCCTCGCGAGCGCGGCGGAATGGTCTCCTCGGTCTCCTCCAGCGTCGCCACCAGCTCCTCGGGAAAACGCCGGTTCGCGAGCTGCGCGTCGAAGGTGCCGATTTCCGCGTCGGTGGAGAGCGCCACGTTCACCACCGGCTCGACCTCGGCATACCATTGGTGCGCGCGCACCAGCGTCGCCACCGGGTCCATGCTGGCGGACGAAAGGCCGCTCGCCACCGTGAGCGGGAAGTAGCGGCCCACCGAGTCGACGCTGGGCACGATCAGGCCGGCCCAGCCCTGCAATCCGATCACCCCCGGCGCGAGCGCGAAGCGCCAGGCGGGCGCGGAAAGGAACGCTTCGCGCCAGGCCACGCCCAGGCGCTCGCGGCTGCCCGTGATCATCACGTTCAGCCACGCGTCCCAGGCCTCGATGAACGCCGTCGGCAGGCGGCGGGTGACGAAATCCCCGCTGCAGGGCAGCTTGCCGTACCAGCCGGTTTCGAAGGATTCGCTCATGAGGATTTTTTTGCGCTCGCCGGAACGCGGTCGCGCGGGGAACCCGGTTCCCCGGCGCCCAGCCGCTGGCGGGCTTCCCGGATTATGGCCTCGTCTTGCGGATGGCGCATCTCCGGCATGCCGTCCTCAAAACCGGCCTTCAAGTGCGCAAGCAGCGCGGCGCCCTCGGCATCCGGCAGCCGCCAGTTTCGCAGCGCGGCCGCCTGCATGGGCGCGGGGTCGGGTTTTGCGCCCGCGTACAGGGCCTGATAGGCGTCCAGCGCCTCGCGCAGGCCCGCGGGCGACGGAGAACGCAGCGCCTGGCGGATTTCCTCTTCGAGCGCGAGCGCGAGGCGCGGAAGCAGGGCATCAGACAGGGCGTTGCGGTACGCGCGTCGCGCCTGGGCGCCGATTTTCCTCGCCTGCGACAGCCCCGCACCATGGAAAGCGCCGCGCGCGGCGCCATCCGCGGCGCCGCCAGGGAGCGAGCGCAGGGTGTCGAGCGTGCGCAGCAGCCCGGCCGCGTCCCCGGGTCGGGGCGGGCCGAGCGCGGCCAGCTCCTGTCTCGCCCTGGCCGCCGCCGTTTCGGCGGTCGCGATGAAATTCCGGTTCGCGATGTAGCTGGCCGTCCACGTCGCGCCCAACGCGGCCGTGACAACGACGATCGCGGCATAGGCGAGTCCGCGCAGCCGCCGCGCGCGCCGCTCCAGGCGCTCGTCGGTGCCAGCCAGCCCCGATTCCGGGAAGATCACATCGCGCAGCAGGCGCGTCAGGAAGAAGCTCTTGCCGCTGCCCGGCGCCACCGCCGCGCCGGCGGCGCGTTCCAGGCCGAAGCTGCGCGCGAGCGCGCCGAGGACGCGATCGATCGGGCTGCCCTCCTGCGTGCCGCTGGTGAAGTACACGCCGCGCAGCATCGCCTCGGGCGAGCCCGGCACGCCGATGAACGCGGCGTCGAGGAACTGCTCGAGCAGCGGGCCGAGGCCGTGGAACTGCTGCGGGAACCGGTATGCCGCCGCGCGCCGCTGCAGGTCCTGCTCCTCCTGCATGCGCTCGAGCAGCTCGTCGTACAGGCGCACCTCGAGGGCACGGAATTCCTCCGCGAACCGCTGTCCCGGGCTGCCCAGAACGAAACCGTCGCCCGAATGCACGAAAGTGGCGCCCCAGACGCGTGCGCGCGCCTGCGCGTCCAGCTCGCCGAAGAATTCCAGGAAACCCGCGAGCAGGTCGGCCTTGGTCACCAGCACGTACACGGGAAAGCGCGCGCCGAGGCGCTCGTAGAGCTCGCTGATGCGGGAGCGCACGTGCCAGGCATACTGCCTGCGCTCCTCCTCGCTCCACAGCATCAGGTCGGACACGCTCACCGTCACCAGCGCGCCGTTGAGCGGCCGGCGCGGCCGGAAGCGCTTCAGCAGGCCGAGAAAGCCCAACCAGGCCGCCGCGTCCGCCTCCGTATCGCTCGCCTGCGTCGTGTAGCGGCCCGCGGTGTCGAGCAGCACCGCCTCCTCGGTGAACCACCAGTCGCAGTTGCGCGTGCCGCCCACCCCGCCGAGCGACAGCTCCTCGCCCGCCTTGCGCAGGGGAAAGCGCAGCCCCGAGTTCACCAGCGCCGTGGTCTTGCCCGAGCCCGGCGCGCCGATGAACACGTACCACGGCAGTTCGCTCACGTACCGGCGCTCGCCGTCGGGTCCCGGAAAGCGCACCGACCTGAGGGTCGCGGCGGCCTGCGCAAAGCGCTCGCGCAGCAGCGCGATCTCCCGCGCGGCGCGCGCCGCGCTGTCGGCCGGCGCGCCCTCGCCCCCGGCGGCAAGGGCCTCGAGCAAACGCGCGTTTTCGCGCCGCGCCCGCGCGCCGCGCCACAGCTCCCAGCCCGCCCAGGCGATGGCGGCGCAGGCGATCAGCAGGGCGCGCGCGCCTTCCGTCTCGAAGGGGCGCCAGTCGCCGATTGCCGCGAGGTCCGCGGTGAACCAGGCCGCCAGCGCGAACGCCGCGAGCGCGAGCCCGCCCAGCAGCCAGCGGTTGCGCAGCAGCCCGCTCACGGCGCGCTCCGCAGCACGATTTCCACGCGCCGGTTGCGCGCCCGGTTGGCCGCCGAATCGTTGGCGGCGGCGGGCGCGGAGTCGGCCAGGCCCTCGGCGCGCAGGCGCGCCGGATCCCTCAGCTTGCCGGCCATCAGCTTCACGACCGACGCGGCGCGCTCGGCGGAAAGCTCCCAGTTCGACGGAAAGCGCGCCGTGCGGATCGGCACGTCGTCGGTGTGGCCGGTGACGAGGATCGCGCCCGGCACCCGGTCCAGCGCCGCGGCGACGCGCAGCACCACCGGCTCGAGGCCCGCTTCCAGGCGCGTGCTGCCCGAGGCAAACAGCCGATCGCCGCGGATTACGATGGTGCTCCTGCCGGCTGCATCCGTCACCGCCACTTCGCCGCGCGCGATTTCCGCCGCAAGCTGACCGGCGACGTCGGGTACCGGAGCGGGCCGCGCGGTGGCGCGCGCGGCGGGCGGCTCGGGCACCGCCCGCAACCGTGCGAGTTCGCGCGCCACGGGGTCGGATCGGCTTCCAAGCGACACGCTAAAACCGATGTAAAGCGCTGCGAGCAGCAATGCCGCCGCCGCGCCCGCGAGCCAGAGCTTCAGCGCGCCGTCGGGCCGGCGCTCCCGGATCTGCGCGCCTCGCCAGTGCGCGGACAGCTCGCCATCGCGCGGCGGGCGCAATTCTCGCAACTGCCCGTGCAACCTCGAGCGGACCTCGGCGAGCGCCTGGCGGCCCTCCGCCTCGCTCCGGGTGCGGCCCTCGTAGCCCAGCGCGAGGCAGACATACAGGAATTCGAGCAGGTCGCGGTTCGCCGCCGCATCGGCCGAGTGCCGCTCCAGCAGCGTGAAGAACTCGTCGCCGGCATCGGTCGCCCAATCGGCGCCCCACGGCGTCGACGCCGCCGATTCGTTCACCAGCGCTTCCAGCGCAAAGCGCGCGGCCGCCACGGTTTCATCGGGTGCGCCACCGGCGCGCGCCGCCGCTTCGAATGCATCGATGCGCCCGCGCAGGCTCGAGCGCAGCGCCCGCGGGTCGGGATGCCGGAGCGCATGACGAATCTGCGCGACCGCGGCAAGCACGGGGTTGGCGGCCGCCACCAGCGGATTGAGCCCGCCCAGCCCGGCGATGTCCGCTGCCAGCGCCGCGGCGTCCGCGGCCGGCGCGGCGGGAAGAGCCGGCGCATCGGCGTCGCGTCGGCGTCCCGGGGTCGGGATGGCGATCGTCGCCTCCGGATCGGGCCCCTCCGCTGCCGAGGGCATCAGGACGGTGGCGTCGTCCTCCGCCTTCGCCGCGGGCATCATCACCGTGGCATCGGCATCCTCCGGCTGCGCGGGCGAAGGCATCATCACCGTCGCGTCCTCGTCGGCTTCGGCGGCCGGAATCACGACCGTGGCGTCGTCGTCCGCCCTCGGCCGCGCGCCGCCCGCGGGCAGCATCACCGTCGCGTCGGGGTCGGCGCCGTCTTTGGAGCGCTCGCTCATCCGCTTTCCATTTCAGGGCCCGCGCAGAACGGGCGGACCACGATTCTACGGCCTAGCGCTTGCCTGCAGTCTCGATGGTCTCGCCGAGCTTGCGCGCGGTCTCGTACCACTGCAACGACTCGGCGTAGTCGCGCGGAATCCCCGCGATGCCCTTGTCGTAGATCTCGCCGAGACGCTTGGCCGCCTTGCCGTTGCCCTTGCGCGCCAGCGAGCGGTAAATCTTGACCGCCGCCTTGGGATCGCTGGCCTCCATCCCCTGCGCCTGCTCGAACAGGTCCACGCTCGGCACCGCGGGCACGCTGACGGCGGGCGTCGACGCCGGCGCCCCGGGGCTCCCCGGACTCGTCGATGCGTCCGTCGGAGTGGCCGGCGAGGTCAGCGAAGGCGACACGCTCGCGACCTGTACGTTCTTCTTCGCCGCCATCTGGCGCGCCAGCCGGTCCTCCTCCTCGCGCTCGCGCTCGGAGCGGGTCTTGGCCCTGGGCGGCTCGGCGACCTTGGCAACCGGTTCGGGCGCCTTGACAGGAGCCGGTTCCGGCGCCTTCACGACCGGCGCGGGCGCCTTGACGGGAGCCGGCTCCGGCGCCTTCGCGACCTGCTCGGGAGCCTTTTGCTCCGGCGCCTTCGCGCTCTTCGCCTTCTCGGCGGCTTCCTGCGCCTTCTTGCGCGCGTCCGCCGCGGCGGCTTCGCGAGCCTTGACGGCCTCGGCCTGCTTGGACGCCTCGGCCTCGGCGCGCTTGGCCGCCTCTTGCGCCTCCTTGATCTTGGCCTGGTCGCCCGACTTGATGGCCGCGAGTTCCGCGGTGCGCGCTTCTTCCAGCTTCTTCAGTGCCGCCTGCTGCTGCGCCTGCGCCTGCTTGAGCGCCTCGGTCTCCTTGGCGGCGTTTTCAAGCGCGGCCGTCAAAGCCGCCTGCTTTTCCAGGCTCGCCTTATTGAAGTAGTACCATGCGCCGCCGCCCGCCGCCGCGATGGCGATGATCACGCCGGCGACGATGTGGATCGGCATCTTCGCCTTGGGCGCCTCGGCGAGCTTCTTCTTCAGCTCGGCCTCGCGCTTGGCCGCCTCGGCTTCCTTCCTGGCCCGTTCCTCGGCCTCCTTCTTCGCGCGCGCCTCGGCTTCCGCCTTGCCCTTGGCGAGCGCCTCGGTTTCCTTGCGCGCCTTCTCGGTCGCCTCGCGCCGCGCCGCTTCCGCCTTCGCCTCGGCCTCCAGGCGCGCGCGCTCGGCTTCCTTCCTCGCCTGCTCGGCCTTCGCCTCGGCCACCTGGCGCGCCTGCTCGGCGCGCGCTTCGGCCTCCTTGCGCGCCTTGTCCTCGGCCTCGCGCCTGGCGCGCATCTCGGCCTCGCGCTTGGCGTACTCGGCCTCGCGCTGGGCGGCAACCGCCTCCGCCTCGCGCCGGGCTTTTTCGAGCTCTTCCTTGCGCGCCTTCGTCTCCGCTTCGGCGCGCGCCCGCTCCTGCGCGATGCGCTTCGCCTCGGCCTCAGCGCGGGCCTTCTCCTCGGCCTGCCTGCGCGCCTCGGCCTCCTTCTCGCGCTTGGCGTATTCCGCTTCCTTCGCGGCCAGCTGGGCCTCGAGCCGGGCCTTTTCGTCGGCAAGCTTCTGGCGGACCTCGGCCTCGCGCTTGGCCGCCTCCTCGGCTTCCTTCTTCTCCTTCGCCTTCGCCTCGGCGCCGGTTTCCTCGGGCGCGACGCCTTTCAGCTTGGCGATCTTCCTCTTCGCGAGCGCGGCGTAGATGCCGGTCGGGAACTGCTGCACGTACAGCTCGAAGTCGTCCGGGTCGTTGCCGTCCTTGATCGCGCGCCAGAACTCCAGCTCCACCTCCTGGCTGCCCGTGGAGCCGGTGCGCCCGGTCGAATCCGCCTTCGCGCCCGCCACCGTCGCCGCCGGCCGCGCGAGCGAGGTCATGTCGCCCATCGAGCCGACCACCGTGCGGTCGGACTCGTCCTCGTCGGACCTGCCCTCCAGCGCGCGCTTGAGCGCCGCCCCGAACTCCTTCGCCGTCTGGTAGCGCTGCTCCACCGTCTTCGCCAGCGCCTTGTTGACGACGTTGTCGAAGAGCGGCGAGATGGTGTTGTTGATCGACGAGGGAACCGGCGGGTGGTCCTGGATGATCTTCTTGGCGATGGTCCAGGCGCCCGACCCCGTGAACGGCTTCTCGCCGGTGAGGAACTGGTAGAGGATGATCCCGGCGGAGAAGATGTCGCTCCTGCGGTCGACGCTGCCCCCCGTGATCTGCTCGGGCGACATGTAGGCGGGCGTGCCGACCATGGTGCCGGCCTGCGTCTTTTCCGCCGCCGAGCGGTCGTCGGCGACGCGCGCCACGCCGAAGTCGGCGAGCTTGACGCGCGCCTGCGAGTCGAGCATCACGTTGGCCGGCTTGATGTCGCGGTGCACGATGCCGCCCTCGTGCGCGAAATCGAGCGCATCCAGGAGCTCGCACATGATGCGCACCGCCTCCTTCAGCTCGAAGCGCTCGTTGGCGTCGAAGAAGTTCTTCAGCTCCTTGCCCTTGATGAACTCCATGACGATGTAGGCGACGTCGCCTTCCTCGCCGAAGTCGTACACCTGGACGATGTGCGGGTGGTTGAGCCGCGCGACCGCCTGGGCCTCGCGCATGAACCGCATCGAGTATTCCTTGGCCGCATCGTCGTCGTCCATGTGGCCCTTGAGGATGGTCTTGATGGCCACCTTGCGGTGCAGCTTGGGGTCCATCCCCTCGTAGACGATCCCCATCGCGCCCTTGCCGAGCACGGCGGTGAGGTCGTACCGGCCGAGCTGCTTCAGTTCAGCGGCGGCGGCCACGGCTCATCCCGGCCCCGGACGAAGGCCGCGCAAGCGTCAGATTTTGCGGACGATTTACCACGCTTACTATTATCTTGGCGCGGCCCGCGCAAAACAAGGGCGAAAGTCGCAGTCGACCTGGGCAGAACCAGCGCTTTCCCCAGGGGATTCAGCGGCTTGCTCACTTGAGATCGGGAACCACGCGCGGCTGGGGCTTGTCGATCGGCACACCCTGCGCGCGTGCCTTCTGATACCACTGAATCGACGTCTGCAGGTCGCGCCGCACGGCCTTGTTGCCCTTGTCGTAGATCTGCCCCAGCTTGCGCTGCGCGAGGCCGTAGCCGGCCTCTCCCGATTCCAGGAATGCCTTGAACGCGCCCTCGTCGTCTCCCTTGCGCTCGAGCGCAAGCCCATCCTCGTAGCGGCGCAGCGCCCGCTCCAGGCCCGGCGCCGGCGCCGCGGCGCCCGGCTCCTTCGGCCTGGCGATCGCGACTTGCGTCCCGGCAGGACTCGCGGCGGGCTTTGCCGCGAGCAATTCGCGGACTTCGCGGTCCGCGTCCGCGGGCGCGATGGCGGCGACCGCATCGCGCGCGGGGATCTGCAGCACGGTGCCGACCTCGAGGAGGTTGATATCGCCGCCCGGGAACGCGCCCTGGTTGGCGCGCCAGATCGCGAGGATCATCTGGTTGCGGCTGACGCCCTCATGCCTCGCCTTGCGCGCGATCGCGAACAGGGTGTCGCCCTTGCGCACTTCGTGGCTGGAGGCCATCTGCGCCTGCGCCGGCGCAGCGCCCAGCGCCGCCAGGGCCAGCAGCATGGCGGCCGTGTGGCGGCGCAAGCTCATTGTTCGCAGTAGTACTCGAGGATGTCGGTGGCGGTGGTCTTCGACTGCCCGAACGAGATCCACCCCCGGCCGCGCAGCGTGAACTCCTCGCGCCGCAGCACGATCTCGCGGTCGCCTTCCACCATCACGAAGGTGCCGTTGGCGCTGTGGTCGGCGAGCACGAACTTGTCCAGGCGGCGCTCGATCTTGCCGTGCGAGCGCGAGGCCATGCGGTCGGTGACGACGAGGTCGGCGGCGGCGTCGCGCCCCATCGACACGGCGGTGACGTCGTCCTCCAGCACCAGCTCCCTGCCCTGCAGCACCAGGCGCAGCTTGGTTTTCTTCGGCTTGTACACGGAGCGCGCGGCGGCCATGGTGGTCGCGTCCTCGCTCTGCTGCCACATCAGCTCGTAGACTTCGACCTCGGTCGCCTTGCCCTTGATCTGGATCGCCGTGATCTTGCGCGTCGCCGACTTCAGCATCGGCGCCATCATCATCACGGTGTCGCGCGCGGTGATGATCTGGCCCTTCACCGCGACGTGCGACAGGCGCGAGGCGACGTTGACCGCGTCGCCGAAGATGTCGCCGTCGGCCTGCGCCACGACCGGCCCGTAATTGAAGCCGATGCGGATGCCGATCTTGGTGTTGCCGACGGGCTTCAGTTCGTTGATGCCTTCCTGCATCTGGATCGCGGCGTCGGCCGCGGAATCGGCGCTCGGAAAGAGCGACATCACCTCGTCGCCGATGGTCTTGATGACCCGGCCCTTGGCCGCCTCGGTGCACCTGCGCATGATGCCGACGCAATCGTCGATGGCCGCCTTGGCGACCTGGTCGCCCGCGGTCTCGTAGAGCCGCGTGCTGCCGCTCACATCGGCAAAAAGCACGGCGCCCTGGGATTGCTGCTCGGCCATCGTTGTGCTTCGACTCCCTGTTCCTTCCGGCTGCGCGCCCGCGGCAAACGAACAGGGGATCGTCCCCCGCTCCTGAAAATTCGATTCTACACGCTGGCAAAAAAAGAGGCGCCGATGCGCCCCTGTGGCCGCCGCACCGGCGCGGTCGGCGGCAGCGTCACCGCCGCCGTCGCCGGCGTCAGGCCGCGGTCTTTGCGCTCGCGCCTGTTACTTCGCGCACTCCTCGCCTTCCCGGCTCTCGTTGAAGCAGGAAGGCACCCGGATGCCGACGCCCTGCAGCCTGTGATCGATCGGCGGCAGGTTGCCGACGTCGCCGGCGAAGCCGAACTCGATCTGCTGCGCCACGCTGTCGGTGCCGAAGATATCGGCCGCATCCCCGGCGGCCGCGGCCGCGGCATTCGCCTGGGCCGCGCTCGCCGCGCTGACCGCCGCGCCATCGATCGAGCCGACCGGTATGCCGTTCATCGTGATCTGCAGGCTGGTCGGCGAGAACCCGGTGAACCTCAGCGGATTGGACAGCGACGGCGACCCCGTGAGGATCCAGGGTCCCGAGCCGCCAACGACATTGACGTTGTTGGCGTTCGGGAAGTTGACGACCAGGCCGTTGACCGGAGTCGGACTGATCAGGCGCACGATCGCGGCCCCGCCGCTGCCGCCGACACCGGAGCCCCCGATCGTGCCCGCCGCGATGTTGTTCGCCTGCAGCACCAGCTGGCCGGTACCCGAGTTGACGTTGGTCGGCGTGAACGTATTGACGTCGAAAAACGCCGCCCCCGTGCCCGATGCCGCGACGCCGCCGCCAAAGTCGTTGCCGCCGTTGTTCAGCGTGATCGAGCCCGCGCCCGCGGCAATCGTCGACGTCCCGGTGATGCCGAGCGCCCCCGACTGCCCGATCGCCCCGTTGTTGCTGTTGGCGACCAGCGCCCCGCCGATGGATCCGCCGCCCAGGTTGAGCGCCCCGGTGGAGGTCACCGTGAGCGCCCCGGTGCTGAGGGCGCCCAGGGTGAGCGCGTTGCTGTCGACGATCTGCGTGGCGCCGCCGGTGAGATTCACGGCGCCGGTGAAGTCGTTCGCGGGATTGGTCAGCGTGACCGGCCCCGTCCCCGCATTGAAGGTCGCCGTGCCCACCGTCATCGGACCGCCGGTGATCGCCGCGCCCGCGCCGCTCGATGCCGCGTTCAACGTCCCGGCCGTGACCGTGCCAAGCGTGAGCCCGCCCGCGCCGTCGGCGATGGAGGCCGTTCCGGTGGTGCTGATGTTCACCGCGCCGGTGAAATCGCTCGCCGCGTTGGCCGCGCTGATCGTGCCGCCGCCCGTGCTGGTCAGCGTGATCGCGCCCGCGTTGACGGCGTCGAGGAACGTCTGCGCGCCGACGGTGGTCACGTTGCCGCCCAGCGACACGCTGCCCGGCGCGTCGGTGCTGATGCTCGCCAGCGGCGTCACCGCGCCGATCGTGCTGGAGAAGGTCTCGCCGTTGGCCGCGCCGCTGTTGACCGCCAGCGCGCCCGGGCCCTCCACCGCGCCCGTGAAGGTCGCCACGCCCGCCCCCACCGTCACCGTGGCGCCGCCCGCGGTAATGCCGGTCGCCGCGGTCGCGTTGAAGTTGCCGCCGCCCGTGCTGAAAGCGCCGGTGAGCGAAACGGCGTTGTTGTACTGCTGCAGGCCGGTATTGCCGACCCCCGCCAGCGTGATCAGCCCGCCCGAATTCACCGTGAAGTCCCCGCCCAGCGCCAGCGGCGCAAACGTGATGGTGTTCGCATCCGTGATCTGCACCGTGTTCGCCGCGCCCGAGTTGCTGAGCGTGACCGTGCCGGTGAAGTCGTTGGCCTGGGTCAGGTCGATCAGGTTCGCGCCGGCGGAGAACGAAGTCGCCCCCGCGCCCGCTTCCTGGATGATCGGGCCCGATTGCGTGATCGCGCCGCCGTTCGAGACGACCGTCAGCGTGCCACTGCCGACGTTCGATGCCGCGAACTGCAGGCCGCCCGAACCGTCGGTGATCGCCACCGCGTTGGCGCCGGTGTTGGTCAGCGTCACATCGCCGACGAAGTCATTGCCCCCTTGCGTCAGGTTGATCAGCGCCGCGCCGGCGTCGATGTTCGACGTGCCTGTCACCGTCAGCGCCGCTCCTGCTTGCGTGATCGGGCCACCGTTGCTGGTGGCGCTGAGGTTGCCGCTCACCGATCCGGACGGCAACTGCATCGCGCCGCCGCTCGTGGTCGCGTTCAGGTCGGCAACCGCAACCGCGCCATTCATGGTCATTACGCCCGTGGCGGTCGTACTGCCTGCCGTCAAAGTCACCGGGAAGCCGTTCGAATTGATCGTGGTACCTCCCGATTGCGTCAGGTCCCTGCCGGCGATGATCTGATCTATGCCGCCGCCGCCCGCACTACGGAAGGTCAGGTTGGCATTGAGCGCAATGTCATCGCTAGCGCCCGAAGCCTGCATGAACAACCTGCGCGTAACCGAGATCGGCGCGCTCACAGTCACGGACCCGGCGTTGGTGAAGATGAACCCGCCGGAGTTGTTGGTGATGCCGGCAAGGTCGACGTTCCCGGTATTGTTAATCTCGATTCCGAAGAACCCGCTGTTGCTGGTCGCCTGGATCTGCGAGACCTGGGTCTGCAGCACATTGCCACCGGCGCCGATGCCGTTTTCGGCGGCCGCCACGAGACTCGCGCCCATCACAATGCCGCCACTCTGGAAAATCTGCTGGAATCC
>JADLES010000188.1 GCA_020845995.1 Burkholderiales bacterium | reverse complement strand
GGCAGGCAGGCCGATCTGGCGCTGTGGTCGATCGGCGCGCCGGCCGAGCTCGCCTATGCGATCGGCGCCAATCCGTCGCTGGGATCGGTCAGGGCAGGGGTGCCGAGGGCAGCAGCCTAGGCAGGAAGCGGCGGAAGGCGCCGGATTCCACGAGCGAACGCAGCGCCTCGATATCCGGCGCGAAGTAGCGGTCGTGCGCGTAGAACGCGGCGCGCGAGCGCACCAGCGCGTGCGCCTCGCGCAGCGTGGGCGAAGTCGCGAGCGGTGCGCGCAGGTCGATGCCCTGCGCCGCCGCCAGCAGCTCGATGGCGACGATGCCGGCGGTGTTCGCCGCCATGTCCGCAAGGCGCCGCGCCGCGTAGGCCGCCATGGACACGTGGTCTTCCTGGTTGGCCGAGGTCGGCATGCTGTCCACGCTCGCCGGGTGTGCGAGGGACTTGTTCTCGCTTGCCAGCGCCGCCGCGGTGACCTGTGGAACCATGAAGCCGGAGTTGACGCCGCCGTGCTCGACCAGGAACGGCGGCAGCCCGGAGAGCGAGGCGTCGATGAGCAGCGCGATGCGCCGCTCGGACAGCGCGCCCACTTCGGCGGCCGCGACCGCCAGCGCGTCGGCGGCGAAGGCGACCGGCTCGGCGTGGAAATTGCCGCCCGAGAGCACCTCGCCCGAATCCGCGAAGACGAGCGGGTTGTCGGTGACGCCGTTCGCCTCGACCGCGAGGATGCCCGCCGCGTAGCGCATCTGCTCCAGGCACGCCCCCATCACCTGCGGCTGGCAGCGCAGCGAATAGGGGTCCTGCACGCGCGGGTCGTTGTCGATGTGCGAGCGGCGGATCTCGCTGCCGGCAAGCAGCGCCGCGTAGCACGCCGCCATCTGCCTTTGCCCGGCGTGGCCGCGCAGGGCATGGATGCGCGCATCGAACGGCGTGTCGCTGCCCGCGGCCGCGTCCACCGCGAGGGCGCCGGCGACGGTCGCGGCGGCGAACGCGTCTTCGATGGCAAACAGCCCCGCCAGCGCGAGCGCGGTCGATACCTGCGTGCCGTTCAGCAGCGCGAGGCCCTCCTTGGGCGCGAGCCGCAGCGCCTCGGGCAGGCGCACTTCGCCGATGCTCATCAGCGCGAGCGCCAGGTGGGCGAGGGGAGCGAGATCGCCCGATGCGCCTACCGAGCCCTGCGACGGAATGCGCGGATACAGGCGCTCGTTGTACAGGCGCAGCAGCGCCTCCACCGTCTCCACGCGCACGCCCGAAGCGCCGCGCGCGAGGCTGGCGGCCTTGAGCGCGAGCACCAGGCGGACAACCGGATCCGTCAGCAGCGGTCCGACGCCGGCGGCATGCGAAAGCACGATGTTCCTCTGCAGCTGCTCGAGTTCCGTGTGCGGGATGCGCGTCTGCGAGAGACGCCCGAAGCCGGTATTGATGCCGTATGCCGGCCTGCCGCTGGCGGCAATTTCCGCCACCGTGCGCGCCGACGCGGCGACCGCCGCGCGCGCCTCGGGCGCGAGCGCGAGCGGTGTCGCGTCGAGCGCGATTTGGCGCAGCTCGGCGAGCGAGAGCGGCCTTGCGCCGATGATGAGGGTCAAATTGACCTCAGCGCGGCACCGGCAGATCGAGGCCAGACCTTTTGCGCCGTTTCCAGCATCACCTCCAGCTTGCGCCACTGCTCATCCTCGGTGAGCAGGTTGCCGCCGATGCCGGAGGCGAACCCGCACTGGGGACTGAGGGCTAACTGATCGAGCGGGCAGAAGCGGGCCGCCTCCTCGATGCGCCTGACCAGAAAGTCCTTCTCCTCTACAGAACCTGTTTTCGTCGTGATCAAGCCCAGAACGACGATAACGTCCTTCGGCACGAAACGCAGCGGCTCGAAGCCGCCGGCACGCTCGGTGTCGTATTCCAGCAGCAGGCGATCGAACTTCAGGCCGCCGAACAGCGCCTCCGCGATGGCGTCGTATTTGCCTTCGCGATGCCACATGCTTGCGCGGTTGCCGCGGCAGACGTGCAGGCCGAAGATCGCCTTGCCCTTGAAGTCCTGAATGACCTGGTTGTCCGCGGTGACGGCGCGGCGCAGGCTCTTCATCGGGTCCTCGCCGCGCGCGCGCATGCGCTCGAGCGTCGCGGGATCGACATAGCCTGTGTAGCTCGGCTCGTCAAGCTGCACATACCCGCAGCCCGCGTCGATCAGCTCCCCCACCATGCGTCGCTGGATCGCCACCACGTCGGCGAGGAACTCGTCCGCGCCGCCGTAGTGCGGCCGGGAACCGTCGACGTCGCACATCTGCGCGACGCGGTCCGGACCCATCAGGGCGATCTTGGCAATTCTGCTCGTGTTCTTCGACAGGAAAAGCAGCTCATCGAGAGGAAAATTCCTGGTGAGCTTCAGCTTACCCGTCGCGGGCACCCTGAAGGAGAGAACCGCGTCCTCGCCCTTCTGCAACGGCGTTTCGTGCGCCGCCTTGTCTCCCGGCGCCGTGAGCAGCCGCTTCCATGAGCCGCTCCACAGATCCCAGCCGGAAACTTCGGAAAAGCTGACCTGCCAGTTGAGCCGCCGGTATTCCCCGTCGGTCACGACGGGCAGGCCGATGCGCTCCTGCTTCGCGATCACCTCGCGGATCGCGCCATCCTGGGCGCTTCGCAATTCCTCCGCGCCGAGCTTGCCCAGGGCATGCTCGCGAAAGGCCTGCTTGAGGGCCTCCGGCCGCAGCAGGCTGCCGACATGATCGACGCGCATGATTCAACGATACAATAACTCCCCTCACAAGCAGGGGGGATCCATGAAATTGCTCGCTTTCGTGTTCGCGGCCTGTCTTGCATTCGGCGCGCAGGGGCAGGAAAAAGTCGTCCTCGGCATGAGCGGATGGACGGGCTTCCAGCCCCTCAAGCTCGCCGAGCTGGCCGGCATCTTCAAGAAGAACGGCGTCGACATGGAGATCCGCTTCATTCCGCCGGTGCAGCGCTCGGCGGCGCTGGCGGCCGGCTCGCTCAATGCGGCCGCCACCACGGTCGACCAGCACATCGTCTGGAGTTCGGCCGGGATCGACACGGTGCAGGTCGCGCTGATCGACAAGTCGAACGGCGGCGACGGCGTCGCGGTGCGCAACAACATCAATTCCATCAAGGAGCTGAAGGGCAAGTCGATCAACGTCGACGGCCCCGGCACCGTGCAGCATTTCATGCTGTCGTATATCCTCGAGAAGAACGGCCTGTCGATCCAGGACGTAATCCGGGTGACGCTGGGCGCGCAGCCGGCGGCGCAGGCGTTCGTGACGGGCCAGAGCGACGCGGCGGTCACCTACGAACCCTACCTGTCCACCATCCGCGCCAAGCCCGACTCGGGGAAGATCCTGGTGACCTCCAAGGACTACCCGGTGGTGGTGGACGTGCTCGTCTTCAAGCGCGACTTCATCGCCAGGAACCCGAAAACCGTCAAGGCGGCGGTGGACAGCTTCTTCGAGGCACTCGACATGATCAAGAAGGAGCCCGCGAAGGCCTATGCGCTGATGGGCAGTACGGTCAAGCAATCGGGCGAGGCATTCGGCAAGTCGGCGGCGTTCATCACCTGGCAGGACCGCGCGATGAACAAGGCCTACTATGCGAAGGAGAGCCAGGCCTTCACCGAGTTCGCGGTGCGCGTGCTGAAGTTCAACCGCGTGATCCAGAGGGAGCCCAAGGCGAAGGACATGGTCAACCTGGGCTACCTGTAAGCGCGGGTTGTTTGAGCCGCTAAAGCCCGTATCGCGCGGCGCCAGGGTCATCCTTGGCGCCGCGTTTTTTGTCCTCTTCTTCGCCGGCTGGGCGCTCGCCACTTTCGGCGGGCTGGTCGACGAGATGTTCCTGAAGGACCCGGTCTACACCCTGAAGACCGGGATCGAGTTGTTCACGCAGTTCAACTTCATCGAGGACGTGGGCGTCACCGTCTGGCGCGTGGTCGGCGGATTCATCCTTGCCGCGCTGGCCGCCGTGCCGCTCGGCATCCTGATGGGCGCCTACAAGCCGATCGAGGCCTTCCTCGAGCCGTTCATCTCCTTCGCCCGCTATCTGCCGGCGTCGGCCTTCATCCCGCTGCTCATCCTCTGGGCGGGGGTCGGCGAGACGCAGAAGCTGCTGCTCATCTTCATCGGCTCGGTGTTCCAGATCGTGCTGATGGTATCGGTGATCGTGGGCTCGACGCGGCGCGACCTCGTGGAGGCGGCGTATACGCTGGGGGCGGACTCCGGCGGCATCGTGCGGCGCGTGATGCTCCCGGGCGCCGCGCCGCAAATCGCAGAGACGCTGCGCCTCGTGCTCGGTTGGGCCTGGACCTACGTGATCGTGGCCGAGTTGATCGGCTCGGCCTCGGGCATCGGCCACATGATCATGGACAGCCAGCGCCTGCTCGACACCGGCCAGATGATCTTCGGCATCTTCTGCATCGGCGTGATCGGCCTCGTGTCCGACTTCATCTTCAAGTGGGCGAACCAGAGGCTCTACCCATGGGCTTTCTGAGCGTCGAGGCGGTCGCCAAGGAGTTTCCGGGCGTGCGCGGGGGCGCGCCCACGCGCGCGCTCGAAAGGACGGATCTGCGCGTCGAGGACAATGACTTCATCACCATCCTCGGCCCCTCGGGCTGCGGAAAATCCACGCTGCTGCGCATCGTCGCCGGCCTGGAGCCGCCGAGCACCGGGCGAGTGCTCCTCGACGGCCAGCCCGTGGAGCGCCCGGGGCCCGACCGCGGCATGGTGTTTCAGTCGTACACCCTGTTTCCCTGGCTTACGGTGCGCGACAACATCCGCTTCGGCGCGCGCGCCTCGGATGCGCGCGCCGACGAGCTGATCGGCCGGGTGGCCCTGCGCGGCTTCGAGAACCACTACCCAAAGATGCTCTCGGGCGGCATGCAGCAACGCACCGCGCTCGCGCGCGCTCTCGCCAACGATCCGAAGATCCTGCTGCTCGACGAGCCATTCGGGGCGCTGGACAACCAGACGCGGGCGCTGATGCAGGAGCTGCTGCTCGGCATCTGGGAGGCCGATCGCAAGACCGTGCTTTTCGTCACCCATGACATCGACGAGGCCATCTTCATGGCCAATCGCGTCGCGGTGATGTCGGCGCGTCCCGGGCGCATCAAGGCGACGCTCGACATCGCGCTGCCGCATCCGCGCCACTACACCATGAAGACCACGCCGGAATTCTCGCGCTACAAGGCCGAGATCACGGAGCACATCCGCGTGGAGTCGATCCGGGCCGTGGAGATGGGCGCGGCCTGAGCGGGCAGGGCCGAGCAACGGCGGACGCAGCGGCGCGGAGCCGCGCGGTCACCCGCAATTCCTCGTTGCTAGCCTTTCAATTGCAGGGACTTGTATTCGAGAAACTCTTCCAGGCCGTAGACGCCGGCCTCACGGCCATGGCCCGACTGCTTGAAGCCGCCGAAGGGCGCGTTCATGTTGAACGCGCCGCCGTTGACGTCGACCTGTCCGGCGCGGATGCGGCGCGCCACCTTCTGCGCGCGCGCCTCGTCCCCTGACCAGACCGCGCCGGCGAGGCCGTAGGGCGAATCGTTGGCGATGCGGATCGCGTCTTCCTCGTCCTTGTAGGCGATGATGGAGAGCACCGGGCCGAAGATCTCCTCCTGCGCGATGGTCATCGAGTTCTTCACCTTGCCGAAGATGGTTGGCTTGACGAAGTAGCCGCCGGGCACGCCTTCGGGCTGGTCCGCGCCGCCCGCGAGCAGCTCGGCGCCTTCGGCCTGGCCTTTCTTGATGTACTCGCGCACGCGGTCGCGCTGCATGGACGAGGACAAGGGCCCCAGGCGCGTCGTCTCCTGCAGCGGATCGCCGAGCGTGAACCCCTTGGCCGACTCGACGGCGATTTTCGCCGCTTCCTCGTACTTCGATTCCGGCACCAGCATGCGCGTGAGCGCCGTGCAGGTCTGGCCCGAGTTGAGATAGCAGCCGTTCACCGTGCCCTTGACCGCGGCGGCAATGTCGGCGTCTTCCAGGATCACCGAGGCCGACTTGCCGCCCAGCTCGAGCGCCACGCGCTTCACCGTCTGCGCGGCAACTTCCGAAATCCGCTTGCCGGCGCGCGTCGAGCCGGTGAAGGAGATCATGTCCACTTGCGGGTGCTTCACCAGCGCTTCGCCGGCGGTCGGGCCGAAGCCGGTGACGACGTTGAGCACACCCTTCGGCAGGCCGGCGGCCTCGATCACCTCGGCGAGGATGAAGGCGTTGAATGGCGCGATCTCGGAGGGCTTGAGCACCACCGTGCAGCCGGCGGCCAGCGCCGGCGCGACTTTCAGCGCGATCTGGTGCAGGGGATAGTTCCAGGGCGTGATCGCGCCGACGACGCCGACGGGTTCCCGAACGACGAGGGAATTCCCGGTTTTCTCTTCGAAAGAAAAACCGGAAAGGATCTTCGCGAAGTTCGCGAAGTTCGCGATCGGCAGGCCGGCCTGGATGCGGGCGGAGAGCTTGATCGGCATGCCCACTTCCTGCGCAATGGTCGAGGCGAG
>JADLES010000187.1 GCA_020845995.1 Burkholderiales bacterium | reverse complement strand
TGATCTGGCCCGCCACGGGCCCGGGGCCGGAGGCGAGCGCGTGCACCTGCCCGCCCAGCAGCGCGGCCGCCGCCGGACCGCCGCCCTGGTAGGGAACGTGGAACATGCGGATGCCGGCGGCGTTGGCGAACATCTCCATCGCCACGTGCAGCGTGCCGTACACGCCGGAGGACGAGTAGTTGATCTGGTTCGGGTAGGCCTTCGCCCCGGCGATGAACTCCTGGATCGTCTTGTAGGGGCCGTCGGCTGCCACCACCAGGATCGTCGGGTCCGCGGTCACCAGCGCGATCGGCGCGAAGTCCGCGAGCTGATAGGGCGCGGGCTTGCCATTCAGCGGATCCGAGACCGGGAAAATGGAGATGGAGGACAACGCGATCAGGATGGTGTAGCCATCGGGCGCCGCTTTCGCGGCGACGCCCATGCCGACCGCGCCGCCCGCGCCGGGTCGGTTCACCACCAGCACCGGCTGCCTGAGCGTCTTCTCCATTGCCGCGGCGAGCGGCCGGCCGACGATGTCGGCGACGCCGCCCGGCGGGAACGGCGCGATCATGGAGACGGGCTTGGTCGGGTACGTGTCCTGCGCGTACAGTGCGGTGGCCGCAACGGCGAGAACGGCGGCGACAAGAATGTTCGGCATGTTCGACTCCTCCTGCCGACAGTTTACAAGCGGTTACATCCTTTGCACTTGCATAACAGACAGATCGCGCGGCGCGGCGTCCAATTGGGGCAGGCAAAAAACGAAGGAGGTTTGCATGAACACCAGGAAAGCCTTGCTGACCATCGCCGCCGGCGCCGCCCTGCTGGCGGCCGCGCCCGCGTTCGCGCACCCACCCTACTACGCGCCGGCCCATGGCTGGCGGGCGAAGCACGCCTATCCCTATTCCCCCTACCGCGTCCCCGCCTATGTGGTCGTGCCGGCCCGGCCGGTCTATGTCGCGCCGCCGCCGGTGGTCTACGCGCCGCCGCCGCCGATGCTGTACGTCCCGCCGCCGCGGCCGGTGCTCTGGGGCACGATCCCGGTCAGCCCGAGCGTCCAGTTCGGGGTTCGCGTCCGCCTGTAAGTCCGCATGCCTTCCCTCCGACCAAGCGGCATAATGTCCGCAAGGAGGCAGGCATGCAGCGTCGCACGGTGCTCGGTTGGCTCGCATTCGGCCCTTTCTTCGCGCACGTCCATGCCCAGCCCAAATCCATGGAGGGGGTCAAGAAGATGCAGGACAACTGGAAGACCTTTCTCGCGCCCGGCACCCCGGTGCCGAGCGCCGCGGAACCGCTCAAGCTCGGCAAGGACGAGTGGCGGAAGCGCCTGACGCCCGCCGCCTACGACGTGCTGCGCGAGGAAGGCACCGAGCGCCCCGGCACCAGCCCCTTGAACGCGGAAAAGCGCGCGGGCGTGTTCGCCTGCGCAGGCTGCGGCCTGCCGCTGTTCACCTCGGAAATGAAGTACGAGAGCGGCACCGGCTGGCCATCGTTCTTCACCACCATCCCGGGGGCCTTCGGCACCAAGACCGACTTCAAGATCCTCTACCCGCGCACCGAGTACCACTGCGCGCGCTGCGGCGGCCACCACGGCCACGTCTTCGACGACGGCCCGGCGCCCACCGGCAAGCGCTACTGCAACAACGGCGTGGCGCTGAAGTTCATCCCGCAGTCCGTCAAGGGCTGACGCGCAAGCCCCTTTTGCACTGCTTTGCACTACAATGCAGGGCAAAGGAGGCTTGGCTCATGGATTCCCAGTTGACACTGCGCCTGCCCGGCGAGCTTGCGGGCAGGCTCGAGCGCTCGGCGCGGCGCATGAATCGCAAGCGCTCGGACGTGGTGCGGTTGGCCCTTGCGGCCTATCTCGATGCCGAATCCGCGGTCCGTCCGATCGAGCGGGTACGCGACCTGCTGGGCAGCATCGAGAGCGGCGTACCGGACCTCGGCCAGCGCCACCGCGAGCATCTGCTGCGCCGCCTGAGCCGTGGCAAATGAATTGCTGCTCGACACGGGCGCCTTCGTCGCCCTGGTCGATCGCAGCGAACGCCGCCACGCGGATTGTGTAGCGGTACTGGACCGGTGGAGCGGTCCGGTCGTGACCACCGAAGCCGTCCTGACCGAGACGCTGCACCTCGTTGGGCCGCGGTGGCGTGCGCAAGACGCCTGCCTCGAGTTCGTGCTTCGCGGCGCTTTCGTGCTCGTGCCTGCTTCTCTTGAGAGCCTGCGCCGGGTGGCGACGCTCATGGAGGCGTACAGCGACGTACCGATGGACTATGCCGACGCCACCCTGGTTGCCCTGGGAGAAGAACTGAACACCAGCCGCGTGTTTACCCTGGACCGGCGCGGTTTTTCCGCCTATCGCCTGAGGCGGCGCAAACCCTTCGAGCTGCTGCCATAACAGGAGTTCCCCTGTTCGCGAATCACCGGTCACTCTCCGGTACCTACCCTAGCTTCAGTTCTTCCTTGAGGGGCAGTCCGGGGAAGTGGAAGCGCACCGGCCCATCGGGCCTGGCTTTCAGGAACTGGTCGATGTACGGGTCCGTGAAATTGAGGAGCTCGTCGGGCGTGCCCTCGCCCATCAGCCTGCCCTCGGCGATCACGTAGATGTAGTCCACCACCTTGAGCGACTCGGACACGTCGTAGGTGACGAGGATCGACGTGAGGCCGAGCGCGTCGTTGAGCTTGCGGATCAGCGTGGCGACGACGTTGAGCGAGATCGGGTCGAGGCCCGCGAAGGGTTCGTCGTACATCGCCAGCATGGGGTCGGTCGCGATCGCGCGCGCGAGCGCCACGCGCCGCGTCATGCCGCCGGAGAGGTCGCCCGGCATCATATCGCGCGCGCCGCGCAGCCCGACCGCGTCCAGCTTCATCAGCACCAGCGACCGAACCAGCTCCTCGGGCAGGTGGTAATGCTCGCGGATCGGGAAGGCGATGTTCTCGTAGACCGAGAGGTCGGTGAAAAGGCCGCTCGCCTGGAACATCATGCCCATCTTGCGGCGCAGCGCGTACAGTTCGCGCGAACCCAGCTCGTGCACCGTCTTGCCGTCCACGCGGATGCCGCCCGCCGCAGGCGCGAGCTGCCCGCCGATCAGCTTGAGCAGGGTCGACTTGCCGCTCCCGGAGCCGCCGAGGATCGCCACCACCTTGCCGCGCGGGATGCGCAGCGACAGCCCGCGGAAGATCGTCAGCTCGCCGTAGCTGAAGTGCAGGTCCGAGACTTCGACGAGATCGCTGGCGCCGGCGGTCATGGCGACCGCAGTTTAACCGACCGGCTGCGCGCGCAGGACGCAGTGCAAACGAACGGTGTTCCCGGCCATGGCTCAGGCGTCGACCATCACCTTGAAGCCGCCGTAGATCATGCGCCGGCCGTCGAACGGCATCGCCTTCGGGTCCATCATCGAGGCGAGGCGCCTGTCCTTCATCACCTTCTTCAGCACCGCGTCGCGGTGCTTGCGCGACTTGTAGACGATGTAGGAGAACCACACCGTCTCGCTGACCTTGCGCTTGACGCTGCGCGGGAACGAGGTGCGCTTGCCCCACTTCACGTCATCGGCGACCGCCTCGACGTAGGCGAGCGCGCCGTGGTCGCGCCACACCTTGCCTGCCCTGCGCGCAATGCGCAGGTACGCCTCCTTCGACTTCTTCGGAACCGGCACGACGAAACCGTCCACGTAGCTCATGATCCTTTCTCCTTGGTTTTCCACAGACCCATCATGCGGCCCTCGGGGTCGGTGAAGAGCGACAGCCAGCCCATGCCGGGGACTTCCTGCTCCTCGACGTGGATCTTGCCGCCCGCCGCGACGATTTTCTTCCGGTACTTGGCGAGATCGTCCACGGCGATGTAGAAAAGCAGCTGCGCGGGCCACGGACCCTCGCGTTCAGGCTTGAGGATGCCGCCGTTGATGCCGCCCGTGCCGGAAGACTGCGCGCCGGTATCGACCATGCGGTAGTTGATTTCCGGCAGGTGCTG
>JADLES010000186.1 GCA_020845995.1 Burkholderiales bacterium | reverse complement strand
CCTGCGCGCTTCAGGGGCAAGACTGATGGTGAGTGTGGTGCGCATGGTGTAAGACAATATAACACAGGAGCACAAGCCATGGCAATGCGCAATGCTGCCTGAATCGGGCTACGCACCTGCTCGTGGCACTACCAACGGCGCCCTGAACTCTAGGTCCTCAACCTCCCAAAGCTTGCCGCACTCCCGGAACAATTCATGATTAACGTGCGAGTCGGTTTCCCGATGATTGATGCGCTTGCTTATTGCGGAGACTTTCGTAAATGAATGACAACGGTTTGACCCCGTCGTGCGTTATTCGAGGTGGGTGCACTTCGAGGAGCGCACATGGCAACGGTACGGTACAAACGGGACTTCACGGAACTGGAGACGCGGCGGCGGGCATGCGGATGCTTGCGCGCGGCGTGCCACAGGCGGAGGTAGCGCGGCGACTCGAAGTGAGCCGGCAAACGACTTCGACTTGGGAGGCGAAGCGCCAGGAAGATCCGCAGGCGTGGCGCCGGCGCAGCTTGGGTCGTCCGAGCCGTCTGGAGCCAGCGCAGCGAGTCAAGCTCCCGGAGATGCTGGTGGCCGGTGCGGTGGCGAACGGCTTTGCGACCGAGCTCTGGACGCTGGCGCTGGTGGCCATGCTGATCAAGAAGGGGTTCGGCTTCTCGTACAGCACCGTGCAGGTTTGGGGGATGCTCAGGCAGTTTGGGTTCTCCAACCAGCGCCCGACGCGGGTTCGCACCTGGGCCCCGGTCGGGCAGACCCCGGTGCTGCAGTACAGCTTTCGCTGGACGAGCCTGTCGCGGATCGCCGGGATCATCTTCTGGCGGTTCTACTTCCGGCTCTTTCGCGGCTCCTTGTTCAGACGTTCCCTATTCAGGAGGCAAGCGTGCGCGCTATCGGGCGGTACGCGGACGGCGATTTGCCGGTCCAGCGCCGGAAGGCGCGGGTGAAGGCGCTCTGGCCGGAAAAGCCGAGCAGGAAGGTGATCTCGGTGAGCGATTTCCCCGGATCCTCGAGGTAGCGCAGGGCGAGGTCGCGGCGCGTGTCGTCGACGAGCTGCTGGTAGGTGAGGTCCTCCTCGGCGAGCTTGCGCTGCAGGGTCCGGCGGCTCATGTGCAGGACCCTGGCAACCTCGCCTTCGGGCGACTCGCCCGAGGCGAGGCGCTCGAGCACGACGGCCTTGCAGCGCGCGGCGACGTTCGAGCGGTCGAGGTGAGCGAGTTGCCGGGTGAGGATGGCGTCCAGCGCAGCCGCGAGCTGCCGGTTGGCGACTGGCAGCGGCTCGTCGGCGTCGCGGCGCGAAAGCAGGAACGAATGGCGTGCGGCGCCGAACTGGACGCGGCAGCCGAAGAAGTGCTCCCAGGGGCCAGCGTCGGCCGGTTTCGCCCTGCCTAGGGTGACCTCCAGCGGCCGCAGCGCGGCGCCGTAGTTCATGCGGCACATGTCGATGAGGATCGAGAACGCGAAGTCCACGCCGGGCGCGGCGAGCGCGATGTCCGCGCGCCGGTGGTCGAACACCAGCCGCAGGCCCCTGGCAGATTCCTCCAGCCGGAAGGTCGCCTTGTCGGTGAGGATCCGGTTGAAGCGCTCGAGGCGGCGCAGCGCCGTGCGCAGCGTGGAACTCGCCAGCCAGGCGTGGCCGAGCGCGCCGAGGTTGGAGGGATGCCAGCAGCGCGCGGCGCGCAGCGCGAAGGCCGGGTCGGCGATGCGCTCGGCGGCCGCGCGCGAAGCCTGGTCCACGGCGCGGGTCGGCAGCCGCGCGGCCGGATCGCGGAACAGCGCGGGGTCATAACCGCCCTCGCGCACGAACCGTTCCGCGTCGATCCCATGCAATTCCAGAAGGCGCAGGAAGATCTGCCCGGTCGTCGCCAGCAGGGTTTCGGTCGCCACCGAACGATTATGGCACCGGCGGCCAAGCGCATGGCGCGCCGGGGCAAGTGCGTTCCACCCCTCTCCCGGATAGTGGCCGCATCGCCGGATTCCGATCGGGAGGCATGCCATGACCGGGTTCACCAGGAGCTTCACGCTCGTCCGCACGCGCACCGCGCAGGGCGCCATCGCGGACGCGAGCGGCTGGACCGGCTGCTGGCCGTTCCGCAAGCGCGTCAGCTATCACGTCGGCGTCAACTGTGACGCGATCTCGCTGAGCGACGGCAGGCTCTACGTCTATCGCCGCGGCTGGACGATCGCGGTCGCCGAGCTGCGCGCGGCGCCGCGCTGGCGCTGGCCGACGCTGCTGCGTCCCCGCCATGCCAGGGAGCGCTCGCCATGGGCGTGGTGAGGTTCCGCGTCAGCGCGGTTCGTCCGGCGTTGCTCGCCGGCATCGTCGAAGTCTGGGGGTACAGCGGCTTCTGGCCGCTGCGCAAACCCCTGAACTTCCGCGTCGGCGCCAACTGCGACGAGATCCAGGCCAGGCGCGGGAGGCTGCACGTGCTGCTGGGAAGAAGGCTCATCGCCGAGGCCAGGTACGCGCCGCGGCCGGAGCGCGCGCAGGCAGGGCAGGACTTGAACTGGAAGAACCTGCTCCAGCCCCGGGACCGCAATGGTCGCTGAAGACCGGGTCGCATCGCTGGGCTACCGCATCGTCGCCGCGCGCGGGGCGTCCGAGCGCATCGAGCTGCATGTCCTCGCGCGCGCCTACCGGGAATGCTGGCTCGCGCTGCATGCCGAGGCTCCCAGCGGGCGGCATTGGTTCGACCATCTCGGCATCGCCATCGACTTCGGCGCGCCTCGCACCGCAAACTAGCCTGGCAGGTACCTCGCCGTGCGCAGGCGCATGGCGCGCATGTCATCGCCGCGCAGTTCGCGCAGCGCGTAGCCGGCGAAGTCGTCGGCGGCTTCCTTGCGCCAGTAGAGGTCCATGTCGGTGTTGTCCATCGGCTTGGCGCGATTGGCGACCAGCTCCGAGGCTTCGGCAATCACTTCATCGGTGAGCTGCTTGCCCTTCAGGAACGCCGATGCCTTGTCCACGAGGAACGGCCTGGAGGCAACAGCCCCCAATGCGACTCTCGCCTCCTCGATTACTTCTCCTGAAAACTTCAAGGCAACGGCAACACCCAGGATCGGGAAATCGAACGAGCCGCGCCGGCGCAGCTTCCAGTAGGTGCTCTTCCAGCCCCCCGGAATCTTCACCGAGGTGAGGATTTCGTCCGGCTTGCGGGATAGATAGTCGATCCCGTCATTTTTGTACAGATTCTCCACGGGAATCTCGCGCGCGCCGGAGACGCCCTCCAGGACCACGATTGCGTTCAGCGCTATCAGAGCGGGCGCGGAATCCGTCGAGGACACCGCCACGCAGCGCTTGCTCGCGGTCGCCACCCAGCAGGTCTGGCCGTCCTTCTTCAGGCAGAAGCCGATCGCCTCGCGCCACTCGTGGTTCTGGTTGTAGTAGGTGCAGCGAGTATCGAGGCACAGGTTGCCGCCCAGCGTGCCCATGTTGCGCAGGTGCGGCGTGGCGATCTGCGCCGCGGCCTGACGCAGCGCGGCGGGAGTCTTTTCGTTTCGAACGATGTCGGTGAGCGAAAGGCACGAGCCGAGCACAATTCCACTCCCGTTCGAAACGCTCTTGAGATCCTGAATCTGACGCAAAGACACCAAACATTTCGGCGTCTGATGTCTCCTCTTCATGTTCGGCAGCAGGTCGGTGCCGCCGGCGATGAGCATCGCCGCCGGGCCCTCGCCGGCGAGGATCTTCGCCGCCTCGGCCACCGAGCGCGGCGCGCGGTACTCGAACCACGGCAGGCGCATCATGCGGCCACCTTCCCGCGACGGGGGGTGCCCTCCGCGCCCTTGCGCTCGTTGCCGTCGCCGCCCTCCCAAGGCGGCAGCACGAAGGTCGGTGCCGGGTAAGGCACCGCCGGAAAATGTTCAGGTCCCACTCTTGGAATTTTTCCGGAATTTTTCAATTCCAGAGCCCGCAACACCTTGTCCGGCGTGACCGGGACCTCGTCGACGCGCACGCCCACCGCGTCGTAGACCGCGTTGGCGAGCGCGGGCATCACCGGCAGCAGCGGCCCCTGCCCGGCCTCCTTGGCGCCGAACGGGCAGTTCGGATCGGGGTCTTCGACCAGCGCCACGTCCACTTCCGGCATGTCGAGCGCGGTGAGGCTCTTGTATTCGAGCATCGAGGGCATGCGGTGCACGAGCGCCTGCGAGAGCTTCTCGGGCAAGCGTCGGAACGCCTGCTCTTCCATCAGCGCCTCGCCCAGGCCCATGTACACGCTGCCGATCACCTGGCCGCGCGCGAGCACGGGGTTGAGCGCGCGGCCGATGTCGTGCGCGATCCAGATCTTCGGCACGTGGATCCAGCCGGTCTTCGGATCGACCTCGGTCTCCACCACGCAGGCGGTGAAGCTGTAGGCGGGCGAGGGCCCCACGCCCGCGCCCTTGTACTTGCCCGGCGGCTTCGGCGGCGCGTAGCTGCCGACCGAGGACAGCGGCCCGGACTTCGACTCTGCGAGCGCGATCGCTTCCACAAAGCTCATGCCCTTGCCCGGAT
>JADLES010000185.1 GCA_020845995.1 Burkholderiales bacterium | reverse complement strand
GCGACCGATCTTTCGCAACTGATGAAGCGCCTGCTCGTCGCCGGCGCATTCGCCAATTCTCTGGAGGAATCGCAATGAACAACGCAATGCTGCAAGGAGCCGTGCCCATGCGCGGCTGGCGCGGCGCCTGGACGGCGGCTGCAGACGCTCTGGACGGGCTGGTGGGCCACGCGCTGCTCGCGCTGGCCGCGCGCATCGGCGTCGGCGCGGTCTTTTTCCTTTCCGGGCGGACCAAGGTCGACGGTCTGCTCACGGTAAACGAAAACGCCTACACGCTCTTTCGCGAGGAGTACAAGGTGCCGCTGCTGCCGCCGGACCTCGCCGCGCACCTTGCCGCGTACGGCGAGCACCTGCTGCCGGTCCTGTTGTTCGCCGGGCTCGCGACGCGACTTTCCGCGCTCGCGCTGCTCGGCATGACGGCGGTGATCCAGATCTTCGTCTACCCGGACGCCTGGCCGACGCATCTCACTTGGGCTGCGTGCCTGCTCTATCTCGCCGGTCGCGGCGCCGGCCCGCTGTCACTCGACCGCGCGCTCGGCATCCGCTAGCGACTCGCAGCCAGCCAGAGAGCATACACTCCGGCGACGAATCGCGCAGCAGCCGCGAGGAACCGCCGCGGAAATTCCCGGTCCGGAGCGCCCGGGCCATGGCACAATCGTCCGCGTGAGAAAAGAGGCGGACGCGGTCACGATCAGGCTCGCCGAGGCGGGCGATGCGCAGGCGATCGCCGAGATGTCGCGCGACTACATCGAGTCGGGACTGGGCTGGCGCTACGGCCCGGCGCACATCGCGCGCGCCCTGCGGCGCCGCGAGACCGTGGTGCTCGCGGCCTCGGCGCGGCCAACCTACGTCGCCGGCAACCGGCCGCCGCTCGCGGGCTTCGCGATCATGGATTTCGGCGACGAGCGCGCGCACCTGGTGCTGCTCGCGGTGCGGCCGGTGCAGCGCCGGCGCGGCATCGGCCGGCGCCTGGTCGAGTGGCTGATGGAATCGGCGCTCACCGCCGGGATGGCGAGCGTGCACCTGGAACTGCGCGCCGATAATGCCGCGGCGCGGCGCTTTTACCGGGCGCTCGGTTTCTCCGAGACGGTGCTGGTACCGCGCTACTACGAAGGCCGCGAGGCGGCGATGCGCATGCTGCGCGTGCTGCGCGCGCCCGGACCGCTGCCGCTCGCCTGGCGCCCGCCCGTGCTCGGGCGCAAGTAACCCCTTCCCCGATGGGCCATGGCATCGCCGTCAGGACGGCCTTCGTCGCCGGCGTCTTCCTTCATGCATGCGGGAACTGAGGCGCCGAGCTGGCCCGTGCGGGTCCACGCCCTGCTGAAGGACGCGCGCATCCGCCAGGTGGCGGTGGTGCCCGACGCCGGGCACGCGCAGCTGATCCGGCTCTGCGAGCGCGACCGCGCGATGCGCGTGGCGCGGCTGACCAGCGAGGAGGAAGGCATCGCGCTGCTCGCCGGCGCCTGGCTCGGCGGCGACAAGGGCGTGCTGCTGATGCAGTCGAGCGGCGTCGGCAACTGCGTCAACATGCTGTCGCTGCCGCTTTCCTGCCAGCTGCCGCTGCTGATGCTGGTGACGATGCGCGGCGACCATGGCGAATTCAACCCTTCGCAGATTCCGATGGGCGACGCCACGCAGCGCGTGCTGGAGGCGATCGGCGTGATCGTCAAGCGCGCCGACGCCCTGCAGGAGATCCCGGAGATGGTATCGGGCGCGATGCGCATCGCCTTCAACACCTACCGCCCGGTCGCCGTGCTGTTCGGCCAGAAGGGCCTCGGCGCGAAGGATTTCCGCAAGCTCACCGCCGGAGCCGCCGAATGAGGCGCCTGCACCGGCGCGCGGTCGTGCGCGAGCTGCTCGCAGGCCGCGGCGAGGACCTGCTCGTGGTCGCGGGGCTGGGCGCGCCGGCCTGGGATATCACCGCGGCGGGCGATCACGCGCTCAACTTTCCGATGTGGGGGGCGATGGGCGGCGCGGCGATGATCGGCCTTGGCCTCGCGCTCGCGCAGCCGAAAAAGAAGGTGCTGGTCGTCACCGGGGACGGCGAGATGCTGATGGGGATCGGCTCGCTTGCCACCATCGCGGTCATGAAGCCCCGCAATCTCGCGGTCGTGGTCCTCGACAACGAGCGCTACGGCGAGACCGGCATGCAGGAAACCCACACGGGCCACGGCGTCGACCTTGCCGGCATGGCGAAGGCGGCCGGCTTCGCCGCGACGATGAAGGTGGCGGCCGCGGCGCAAGTAGGCCGCCTGCGGCGCGCCATCCACGCGGGCAAGGGGCCGCTGTTCGCGCAGGTCAAAGTGGACCCCGAGAAGCTGCCGCTGGTCCTCCCGCCCCGCGAGGGCTCCTACCTCAAGAACCGCTTTCGCATCGCCCTCCTCGGACCCGATGCGGTGCACGACGAATGAGGGAATAAATCCGCGCCGCGCATTGTTAGGTTGGCGTTACTTTTCAGGGAGGAGAAAATCGTGCACCGCATCATTGCAGCCGCCGCCGCGCTCGTTCTGTGCCTGCCGGCGCTCGGGCAGGCGCCGCGCCCCGCGATCCAGGTCACCAAGGTCGACGGCGCCGACGGCGTCTACATCTTCCGCAACGGCGGCCACCAGGCGATGTTCATCGTGACTCCGGACGGCGTCATCGCCACCGATCCGGTCGCCTACGGCCGCCCGACCGGGGGCGCGGACTATGTCGCCGAGATCCGCAAGATCACCGACAAGCCGATCAAGTACCTGATCTACAGCCACCACCATTACGACCACATCGCGGGCGGCAAGGCGTTCAAGGACGCTGGCGCCACGATCATCGCCCACTGGCGTGCGAAGGAGCGGCTCGCAGTGGTGCAGGACCCGGCCACGCCGCTGCCCGACATGGTCGTCGAGGACTCCGGCACCGTGCTGCGCTTTGGCGGCAAGATCGTCGAGCTTTCCTACGTCGGCCTGAACCACTCGGACAGCACGCTGGTCATGCGCCTGCCGCAGGACGAGCTGATCTTCCTCGTGGACCTGGTGCCGGTGGGCACCTTCCCGGGCCTGGGCATGATCGATTTTCACCCGCTGGAGGCGATGGAATCGCTGAAGAAGATCGCTGCCATGCACTGGACGCGCATGATCCCCGGCCACCCCGGCCAGCCGGGCGACCGCCTGGGCACGAAGCAGGACGTCGAGGACCACATCGCGCTGCAGCAGTACGTTTCCGACGTGGTCAAGGCGCAGGCGCGCGCCGGCAAGTGCTGGAACCCGGCCGAAGCCGAGACGCAATTCGAGAAATACAAGGACATGCCGGGCTACGCCAACGGCCGCGCCTACACGGTGCGCCGCTACTGCGGGTTTTGGGGCCGCGGCACCTAGGGAAGCCGAGGGTAGATCTTGCGGGCGTTGTCCTCGAAGATTTTTCGCTTCTCTATCGTGCTCAGCCCGGCCACCGCGTCCACGTAGCGTCTCGTGTCGTCGTAGTGCCGGCCCGTTTCCGGGTCGATGCCGCGCACCGCGCCCACCACTTCCGCCGCAAACAGGATGTTGTCGGCCGGGATCACCTTGAGCAGCAGGTCGATGCCCGCCTGGTGGTAGACGCAGGTGTCGAAGTAGACGTTCTTCAGCAGGTGATCCTTGAGGAGCGGCTTGCCCATGTCCTGCGCGAGACCGCGGTAGCGGCCCCAGTGGTAGGGCACCGCGCCGCCGCCGTGCGGGATGACGAAGCGCAGGGTGGGGAAGTCCCTGAACAGGTCGCCCTGGATGAGCTGCATGAAAGCGGTGGTGTCGGCGTTGATGTAGTGCGCGCCGGTGAAGTGGAACGCCGGGTTGCACGAAGAGCTGACATGCACCATCGCCGGCACGTCCAGCTCGACCAGTTTCTCGTAGAGGGGGTACCACCACCGGTCGGTGAGCGGCGGCTCCTTCCACCAGCCCCCTGAAGGGTCGGGGTTCAGGTTGCAGCCGATGAAGCCGAGCTCGTTGACGCAGCGCTCGAGCTCGGCGATGCAGTTGGCGGGCGGCACGCCCGGCGACTGCGGCAGCTGGCAGACCGGGGCGAAGTTCGCCGGGTAGAGGCGGCATACGCGATGGATCAGGTCGTTGCAGACCCGCGACCAGGCGGCGCTCGTCCTCGCATCGCCCACGTGGTGCTCCATCGAGCCCGCGCGCGGCGAGAAAAAGGTGAGGTCGGTGCCGCGCTCGCGCTGAATCTTCAGCTGCGCGCCCTCCAGCGAGTCCTGAATCTCCTGGTCGGAGATGTCCGGCTGCCGGGAAGCGTTTCTCGGATCCGCAACCTGCCTTTTCCTCCATTCCCAGAGCGCCTGCGGGGCGGTGGTGTAGTGGCCGTGGCAGTCGATGATCATCGCAGCAGCTCCTCTACGCGGTAGCGCCGCGGAATAAGGCGCTGCCGGTGGACATGGTCGATGGCGACTTCGAGGTTGCGCCGGTTCGCCTCGACACCGTACGGATTCATGTCCGGGCTGCCCGCCGCCCGAATGCTCTCTGCCAGCATGCGCGCGACCTCGGCGGCATCCGCGTCGGCGACGGAGTCCTTCACCGCCACCACGTGGTTGATCTGGATCGCGCCGGTGCGCGCGCGCCAGGCGCGTGCCGCGCCGTCTGCGTCGGCGATCAGCGGCCGGATGCGCGGCTCGACGGGCCTGCCGTCGCCGACGATCGCCGCGTCGATTTCCCCTGCGAGCAGCATGGCGGTGATTTCCTTGCCGGCCGCCGCCCGCTCGACGTTGGGCGGGTCACGGAATTCCGCCACGTGCGCCTCCTCGAAGGTCACCCAAGTGATGCGGTCACAGTCCACGCCATGGTCCTCGGCGAGGATGCCGCGCAACCACATGCCGGTGGTGACCGAATACGAGCGCACCCCCACCCTGCGGCCCGGCAGGTCGGCGGGGGCGAGCGGCCCGCGCGAGGCGTCGTGCACGAGCAAGGGGTGCTGCAGCCGCCCCACCACCACCGCGGGGAGCAGGCGGTAGGGCTTGCCCGCGGCCAGCGCCATCAGGAAGGTGGTGATCGCGAGCTCGGCGACGTCGAACTCCAGGCCCCGCACCACGCGCTTGAAGCCGGCGCTCACCGGCCGGATGTCGGCGAACTCCAGCCGCACGCGCGCCGAGCCGATCTCGCCGCGCTTGAGCGCCGCGGTGACCGGGTAGTCGCCGAGCAGCGTTTTCACTTCTTCATCGTCCCGTCGTCCGCCCGGCCTCGCCGAAGCCGATGAACACGTTTGGCCGGCTCATGGACCGCGATTCTATTTGATGCCGCCGCGGCGCTGCGCGCCGCCCGCGCCTAGCCGGCGAGGATCGGCAGCGCGCGCACCCGCTTGCCGGTGGCGCGCGACACCGCGTTGGCAAGCGCGGGCATCGAGGGCGGCACGCCGATCTCGCCCACGCCGCCCATCGGCGAGCCCTGCGAGACCAGCGCCACCTCGATCGGCGGCGCATCGGCGAGCGCAAGCACCCGGTAGTCGTGGAAGTTGGACTGCTGCACGCGCCCTTTGTCGATGCCGATCCCGCCCCAGAGCGCGGCGCTCAGGCCGTAGATCGCGCCCGAGCGCAACTGAGCCGCCACGTTGCGCGGATCGAGCGCGAGCCCGCAGTCGGCCGCGACCCAGGCGCGCTCGATGCGCAGGTCGGCGGCCGGCGGGCCCGAGATCTCGACCACCTCGGCGACGATCGAACCGAAGGAGGCGACAAGAGCGATGCCCTTGTGCCGGCCGGGCGCATCCCTGCCCCAGCCGCTCATCTGCGCGGCCTTCTCCAGCACCGCGCGGTGGCGCGGCGCGTCCTTCAGCAACGCGCGGCGGAACTCGAACGGGTCCTTGCCCGCGACGCCGGCCAGCTCGTCGACGAAGCACTCCGCGAAGAAGCCGTTCTGCGAGTTGTTGACCGAGCGCCAGAAGCCGACCGGCACCGGCGCGTCCACGCGCGCGTACTCGACCTGGCGCTCGCCAAGCGCGTAGGGCAGCCCGGCGGCGGCCTCGACCGCGGTGTGATCCGGCAGGTCGTTCGCCATGTAGGGAATGTTGCGCTGGGCAAAGCCGCGGCCCGGCGAGGAATGCGCCGAGCGCGCGTGCCAGAACGCGACGCTGCCATCCGCATGCAACCCCGCTTCGTAGCGCGCAAGGGCCGAGGGGCGATAGACGTCCTGCGAGATGTCCTCTTCGCGCGACCAGATCAGCTGCACCGGCCTGCTTGGGAAAGCCGCGGCGATGCGCGAGGCCTGCACCGCGTAGTCGAGGTCAGCGCGCCGGCCGAAGCCGCCGCCCAGCAGCGTCGTGTGCACTGCGACCCGGTCGGCGGCCAGGCCGCAGGCTTTCGCGCAGAGGTCGCGCACCAGGTTCGGCGCCTGGTTGCCGCACCAGACTTCGAGCCTGCCCTCCGTGAGACGTGCGGTGGCGTTCATCGGCTCCATGCAGGCGTGCGCCAGGTAGGGAACGCGGAATTCGGCGGCGTGTTTCTTCGTCGCCGCCGACTTCGCCTCGGCGAGCCGCGCCGCCTTCTCGAAGGCGTGCGCTCGTCCCGGTTCGTCCAGTGCCTTGGCGTAGGCCGCGAAAATCTGCGCGTCGCTCACCTCGCTGCCGCCGGCGAAGCGGATGTCGAGCTGCTCGAGCGCCTGCTTCGCGGTCCACCACGAATCGGCGACCACCGCGACGGCATTCCCGAGGTTGACCTGGCCCTCCACGCCCTTCGCGCGGAACCCGGCCTTCTCCGCCACCGATTGCACCCGGGCGCCGAACTGCGGCGCATGGCGGATCGCCGCGTAGCGCAGCCCCGGCAGCCGCACGTCGATGCCGAAGCGCGCCGAGCCATCCACTTTGCCGGGAACGTCGAGGCGCGCCGGCGATTTGCCCAGGTAGCGCCAGGTCTTCGGGTCGCGATAGGCGAATCTCTCTGGCCACTCCAGCGCCGCTGCGTCGGCGGCGACTTCGCCGAAGCCCATCCTGCGGCCCGAAGGAGCATGCACGACCATCGAGCCCTCGGTGTCGCATGCGCCGGCCGCCACTCCCCAGCGCTTCGCGGCCGCCGCCTTGAGGACTTCGCGCGCGCCCGCGCCCACCGCGCGCAGCTGGTGCCAGGCATCCCGCGTCGAGGTGGAGCCGCCGGTGATCTGCAGGCCCGCCTGCAGCGCGGCGACCTCGACCGTGTCGCGCAAAATGCCCTCCTCCGGCACCTGGATCGGCAATCCCAGCACGGTGGCCACGACGTTGCGATAGACGTTCGCCACCGGCGGATCCTCGAAGCGCATGGCCGGATAGTCGGCGCCCAGCTCCTCGGCGACGACCATCGCCATCATCGCCAGCACGCCCTGCCCCATCTCCGCGCGCGCGCCCATCAGCACCACGCTGCCGTCGGCGCCGATCTTCAGCCACGGCGAAAAGGCATGCTGGCTGGCGGCAAGCGGCGGCCGGAACGCGAGCAGCCGGCGCTGCCGGACGGCGAGCACGCCGCCGCCGACGACGAGGCCCGCGCCGGCAAGGCCCGCCGTCGTCAGGAACAGGCGCCTGGTCCAGCCCATTTCAGGCGCCCTTGTGCTTCGATTCCGCGAGCTGCCGGATCGCCGCGCGGATCGCGTCGTAGCTCCCGCAGCGGCACAGGTTGGTCAGCGCCGCGACGAGCTCCGCCTCGGTCGCCTTCGGGTTCTTCTCCAGCACCGCGGTCGCGGCAAGAACAAAACCGGGCTGGCAATAGCCGCACTGCGGCACCTGCTGCTCGACCCAGGCTTTCTGCACCGGGTGCCGGTTGTCGAAGTTCTCGATCGTGCGGATCGGCCTGCCCGCGACCTCCTTCGCGGCGACGGAGCAGCTGCGCACCACCTCGCCGCCGATCAGCACCGTGCACGCGCCGCAGGCGCCGATGCCGCAGCCGTACTTGGCGCCGGTGAGCGCAAGCTCCTCGCGCAGCACCCACAGCAGCGGCTTGTCCTCGGGCACGTCGACGCTGTGCCGCGCGCCATTAACTGTGAGCTCGATCAGCAAGGCTATTACCTCGACGCGCCGAGTGGCCTCGGGATTCCTTAGGGCGACGGACTGGAAATTTTAGCTGTCACTCGTACTCGAAATGCGCGCGCGCCAAGCCTGATTGCCGGATGACCGACTGAAGCGTTCCGATGCGGATCTCGTCATGCATCGGGACAGGAACGGTGACGGTCGAATCGGCGGTGCGCTTTTGCATGACCGCATGACTACCGCGCTGCCTGACCTGCTGGAATCCATGCTGCGACAGCAACCGGCAAAGCTCCTTGCCGGAAAATACGCGCAGCCTACCCAACCGCGACCTCGACGCGTGTCACGAACACGTCGTCGTGCAACCGCGTCTTGATTTCTGCCGGATCGGCGGTCTCGAAGAATAGCTCCAGCGCTTCCTTCAGATTGGTCCGCGCTTCCTCTAAGCTGAGCCCTTGACTGGCAATGTCTAGCTCAGGACAAAGGGCTACATAGCCGTCCCCCTCGCGCTCGATGATCGCCGTCAACTGACGCTTCTGAGTCATGTCTTACCTCTCACACTATCTTTGCACCTAGTCTAGCAGAGCGAACAACTGCCTGTCTTAAAGGGGGACAGGTTAGCCGGGGAACGAGGACATTTCGCGTGTAACGGACCTCGAAGTGAACTTAAGACCGAAAATCCATGGAGAACGGAAAGCGAACTTCGTGTGCCTTATCCCTGTGGTCAAGACATCGCAACAATGATTCTGGATTGTCGCCACCAAAACTGGTTCCCAGGCGTTGATCTTTTGCTGTTAATAGCGGAAAAATAATCATCTGATCGACGACATCGGCGGCGGGAATCCTAAGGGGTGGCGAGATAGTCTTCAGTTGCTCCTGAGGCGATGCGCCGGTAACGTAAAGGTCCAGTGCCATCTTGGCGCGATGCAATAACACAATGCATGAATGTACGGTGATGGATGAGCTCGTCGGATTCGTTACTTTGATTTGGATCGCTATGCCGGATATATGAATGTCAGACCACTGAAAGCCTGGAGGCCAGCTCGGATTTTGCGGTCTCTGCTTAAACATGCTTGTCACATTTGGGTCGTCTCGAAAGATTCTTTCTGCCAGCGGGAAGGATCCTACGTACCCAGGGCGTTTCATCAATTCTTCCCAGGACATTTGCAGGTCTAACAGCGTAGCGCGACCAACGACGATTCTTGGCTGTTGCCGTTCATCCTGAAATTTCATCCACGCGGAATATGCAGACAGTGCACCATTAAATAGACCAAGCAATGAGCCAATCGCAAGGACAACGGTCACTACGACAGTGACTACGGGAGAGTTATCTACCCACTCCTTAATGTAGTTCGATGGTTTCTTCTTGGCGGCACCCACGAGCGTTAGGCTAATGGACGCTGCGTAATTAATGTCCTATACTGTGCTCCGGAGGTGTCCCATGAGACCCACCGGAAGCCCAGAAGAACTCGAACGTCGCCGGATGCGGGCGCTGGCTTTGCTCAAGGAAGGTTT
>JADLES010000184.1 GCA_020845995.1 Burkholderiales bacterium | reverse complement strand
GGAATTCGTCACCGAGCCCGCGTTGTTGCGATTCGTACCACTCGAAGGTGGATTGGATATCACGCTCGGCGCGAGCTCGAAGAATGAATCGCCGGGTCACGAATCCCGGCGGATCCGCGCAAATACCTCTTCGAGCGTTGAGCCCTCGTCGGGATTGGCTTCAAACTCGGCAAGCCGGCGGTCGAGTTCCTGCTTCTGCCACTCCGTCAAGCGCAGTGCATCCGGGACTGCGGAAATACTGTCCCAGATCGCCTCGACCAAGCGCACGCGCTCGGCGACCGGCAGTGCCAGGATTTCGGCAACAAGTTCCTGCTTCATGTGCATAGGCTATCACCAACGCCCATACCAAGCTCTGCGGCCTGCATCAATCGATCTTCGCCCCCGAGCGCTTCACCACCTCGGCCCAGCGCGCGGAGTCGCGGCGGAGGGCTTCGTTCACTGCGGCGTTGAGGCGATCCAGCACCGGCCGCGGCACAGGGAAAACGAAGCGGCGGCGACCAGCAGCGCGGCCGCCGCCAACCTCAGGTCAACCCTTCAAGCACGAACTCATGAACGCCTTGCGCTCGTCCCCCTTCACCTTCTTGTCCGCCGCCTGCTTATTGCAGTCGGCCATCTTCTGCTGCTGCGGCGTTTTCTTGCCGGCGGCGGCGGGCTCCTCGCCTTTCAGGCACGCGCTCATGTAGCTCTTGCGCGCATCGCCCTCCAGCTTCTTGTCGCCGGCTTTCTGGTTGCAGGCCTTCATGCGCTCCTGCTGCGCCTTCTGCTTCTCGGTCGGCTCCTTCCTGGCGGCGGCCGCCTTCTTGTCGTCGGACTTGCCCTTGTCCTGCGCCAGGACCGGACCGGCAAGGAAAGCACAGCACAGCATTGCAATCAGATTCTTCATCTTCAATCCCCTTTTGGTTGAATTGCGCAAACGCTCACTTCATCAGGCCGAACACCTTCTTGGCGATCTCGCTACCCGCCTGGAGCGGGTTCTGGCGGATCTTCTTTTCTTCCTCCGCGACCATGTAAAAGAGGCCGTCGAGGGCTTTCTGCGTCACGTATTCGTCGAGGCTGGCGTTTTCCTTGCTCACGAGGCCGAACTGAGCGCCCTTTTGCGCGTACTCGTTGTAGGTCTGCGCGAGCTGCACTTTGGACGTCGCTTCCTTCACGATCGGCAGGAACTTCTCCTTCAGCTGGCCGCTGGTCGCGCGCTTGAAGTACTCGGTGCCCGCGGTCTGGCCGCCGGTGAGGATGCCCTTGGCGTCCTTCACAGTCATCTTCTTGGCTGCGTCGACGAAGAGCGCCTTCGCCTCGGGCACCGCCGCCTCGGCGGCGCGGTTCATCGACACGATCAGCTCATCGGCGTACTTGCCCATGCCGACGCTGCGCATGAGCTTCTCGTATTTCTTCAGCGTCGAGGGCAGCGGGATCTTGACGGCCTTGTTGCCGAGGAAGCCGTCGGTCTTGCCGAGCAGGTCCACCGCCGTCCCGGCGCCCTTCTCGAGCGCACCCTTGAGGCCGGATGCCGCCTCCTGGTTGGTCACCGACTCGAGCCCGGCTCTCGCCGGCGGCGTCCAGGCCAGCATCCACACAAGGGAAACGCAGATCAGTCTGGCGAGCATGATTTCTCCTTTTCGATTGCGGCCCCGCGGGCCTGCTGGTCGGCATGATAGGACGAGCGCACGAGCGGGCCGATCGCCGCGTGCCGGAAGCCCATCGCCTGCGCCTCGCGCCCGAACATCGCGAAGGTATCCGGATGCACGTAGCGCTCGACCGGCAGGTGGTGCGGCGAGGGCGCAAGGTACTGGCCGATGGTGAGCAGGTCGACGCCGCGGTCGCGCAGGTCGCGCATCACGGCGAGAATCTCGTCGTCCGACTCGCCCAGCCCGACCATCAGCCCGGATTTGGTCGGAATCCCGGGATTCTTTTTATTGAAACCATCAAACAACTCGAGCGAATGCGCGTAGTCGCCGCCGGGGCGCGCGCGCCGGTACAGGCGCGGGACGGTTTCCAGGTTGTGATTCAACACGTCCGGCGGCGCCGCTTGCAGCGCCTGCAGAGCGCGTTCCATGCGGCCGCGGAAATCGGGCACCAGGATCTCGATCGCGGTCTGGGGAGATGTTTTTCTTATTGAAGAAATACATTCGACGAAGTGCGCGGCGCCGCCATCCTTCAGATCGTCGCGGTCGACGCTGGTGATGACCACGTAGCCAAGGCCCAGCCTCGCCACGGTCTCGGCAAGGTGGCGCGGCTCCTCGGGGTCGGGCGCCAGCGGCCTGCCGTGCGCGACGTCGCAGAACGGGCAGCGCCGCGTGCAGATGTCGCCCAGGATCATGAAGGTGGCGGTGCCGTTGCCGAAGCACTCGGCGATGTTCGGGCAGGAGGCTTCCTCGCAGACCGTGTGCAATCGCTGCTCGCGCAGGACGCGCTTGATCTCGTGGTAGCGCGAGCCACCGGAGGGTGCCCGCACGCGGATCCAGCCGGGCTTGGCGAGCTTTTCCCGTGGAACGAACCTCAGCCGCGCGGTCTTCAGCGCGCCTTTTTCCTTCACGCCCGCTTCACGCATGCTCGAGCTTCCCCGCGAGGATCTCCGCCAGCCGCTCGCCCGCGCTCGCCACCGTGAAATCGAAGCCCAGATCCCGGGTCTGCGTGACGGCAAGCCCGGGATAGCCGCAGGGATCGATCGCCGCGAATGGCGCGAGGTCCATGTCCACGTTGAGGGCGAGGCCGTGGAAGGCGCAGCCGCGCGACACGCGGATGCCGAGCGCCGCCACCTTGGCGCCGTCCACGTAGACGCCCGGCGCGCCGGGCTTGCGCCCGGCGCGGCCGCCGAGCAGGTCGATCACCGACTGCTCGAGCATCGCCACGAACTCCTTCACCTTGATGCCGCGCCGCGCGAGATCGACCAGCGTGTAGAGCACGACCTGCCCGGGGCCGTGATAGGTGATCTCGCCGCCGCGCTCCACTTGCACCACCGGGATGCCCGCGTCGGTCCTGGGTCCGTGCGCCGCGTCCGCGGCGAGGCCGAGCGTGTAGACCGGCGGATGCTCCAGCAGCCAGAGCTCGTCGGCCGTGTCCGCGTCGCGCCGCAGCGTGAAGTCGCGCATTTTCTTCAGTGCGACCGCGTACTCGACCAGGCCCAGACGCACAACCCGAACCCCCTGCAGCACTGCGGACATCACAGCACCATCACCACGGCCGGGTGGTCACAGAGCTCCCGGTAGAGAGCGTCCAGCTGCTCGCGCGAGACGGCATTCACGGTCGCCGTCAGGCTGACGTATTTACCCGCGCGGCTGGGACGCGTCTCGATGCTGGCGGGCAGGAAATCGGGGGCGTGGCGGGTCACGATCTCGATCACTGCGCTGGCGAAACCGGCTTCGCGGCGCCCCATGACCTTGATCGGAAACGGAGCGGGAAACGCCAGCGCCACCGCGGTGTCAGGCTGCCTGTCTTTCCTTTCCGGCACGCATCACCTTCTGCTTGAATTCCTGGTACAGCTCATACATGCGGCGGAACACCGGCCCGGGCCTGCCCTCGCCCACCGGCTTGCCGTCGAGCGAGACGATCGCCAGCACTTCCTTCGACGAGGAAGTCACCCAGAGCTCGTCGGCGGCACGCACTTCGCCTTCGGCGATCGCGCGGAATTCCAGCGGCAAGCCCGCACCCTTGGCGAGCTCGACGATCACGTCGAACGTGATTCCCGGCAGGATCAGGTTCGACTTCGGCGGCGACAGGACCGCGCCGCGCTTGACCACGAACACGTTGGAGGCGGAGGCCTCGGTCAACATGCCGTCGCGAAAGAGGATGGTCTCGGCCGCGCCGGCATCGACGGAGGCCTGCCGCAGCAGGCAGTTGCCGATCAGCGAGATGGACTTGACGTCGCAGCGCAGCCAGCGGTCGTCCACCGCCGTCACGGCGGAGGCGCCGCGATCGACCAGCTCCCGCGGCGGCGTCACCAGCGGGTTGGACATCACGAACACGGTGGGGGCGACATCCTTCGGGAACGCGTGGTCGCGCCTGGCGACGCCGCGCGTCACCTGGAAGTAAATGCCCTGGTCCTCGAACGGCTGCTTTCCCATCACGGCGAGGACGATATCGCGCCACTCCGCGCGGCTGTACGGATTGCGGATGCGCACCGCGGCGAGGCTGCGTTCGAGCCGCGCCAGGTGCTCGTCCAGCCGGAACGGGATGCGCGAATACACCGGCACTAGCTCGTAGACGCCGTCGCCGAAAATGAAGCCGCGGTCGAGCACCGGCACCCGCGCTTCCTCGACCGGCAGGTACTTCCCGTTCAGAAACACCATGCGTGTCGTCCTTGCCGCTTCGCTATCTGAGCCAGAGCTTTAGTGTATCCCACGCTCTGCCGATGAACCCGGCCGCCGGCACCGATTCGAGGGCGATCACCGGATATTCCCCGAGGGGCCGGCCTTCGAGCGTGACGCGCAGGTTGCCGACGCGCCCGCCCTCGGCCACCGGCGCGAGCAGCGGCGAGAGCGCGAGCAGCTCCGCCTTCAGGCGCTCGCCCTGCCCCTTGGGCACGCTCACCACCAGGTCATTGCGGAATCCCGCCTTGAGCGTCGGCTTCGCGCCCTTCCAGATCTCGATCTCCTTGACCGCCGCGCCGCCGGCGTACAGGCGCACCGCATCGTAGGCCTGGAAGCCCCAGTTGAGCAGCTTCTGCGACTCCTGCGCGCGCGTGGTCTCGGAGGTGGAGCCGAGCAGCACCGACAGCAAACGCCGCGCGCCGCGCCGCGAGGAGGCGATCAGGCAGTAGCCCGCCGCCTCGGTGAAGCCGGTCTTCATTCCGTCCACCGTCGCGTCCAGCCAGAGCAGGCGGTTGCGGTTGGGCTGCGTGATGCCGTTGTAGCGGTATTCGCGCTGCGAATAGTACTGCGCGTATCGCTCCGGAAAATCGCGGATCAGCGCGCTGGCAAGCAGGTACAGGTCGCGCGCGCTGGAGTAGTGCTGCGGATCGGGCAGGCCCGAGGAGTTCATGAACTTCGTGTTCTTCATTCCCAGGCGCTCGGCTTCGCGGTTCATCATCGCGGCGAAGGCGTCTTCCGACCCGGCGATCCGCTCGGCGAGGGCGATGCAGGCGTCGTTGCCCGATTGCACGATCACGCCGCGCAGCAGCTCGTCCACCGTCACCGGTTTCCTCGGTTCGATGAACATGCGTGAGCCCGGCGCGCGCCAGGCCTTCTCCGATACCGCGACCTGCTCCTCGAGGCCGAGCTTCTTCGCCTTCAGCGCGGCGAAGACGAGGTAAGCCGTCATCAGCTTGGTGAGCGAGGCCGGCTCGAAGCGCTCGTCGGGCTTTTCCGCCGCGAGGATCTGCCCGCTGGAGACGTCGGCGAGCACCCAGGCGCGGCCGATCACTTGCGGGGACTGGGGCGCCTGCGCAAGCGACAGGGCCGGCAGCGCGAGCAGCACAGCGAGAAGAATTCGGCGCATCGGCGATTCGCGGCAGAAAAAGGCCGCGCATTATATAGCGGCTAGCGGGCGACGATGAGCGGCCGGAAGCTGAGTTCGGTCTGGATGCGGTCGGCGATTGCGCGCGCGTCGTCCCGGCTGCGGTAGGGACCGAGCTGAAGGCGATGCACGCCGCCGGAGGCGATGACGTGGATGGGTTCCGACAGCCAGGTGAGCTCGCGATAGACGCGCACGCGAAAGCTTTCGGCGGCTTCGGCAGAGGAGAAGGCGCCGAGCTGCAGGTAACTGCCGCCCGCCGGCCTGGGGGACAACGCGGCCGGCTCGGGCTTCGACGGCGGCGCCGGAGCAGGCTCGGCGGCGACCGGTCCGCCGGGCGGCAGGCTCTCGACTTCCACAAGCGCGCTGCCCGCCTCCACGTAACCCAGCTTCCAGGCAGCGGCGTAGGACAGGTCGATGATGCGGTCCGCATGGAACGGGCCCCTGTCGTTCACGCGCACCACCACGCTGCGCCCGTTGGCGGGGTTGGTGACGCGTGCATAGCTCGGGATCGGCAGCGTCGGGTGCGCCGCCGTCATCGCGTACATGTCGTAGCGCTCTCCGCTGGAGGTGCGATTGCCGTGGTAGCGGCGCCCATACCAGCTGCCCAGGCCGCGCTGGCGGAACTCGCCCAGCGCGGTGAGCGGCACGTAGTCCTTGCCGAACACCTGGTAGGGCCGGTTGGCAAAGCGGTGCAGCACCTCGGGTTTCGGCACCGCGTCGGGGATCGCGGCGAGGTCGGGCGGCGGATTGGCACCCGGGCCGTCGTCCTTGTAGTACGCGCCCCTGGCGGGAGGCGCCGCCTGCGGCTGCGGCGCGGCCGCCGGCGGCTCTTGCCGTCTGGAGGACGTTCCGCATCCCGCAAGCAGCAGGACCAACGCGAGCGCCACCGCCCTCACGCCTGCCAGACCACCTTGCCGGCGACGATCGTCGTGCGCACGCGCCCGGCCAGCTCGTAGCCGAGAAAGGGCGTGTTCTTTCCCTGGCTGCGCAGCGCCGCCGGCGTGACGCGCCAGCTCGCGTCCGGGTCGAAGAGCACCAGGTCCGCCTGCGCGCCGGGCTCGATGCGGCCGGTGGCGACGCCCAGCACGCGCGCCGCGTCTCTGGTGACGCGCGCAAGCGTCTTCGCGAGCGGCAGCCTCCTTTGCGCGCCCCACTTCAGCGTGAGCGGAAGCAGCAGTTCCAGGCCTGTCGCGCCGGGCTCGGCCTCGGCGAAGGGCAGCTGCTTCTGGTCCTCGTCCACCGGCGCGTGGTCGGACACCGCGCAGTCGATGGTGCCGTCGGCGAGTCCCGCGGCGAGCGCGTCGCGGTCGCGCTGCGAGCGCAGCGGCGGCTCCAGCCGGCAGTTCGCGTCGTAGTAGCCCAGGTCCAATTCGCACAGGTGCACGTGGTGGATGCCGACGTCGCAGCTGATCGGCAGGCCTTCCTTCTTGGCGGCGCGGATCATGTCGACGGCGGCGGCCGTGGACAGCCGGCAAAAGTGCGTGCGCGTGCCGGTCGCGCGCACCAGGTGCAGCGCGGTCGCGAGCGCGATCACCTCGGCGAACGGCGGGATCCCGGGCAGGCCGAGCCGTGTCGCGACCTCGCCGTCGTGGGCGATGCCCTCGCCCGCGATCCACCGGTCCTCGGCGCGCAACCAGACCGGATAGCCGAAGGTCGCCGCGTACTGCATCGCGCGCCAGAGCACCTGCGTGTCGGTGACGGGCACGTTCGCCTGGGAGAACGCGACGCAGCCCGCCCCGGCGAGCACCGACATCTCGGTCAGGCGTTCGCCCGCGAGCTTCACGGTCAGCGCGCCCACCGGATAGACGCGCGCGCGCGCGAGCGACTTCGCGCGCCGGCGCAGCATGTCCACGAGCCCGGGCTCATCCAGCGGCGGGTGCGTGTCCGGCGGGCAGGCGAGGCTGGTGACGCCGCCCGCCACCGCCGCGTCCATCTCGGAGGCGAGTGTCGCCTTGTATTCCTGGCCCGGCTCGCGCAGGCGCGCTGACAGGTCGATCAGGCCGGGCGCGACCACCAGGCCTTTGGCATCGATTGTTCTTTCCGCTTTTCCTTTCGTTCCAGCTATCTTTCCTTCAGAAACGAAAACATCCCCAACCTCATCCCGTCCGCTCGCCGGATCTACGACCCTGCCGCCCTTGATCAGGATGTTCATCAGTTCCCGGCCACGATGGACATCACTGCCATGCGCACCGCGATGCCGAAGGTGACCTGCGGCAGGATCACCGAATGGGGGCCGTCGGCGACTGGGGAGTCGATCTCGACGCCGCGGTTCATCGGCCCCGGGTGCATGACGATGGCGTCGGGCTTCGCGAGCGCCAGTTTCTCGGCGGTAAGGCCGAAGTTCTTGAAGAACTCCTGCGCCGAGGGCAGCAGCGGCCCCGCCATGCGCTCGTTCTGCAGGCGCAGCATCACGATCACGTCGCAGCCCGCGAGCCCGGCGCGCATGTCGTGGAACACGTGCACGCCGAGCGCCTGCGCGCCGGCCGGCATCAGCGTCTGCGGGCCGATCACGCGCACTTCGGGCACGCCGAGCGTGGTCAGGCCGTGGATCAGCGAGCGCGCCACGCGCGAATGCAGCACGTCGCCCACGATCGCCACCGTGAGCCGGGTGAAGTCCTTCTTGTAGTGGCGAATGGTGTACAGGTCGAGCAGCCCCTGGGTCGGGTGCGCGTGGCGGCCGTCACCGGCGTTAATCACGTGCTCGTGCGGCTTGACATGGCGCGCGATCAGGTAGGGCGCCCCCGAAGAGCCGTGTCGCACGACGAACACGTCCGCCTGCATCGCCGAGAGGTTGGCCACCGTGTCGAGCAGCGATTCGCCCTTCGCCTGCGAGCTGGCCGCGATGTTGAGATTGATGACGTCCGCCGACAGCCGCTTGGCGGCGATCTCGAAGGTGGTGCGGGTGCGCGTGGAGGCCTCGAAGAAGAGGTTGAACACGCTCTTGCCGCGCAGCAGCGGCACCTTCTTCACCTCGCG
>JADLES010000183.1 GCA_020845995.1 Burkholderiales bacterium | reverse complement strand
GTAGCAATACTTGTTAATGGAAGTGCTTAGGACGGCGCCGCCGTGCTCGCGGTACCAGGCGGGGTAATCCGTGCCGCCGCCGAAGAACGAAATCCGGAATGGCGTCCTGCTGATAATCATCGTCCGTTTACGGCGTCATTCGACGAAGTGCCCGGCCTCGTCGCGCTGCGACAGGATAGGGTTTTTGATCGGCCACCAGAGCTTGAGCTTTGGGTCGTTCCACTTGTAGGTGAACTGGCCCTTGGGGTTGTAATAGCTGCTCTGTTTGTAGTGGAAAATCGCCTGTTCGCTCACCACGACGTGCCCGTTGCCGTACTTGGGCGGAATCAGCACCTGCAGCCGGTTCCCAGCCGACAGCACGAATGACTGCCACTGGCCAAAGTCCTTGGATCCGGTGTCACAGTTCACCACCATCAGGTAGAACTTGCCATACATGCATGACACCAGCTTCCAGGTTTCGCTATCGCCGTGTATTCCCCGCAGCACGTGCCGCGAGGAAACCGAGATGTCGTCCTGCACGAATTTGATCCCGATGCCATGCTCCGCATACACCTTGTCGTTGTAAGTCTCGACATACTGCCCGCGAAAATCTTCGAAGATCTCGGGCTTGACCAGCAGTACGCCCTCCAGTTTCGTCCTGGTGACTTGCATTTCCGCCTCGCTTAGATAGGCCGCCAAGCCACGTAGGAATAGCCTTCGTGGTAGATGCTGCCGAACTCGAGCCGCCGTGTTTCCAGTATCTCGATCCTTTTCTTCGCCTCGAGTTCCCGCAACAGCGTGAGAAAGCCGTCGAGATAGCCGCGCTCGCGATGGAACCGCAGCGCGAGGTAGTCGACCAAGTTGTTGTCATCGTAGAGCTCGGCGAGCGGCTCCATGTTCACGCAGATTGCCGGCCGCTGATCCAGCAAGTACTGGACAAAACTGTCGTGGCGTGCGCCTACCTGTTCGAGCGCGCACATGGTCAGCACTCCGGCTTCGCGCTCTAGTTTGAGCTGAGGATCCGGCGCAAAGAAGTCGAAATGCCGCCCGCTGATGTTCAGACCCAGCTTGCTGCGAAACATGGCCACCATTTCATAGGACGACTTCGACCAGTCAAGACCACAGAGCTTCTTGCCGGGAAACTGATTCGCAAGCGCGATCAGATTGAAGCCGCTACCGCAGCCGAATTCGTATACCGACTGCGCATCACCAAGGAACCTTGCAAAAAGCCAGGACCTGCAGACCCGCAGGAAATCGAGCTCGAAGCGCGGGTTGCGCGGAATCACGTAATCTCGATTGAGGCGGATGGGCTGATTCGGCCTAATGAAATCCGGCACCAGGCGTTCCGGATCGAATCCGCTTTCGGTGAACTTCTGCAAGCTGTCGGACCAGCAGCTTTCCCAGATACCGGCCCGCTCCGGACCGACCATTGTCAATTTGCCCGAGTCGAGGTGCCGCAGAACGCCGAGAATGACGCGGTCGCGCTCGACGCCCTGTAGCGGTTCATAGTGGAAGTCGGCTGCTTCCACGAACTTCCTGCAGGCAGCCGGCAGGGCATTCCCGGCAATGCCGAACAGCGACGCAAAATCCTCGGGAGATAGATTCATCGCCTGAAACGGCCACCCGCAGCTAGGATCTCCGCGCGGTCGATGACGGGACGCGCCCCTTCCTGCATACTGAGCTCAAACATTGTCATTGCCGACGTTGCATCTCCATGTCCGCACATCAGCTGGTAGGTTTGCGCAGCATCAAGTAGGTCCCGATCACCGCGACTGGAACTGAAACGTAGATTCTCCCGGCAGCAATCATGCGTACGGCGCTCTCGAATTCAATCAGTTCCACCTTCTCGATTTCTGCGTCGTGTACGCCCCGGTGGTCATACTCGCCCTGATCAAGGTCAACGCGGAACACATAGCACAGCTTCGGCATCCGGTTCGGCGATGTCGCGAGCGGTGCCATTGGTATCATGCGGCTCGCCGACACGGCGATACCCGTTTCCTCGGCGAGTTCTCGTGCAGCGGCATCTTCCGGAGCCTCTGTCGACTCGCTCCCGCCAGCCGGCAACTCTAGTGTAGTGTCGTCCAGAATCGGGCGCCTCACGCGGACCATCACGACTGCGCGGTCCTCGACGACCGGCAGGACCACCACCTGTGGCTGTCGGTATTCGGCAGTGTAGTAGCCGCCTCGGCGCCATACAGTGAACCACGGGTTCTCGTGCACCAGCTCGGCAGGTATCAGGGCGCCGCAAGCGATGTCCGTCAGGCGGCGGTCCCAGGCCCCACTTGGCGGAAACGACGCGTCGTTGTATTTCCCCATCTCAGCGCGTCAGAAAACTGCCGCTCGCTTTCACGCGTGCGCGCCAGAAATCCAGCAGGTCGCACATCGTCTGCTCGAATGGAATTTCTGGCTTCCAGCCGGTATGCGACCGGAACTTGCGTGTGTCCGGCACCTGCAGATCCGCGTCGATCGGGCGCAGCCGCTCTTGCTCAATCTCCACTTTGATGTCTTTGCGTGTCGAGATCGAGAGCAGGTGCCTGAGCATATCGCCGACCGTACAGGAATGGTCGCCGCCAATGTTGTAGTACGCGCCCGGATGCGGGTTTATCGTCACGAGCAGGTAGTACGCCCGCACCGCATCACGCACGTCCGACCAGGTCCGCATGGAGTCGAGATTGCCGACCTTGACCACGGGCGCGATCTGACCCTGCTCGATCATCGCGATTTGCTTCGCGAAGGTTGATTCGGCGAAGACATCTCCTCGCCGCGGGCCGGTGTGCGTGAACATGCGGGTGGTCATAACTTTTTGCCCATAGGCTTCCGCGTGGTACCGGCCGATCAGATCGGTTCCAACCTTGGATATCGCATAGGGAGACGCCGGGTGAAATGTGCACTCTTCGTCAATCGGCACCTTGTCCTTGGGGACGCGCCCATACACCTCGGACGAGGCACAGACATGGATTACCGGGTCGATGCCCTTCGCCCTGCGCAGCACCTCGAGCAACCGGGCGGTACCCTGGACGTTGGTGTCGTAGGTATCGATCGGCGAGGAAAAACTGGTGGTCGGATAGCTTTGCGCGGCCAGGTGGAAAACGTAATCGGGTCTTGCGTCGTCGACGACGGCGTGCAGCGACATCGAATCGCGCAGGTCCCCGTACAGGAAACGCAAGCGGTCGCCCGCATTTGCGCGCTCAAGTAGGTGCGCAACATTGTCGAGCGGGCTGCGCCAACGGCACATTCCGAATAGATCCCAGTCCGTGCGCGAAAGCAGGTAGTCGGCGAGATGGGAGCCGACCATACCGGTAATTCCAGTAATCAATGCACGCGGTGTCGGCATACGAAGCGGAATATGAACAACTCCAGACTGCTCAAAACTCTAGCGGGGAGATTATAACGGCTTACTTTGGTCGATTCCCCGATCGCACGGTTTCTTCCGTACCTGTCCGATTCCAATCCAGTCAATTGAAAATCTTTCTTCCGCCAAACAGTTTACGAATCCGCCGTCTCAATTTCATCGCGCGAAGGCCAAGCCTTGTGGCCATCGGAATTCGCAACAACCGGAAACGGGCATCGCGGAAAATCTTTCCTTTCGGATATATGCGTCCCTTTCTGTCGACGAACAGGAAGGCCGTGCGCCCGGAATGGCCACGCATGATATGAGCCTCGGTCAACAGTACGTCATGCGTTTGCAGCGCAGTGTTCAATAGGTCATTCCGGGATGCGTATATGGCGAGCAGTCCTCCGTCCACGACCGACTGCAGCGCCGGCAGCAACAGGTTCACGTCCTCAGGTTCTTCGAGATTGAGGGCGACGGTTTCGAGTTCAAATGGGCCAATGAAGGAATGCTTTAAACGCTCAAAATTAGTTCGTACGTTTCCTGCCGACGCTCTGAAATAACCCTTATGCCCCCATTTCCACAGAAGGTGCAGGCAAATTTCGACCGCCTTTTGTATCACTCCGTCCCGATTCTTTTCCTCCGATTCCAAGACATAAATATCAACGCTCGGACAGGCCTTGCAGACAGCACGCACATAGAAATGGTGTCGCAGACCGATTTCCAGGTAGGTCATCGGGAACCTGTGCAATCCGAACCAGGACAGCACGTGCAGTATCTCCAGTTCGGCCTCCGCATACATCTCCTTTCGGGCACGGCCGAGCGCGGCGCGCACATGGCGCTTTACCTTCCGGTCGATGGTCAAATCGTCAGGCTTCCCGATATGGTCGCGCATTTGGCGTGCCGGAGTGTCATCGCCAAATTCCGCTCGAGGATGCGCCTTCTTCGCTTCTAGGACGAGGTGTGGCAGGCCCCAATCCGCAAACCGCGCTGCGAGCGACGTGGTAATCCAGTGAGGATTGACCGCAATTGTTTTCCTCTCTCCGCTAAACAGGCGACCTCGCAACCCATGTGGAGCGTGCTCCATCTTGTAACTCACCGCACCGTAGGTGCCGGCATCGATCCATGGATGATGGGCGGTGACCCTCAGCACCAGGTCGATATCGCTTTGGCCCCAGCCAGCAAAGGTTTCCTCAAGTGCATTCGTATCGCGCCACAGGTCGCGGTGCAGGATGATGACGCCCATTCCACCCCCAGCGGCGGGAAAGAATGACCGAGTAGGGATTGGAGTGACCTGCGAACAGGTGAGTAGCCACCGCTCCCACTGATCCGGATCGGGTTGGCGCGCCACGAATGACCAGGGCACGATGCGACGAGGTATCTGCAAGACGGATCTGGAGAGCGCAGGGAAATCTTCATGGGGGTTTTCCAGTGCCCCGAGTAGAGCGCGCCAACTTGCGTTTGTGGTGAGGAGATCCGCGCCTTGAAATCCTACGAATCGACCGCGAGCCCTTCGAACACCAGTATTCACTGCCCTCGTGGTATGCATGCCATTGGGCCCATTCGAGACCTGGGCAACGGTTTCCGGCGAAACCTCAAGGAACGAGGTTGCAGCAGCGGCCGAGGCCTCTAGTGCAAGCGCCTCGCGGAACGGAACTTCGCTACCCCAGTCGACGACCACAAATTCCACGTCTCCGAGCCGCCCGATTTTCTCCAACGCCCGCGCGTTGAAGTTCAACATGGTCTGCAGGCGATAGAGAAAGTCCGGGTTGTAATCGTCGTTCCGCCCGAATGTCACCAAAGAATAGAGCGGAGTCATCGATGGATCGCTCATGGCCTCTCTCGACCAATCGAGGAAACGAGAAACACTAAAGACTTTGCTCAGTGCTGGCGCAGTAGCAAGCGCACCAACGCGCTGAGAGCTATCGCTTGCGCAGCTTTCGGATCGCCGCTAGCTGCGCGGCGAGCATGGCGATCTCGCCTTCGACCACGGCGATTTCCTGCTTACCGGTGACCGTGCGGCGGGCTTCCTCGGCCTTCTTGATGGCCTCGTTGGCCTTCGCTTCGTCGAGGTCGTGGCCGCGGATGGCGGTGTCGGCGAGGACGGTGACGACCTTGGGCTGGACTTCGAGGATGCCGCCGGCGACGAACACCAGCTCTTCCTCGCCGCCGGGCTTGAGAATGCGCACCGTGCCGGGCTTGATGCGGGTGATGAGGGGCGTGTGGCGCGGGTAGATGCCGAGCTCGCCCACTTCGCCCGGCAGCACGACGAATTCGGCCTCGCCGGAGAAGATGGCCTGCTCGGCGCTGACGACGTCGACGTGGATGGTGGCGGCGGCCATGGCTGCCCCTTACTGCAGGGTTTTCGCCTTCTCGAAGGCTTCCTCGATGGCGCCGACCATGTAGAAGGCCTGCTCGGGCAGCGCGTCGCACTCGCCGCCGACGATCATCTTGAAGCCTTTGATGGTGTCTTTTAGCGAGACGTACTTGCCCGGGGTGCCGGTGAAGTTTTGCGCCACGGTGAAGGGCTGCGAGAGGAAGCGCTGGATCTTGCGCGCGCGGGAGACCGCGAGCTTGTCTTCCGGCGAGAGCTCGTCCATGCCGAGGATGGCGATGATGTCGCGCAGCTCCTTGTAGCGCTGCAGGGTCGCCTGCACCGAGCGCGTGGTGTTGTAGTGCTCCTCGCCGATGATGTGCGGGTCGACCTGGCGCGAGGTGGAGTCGAGCGGGTCCACCGCCGGGTAGATGCCGAGGGAGGCGATATCGCGCGAGAGCACGATGGTCGCATCGAGGTGGCCGAAGGTGGTCGCGGGCGAGGGGTCGGTGAGGTCGTCCGCCGGCACGTACACCGCCTGGATCGAGGTGATCGAGCCGGTCTTGGTGGAGGTGATGCGCTCCTGCAGGCGGCCCATTTCCTCGGCGAGCGTCGGCTGGTAACCCACCGCGGAGGGCATCCGCCCGAGCAGCGCCGAGACCTCGGTGCCGGCGAGCGTGAAGCGGTAGATGTTGTCGACGAAGAAGAGGATGTCGCGGCCCTCGTCGCGGAACGCCTCGGCCATGGTGAGGCCGGTCAGCGCCACGCGCAGGCGGTTGCCCGGCGGCTCGTTCATCTGGCCGAACACCATCGCCACCTTCGACTCCTCGAGGTTCTTCGGCTTCACCACCTCGGCCTCGATCATCTCGTGGTAGAAGTCGTTGCCTTCGCGCGTGCGCTCGCCCACGCCCGCGAACACCGAGAGGCCCGAGTGCTGCGTGGCGATGTTGTTGATGAGTTCGAGCATGTTCACGGTCTTGCCCACGCCAGCGCCGCCAAAGAGGCCCACCTTGCCGCCCTTGGCGAAGGGGCAGATGAGGTCGATCACCTTGATGCCGGTTTCGAGCAGGTCCACCGAGGGCGAGAGTTCGTCAAACTTGGGCGCGATCTGGTGGATCGAGCGCTTCTTGTCGGATTTGACCGGGCCGACCTCGTCGATCGGGCGGCCAAGCACGTCGACGATGCGCCCGAGCGTCCCCTGCCCGACCGGCACCGAGATTGGCGCGCCGGTGCTCTTCACCTTCATGCCGCGGCGCAGGCCGTCGGAGGACCCGAGCGCGATGCAGCGCACCACGCCGTCGCCGAGCTGCTGCTCGACTTCGAAGGTCAGGCCCTTTTCGGCGAGCCCGGCGTCGCCGGAATCCTCGAGAGTCAGCGCCTCGTAGATGCCCGGCATCGATTCGCGCGGAAACTCGATGTCGGTGACTGCCCCCACGCACTGGACGATCGTTCCTTGGTTCTGCGCCATGGTTCTTTCCTCTATACGGCGGCCGCGCCGCCCACGATTTCAGATAGCTCTTTGGTGATGCCGGCCTGGCGGTTCTTGTTGTAGACCAGCGTCAGCTCGTCGATCAGCGTCTCGGCGTTGTCGGTGGCCGCCTTCATCGCCACCATGCGCGCCGACTGCTCGGAAGCCATGTTCTCGGCGACCGCCTGGTAGATGATGGCCTCGATGTAACGCCGCAGGACCTGGTCGAGCACCACCTTCGCCTCGGGCTCGTAGATGTAGTCCCAGACCGTTCCCGGCGTGTCCATGCGCTCGCCCGCGAGCGGCAGCAGCTGCTCGATCACCGGCTCCTGCTTCATGGTGTTGACGAAGCGCGTATAGGCGATCATCAGGCGGTCGAAGCGGTCCTTGACGTAGCCGTCCAGCATCACCTTGATCGTGCCCACCAGCTTTTCCAGCTGCGGCCGGTCGCCGATCTGCACCGCGTGCGAGACGATATGGGCGCCGAGGCGCTGCATGAAGCCGAAGCCCTTGTTGCCGATGCAGCAGACGTCGATCTCCTCGCCCTCGCCCTGCCAGGTCTTGTACTGGGCGAGCACCAGGCGCAGGAGGTTCGTATTCAGGCCGCCGCACAACCCCTTGTCGGTGGTGATGACGATAACGCCGACGCGCTTCACGCTGTCGCGGTGCACGAGGAACGGGTGCCGGTATTCCGGGTTGGCGTGGCTCATGTGCGCGGCGACGTTGCGGATCTTCTCGCCGTAGGGCCGCGCGTGGCGCATGCGCTCCTGCGCCTTCCTCATCTTGGAGGCGGCGACCATTTCCATCGCCTTGGTGATCTTGCGCGTGCTCTGCACGCTCTTGATCTTGGCGCGGATTTCCTTTGTGCCGGGCATGGCTGTCTAACGCAAACTCAGTAGGAGCCGTTCTTCTTCCAGTCGGCGATGGCGTCCTTGAGCGCCTTCTCGTCTTCGGCCGAGAGGTCCTTCTTGTCCTCCAGCCGCTTGATGAGGTCGGCGTACTGCGCCTGCAGGTAGTCGCGCATCGAGCGCTCGGCGGCGAGCGCCTTGGCGACCTCGATGTCGTTGAAAAAGCCGTTGTTGACCGAAAACAGAGTCACCGCCATCTCCCAGACCTGCAGCGGCTGGTACTGCGGCTGCTTCATGAGCTCGGTCACCATCTTGCCGAGTTCCAGCTGCTTGCGCGTGGCCTCGTCGAGGTCCGATGCGAACTGCGCGAAAGCCGCGAGCTCGCGGTACTGCGCGAGCGCGAGGCGCACGCCGCCGCCGGTGTCCTTCCTCTTCATCACCTTGGTCTGCGCGGCGCCGCCCACCCGCGACACCGAGATGCCGGCGTTGATGGCCGGCCGGATGCCGGCGTTGAAGAGGTCGGTCTCGAGGAAGATCTGCCCGTCGGTGATCGAGATCACGTTGGTCGGCACGAACGCGGTCACGTCGCCCGCCTGGGTCTCGATCACGGGCAGCGCGGTGAGCGAGCCCGTCTTGCCCTTTACTTCCCCCTTGGTGAACTTCTCCACGTATTCCGGGTTGACGCGCGCGGCGCGCTCGAGCAGGCGGCTGTGCAGGTAGAAGACATCGCCCGGATAGGCCTCGCGGCCCGGCGGGCGGCGCAGCAGCAGCGACACCTGGCGGTAGGCCCAGGCCTGCTTGGTCAGGTCGTCGTAGATGATGAGCGCGTCCTGGCCGCGGTCGCGGAAGTACTCGCCCATCGTGCAGCCGGCATAGGGGGCGATGTATTGCATCGCGGCGGACTCGGAGGCGGTGGCGACGACCACGATGGTGTAGGCCATCGCGCCGTGCTCCTCGAGCTTGCGCACCACGTTGGCGACCGTGGACGCCTTCTGCCCGATCGCGACGTAGACGCAGAAGAGATCCTTGCCCTTCTGGTTGATGATCGTGTCCACCGCCACCGCCGTCTTGCCGGTCTGGCGGTCGCCGATGATCAGCTCGCGCTGGCCGCGGCCGAGGGGGACCATCGAGTCGATCGCCTTCAGGCCGGTCTGCACGGGTTGGGACACCGACTGGCGCGCGATCACGCCCGGGGCGACCTTCTCGATGACGTCGGTCAGCTTGGCGTTGATCGGGCCCTTGCCGTCGATCGGCTGGCCGAGCGAGTTGACGACGCGGCCGAGCAGTTCGGGGCCGACCGGCACGGAAAGGATCTTGCCCGTGCACTTCACCGTGTCGCCTTCGGTGATGTGCTCGTATTCGCCAAGGATGACCGAGCCGACGGAATCGCGCTCGAGGTTGAGCGCGAGGCCGAAGGTATTCTTCGGGAATTCGAGCATCTCGCCCTGCCTCACGTCCGAGAGGCCGTGGACGCGGCAGATGCCGTCGGTGACCGAGACCACCGTGCCCTGCGTGCGCATCTGCGCGCCGGCATCCAGGTTCTGGATGCGGTTCTTGATGAGTTCCGAAATTTCGGACGGGTTGAGTTGCATGCGATGCTCCTTAAGCTTTCAGTGCGGTCTCGAGCGCGCTCAGCTGCGCGCGCGCGGAACCGTCGATGACCTTGTCGCCGATCGCGATCTTGACACCGCCGATGAGGGCCTTGTCCACGCTGACGTGCGCCTTCACCTTGCGGCCGGTGCTCTTCTCCAGCCGGGCGACGAGGTCGGCGACCTGGGCCGGGTCCATCTCGAACGCGGTCGTGATTTCGGCTTCTACCGTTCCCTCGCGCTGGTTCTTCAGGACCTCGAACTGCGTGCGGATCTCGGCAAGCACGTCGAGGCGGCCGTTCTCGGCCAGCACCCGCACGAAATTCTCCGCCTCGCCCGAGAGCTTGCCCGCCAGGATGCCGATGAACAGGCCGGCGATTTTCGGGGCCGGGAAAGCGGGATCGCCAATGGCCGCTCGCACGCGCTCGTCTGCGGCCACTGCGGCGAGGTTGGCCAGCGTCACCGACCACTCGGCCAGCTTGCCCTGCGCGTCCGCCAGCCGGAAAGCGGCTTCGGCGTAAGGTCGCGCGATGGTGCTAGGTTCGGCCACGTGTCTTCCTGTTAGAGCTGCTTCTTGATCCCGTCGAGCAGGTCGGCGTGCGCCTTGGCGTCCACCTCCCGGCGCAGGATCTTCTCGGCGCCCGCGATCGCGAGCGCGGCAACCTGCTCGCGCAATTGCTCGCGCGCGCGCTGCGCCTCCTGCTGGATGTCGGCCTTGGCAGCAGCTTTCTCGCGCTCGCCCTCCGCCTTCGCGGCGAGTTTTGCCGCTTCGACCATCTGCGCGTCGCGCTTCTCGGCCTGCGCGATGATCTCGGCGGCGCGCATCCGCGCTTCCTGGATCGCCTGTTCGGCCTGCTTGCCGGAGACCTCCAGCGACTTCTTTCCCTGCTCGGCAGCAGCGAGCCCGTCGGCGATCTGCTTCTGACGCGTTTCGATGGCGCGCAACATCGGCGGCCAGACGAAGCGGACCGTAAACCAGATGAACGCGGCGAAGACGATCGCCTGCGCGACCAGCGTGAAATTGATGTTCATGCGCCCCTCTGCTTCCCTTGGCGGGAGCTGAAGCCGCTCAGACGAGCTTGCCGAGCAGCGGGTTGCCGGTGGCGAACCACAGGGCAAGGCCCACGCCGATGATGAACGAAGCGTCGATCAGGCCGAGCAGGAGGAACACCTTGGCCTGCAGGGAATCGGTCAGCTCGGGCTGGCGCGCGGCAGCTTCGAGGAAGCGCGAGCACATGATGCCGACGCCGACGCAGGCGCCGAGCGCGCCCAGGCCGATCATCAGGCCGATGCCGATCCCGGTGTACGCCTGGACCATGGCGATGAGTTGCATTTTTTCCATTTGTGACTTCCTTTCTGAGCGAGAAGACGGTTAGTGGTGCTCGTGCGCCATCGAGAAGTACACGATGGTGAGCATCATGAAGATGTAGGCCTGCAGCACGACGATCAGGATGTGGAAGATCGCCCAGGCCAGGCCGAAGATCGACGCGAACAGGATCCCCACCACGCCGGTCGCCGCCCACGTCCACAGCAGCAGGAAGATGAGCTCGCCCGCATACATGTTGCCGTACAACCGCAGCGAGTGCGACAGTGGCTTGGAGAGGTACTCGATGGCGTTGAACAGCAGGTTGAGCGGAAACAGCTTGCCGCCGAACGGGGAACAGAACAGTTCATGCATCCAGCCGCCGAAGCCCTTGGCCTGGACGGAGAAGAACAGCATGAGAAACCACACTGACAGCGCGAGCGCGAACGTCGTATTCACGTCGGCCGTCGGCACGATGCGGAAACCGTGCTCCGAAAGGTGGTGCGTGCCGAGCGCGACGATGTCGACCGGAAGAAAATCCATCGCATTCATCAGCAGGACCCAGACGAACACGGTGAGCGCGGCGGGCGCGATAAAGGCGTTGCGGTCGCCGTGCTTGAAGATGCCTTTCGCCTGGTTGTCGACGAAACTGAACAGCAGCTCGATGAAGGCCTGGCGCCTGTTCGGCACCCCCGAGGTGGCGCCGCGCACGATCCACCAGATGAGGCCGATGCCGACGAAGCCGAGCAGGATGGAGACCGCGAGCGAATCGACATGCAGCGTCCAGAAGCCGCCGTCGCCCAGGAACGGCTGCGCGTCATGCGTCAGGTGGTGACCGATGTACTCGGTGGGGTTGAGTTCTTTGCCGGCGGCCATCAGGATTTGGGCTGGTTGTGTTCGCGCACGAAAATCGCCATCGAGAAAATCAGGACCGTCGCCATGAACGATCCGAGAAACACCGTCACCACGACCTCGCTATAGGCCGTCAGCACCAGCCACAGAAGGATTGCGATCACCCCGAGTTTGACTCCCTCGGCCTTGAGCGCGGTAACCAAGACCCCCCCTGCGGAGTCTGCCTTGCCCGACGTTGCAACCTGCGCCGAAACCACTCCGGCGCCAAGACTCACCGCGCCTCCCAGGACAGCCGAGAAGGCGCCATGCACCCCTGCCAGCACCCCGGCAATGATCGTCAAGGCTGCGGTGACCAGCAACTGCCAACGAAGTACGGTGCGGATCGGTCTGCTCAGCAAGCGGGCCCCCCGACCCGGGGCATCCACCGTCGGCAAAGCGGCAGGATTATATTGGGTCGGCGCACGGCGGGTCAATGTGTTGCAGCGCGGAACGCCGGCATCCGAGATCAGCGAAGCTTCTTCAGCAACTGGTCGAGGTGATCCAGCCCCGCGTAATGCACGAGGATCGTTCCGCTGCCCTTGCGCCCGGGCCGGATCTGTACCGTCGTGCCCAAGCGCTGGGAAGCTTCCTCCTCCAGCCGCTCGAGGTCGCGATCGGTCTTGCCCTTCGCGCGGCTGCCGGCGGGCCCGCGCAGCAGGCGTGCGCTCAAGGCCT
>JADLES010000182.1 GCA_020845995.1 Burkholderiales bacterium | reverse complement strand
GGCAGCATGCCCTTCATGTTGCGCATCATGCGCTGCAGGTTGCCGCCCTTCATCATCTTCATCATCTGCTGCATCTGCTCGAACTGCTTGAGCAGGCGGTTGACTTCCTGCACGTGCACGCCGGCGCCGGCGGCGATGCGGCGCTTGCGGGTGGCCTTGATGATGTCGGGGTCGGCGCGCTCGCGCGGCGTCATCGAGTTGATGATGCCCTCGATCCTGCGGAACTGCCGGTCGTCCTGCAGCTTCGCCGGGTCGATCTGGCCGGCGAGCTGGGCGGGCAGCTTGTCGATCATGGAGGCGATTCCGCCCATCTTGTTCATCTGCTGGATCTGCGCCTTGAAGTCCTCCAGGTCGAAGCCCTTGCCCTTCTTCACCTTCTCGGCGAGCTTCTGCGCCTGCTCGAGGTCGACCTTGCGGTGCGCCTCCTCCACCAGCGTCAGGATGTCGCCCATGCCGAGGATGCGCGAGGCCATGCGCTCGGGGTGGAAGGGCTCCAGGCCCGCGAGCTTTTCGCCGGTGCCGGCGAACTTGACCGGCTTGCCGGTGACCTGGCGCACCGACAGCGCCGCGCCGCCGCGCGCGTCGCCGTCCAGCTTGGTGAGCACGACGCCGGTGAGCGGCAGGCGCTCGCCGAACGCGCGCGCCACCCTGACCGCGTCCTGGCCCTGCATCGCGTCGACGACGAACAGCGTCTCGGCGGGCGTCACCGCGGCGTGCAAGGCGGCGATCTCCTGCATCATCGACTCGTCGATCGCCAGGCGTCCGGCGGTGTCGACGATGACGATGTCGTGATAATGGGTTTTCGCGTGCCGAATGCCTTGCGTTGCGATTTCCACTGGCTGACTGGAATCGCTGGAAAAAAAATCAACCCCTGCCTGCGCGGCAACCGTTTTCAATTGCTCGATCGCCGCGGGCCGATAGACGTCGCAGGAGACGAGCAGCACCTTCTTCTTCTGGTTGCGCAGGAAGAGCGCCAGCTTGCCGGCGGTGGTGGTCTTGCCCGAGCCTTGCAGGCCGGCCATCAGGACCACCGCGGGAGGCGCGACCGCGAGCTCGAGCGCGGCGTTGGCCTCGCCCATCAGGCGCGTCAACTCCGCGTGCACCACGCCGACCAGCGCCTGCCCGGGCGTCAGGCTGCCGACCACCTCGCGCCCGAGCGCCTTCGCGCGCACCGCGTCGATGAACTCCTTCACCACCGGCAGCGCCACGTCGGCCTCGAGCAGCGCGATGCGCACTTCGCGCAGCGCGTCCTGCACGTTCGCCTCGGTGAGGCGCGCCTCGCCGCGGATCGTCTTGGCGACCTTGGCGAGGCGCGAGGTCAGGTTGTCGAGCATCGGGGTGCTAAACTGAAAGCGTGCCCGGCATTGTAATTCACGTCGCCGCGAGCGCCCTGTACGCCGCGCTCGCGCTGCACTTCTGGAACTCCCGATGGCGCGAACCCGCGCCGGCCGCCGGCGGGCTGCGGGGCTGGGAGCGCGCCGCGCTGCTCGCGCCGCTCGCGCTGCACGGCTGGGTCCTCTACACCGAGATGTTCGCCAGCGCCGAGCTGCGCTTCGGCTTCGCCTACGCACTCTCGGCGATGCTCTGGCTGACGGTGCTGTTCTACTGGCTGGAGAGCTTCGTCTTCCACCTGGATGCCATGCTGCCGCCCGCGCTCGCCCTTGCCGCGCTCAGCGCGCCGCTCACCGAGATTTTTCCGGGTCGTATCGGCGGCGCCTATGCGGCGTCGCTCGAATTTCGCGTGCACCTGCTGCTGGCCATGCTCGCCTACAGCCTGTTCACGATCGCGATCCTGCACGCGCTGCTGATGGCGGTGGCCGAGCGCCGGCTGCACCGCAAGGAAGGCGCGACGCTGGGCGCGCTGCCGCCGCTGCTCACGCTCGAGCGGCTGGTGTTCCGCCTGATCGGCGCCGCCTTCGCGCTGCTCACGCTCACCCTCGCCACCGGGATCGCGTTCTCCGAGACGCTCTTTGGCCGCGCCATGCGCTTCGACCACAAGGCGGTGTTCGGCATCCTGTCCTGGGTCACCTTCGGCGCGCTGCTCGCCGGGCGCTTGCGGTACGGCTGGCGCGGGCGCACCGCGCTGCGCTGGACGCTGGCCGGCTTCGTGCTGCTGGTCCTCGCCTACGTCGGCAGCCGCTTCGTACTCGAAGTCATTCTCGCGCGTTAAGCCTTCGTACCTGAACGGGATCCAGCCATGGAACTCGCGATCCTCGCCTGCCTCATCTTCCTCAACGGCCTGCTCGCGATGTCGGAGGTGGCCCTGCTCACGGCGCGCAAGTCGCGCCTGACCACGCTCGCCGCGCACGGCGACAGCCTCGCCGCCGCCGCCGCCCGGCTCGCCGCCGAGCCGACGCGCTTCCTGTCGACGATCCAGATCGGCATCACCTCGATCGGGCTGCTGAACGGCATCGTCGGCGACGCGATCTTCTCCGGGCCGCTCGCGCGCTGGCTGCAGGCGCACGGCATGGAGAGCAGGCCCAGCGGATTCGTCGCCACCGGCATGGTGGTGATCAGCATCACTTACGTCTCGATCGTCTTCGGCGAACTGGTTCCCAAGCGCCTGGGGCAGCACAACGCGGAAGGGATCGCGCGCCTCGCCGCCTGGCCGATGCGCGTGCTGGCGAGGGTATCGGCGCCCTTCGTGCACCTGCTCTCGACCTCGACTGACGCGGTGCTGCGGCCGCTGCTGCGGCTGCTGCGCATCCGGGCGCAAGAGGATGGCGCGCAGCCGCTCAGCGCCGAAGAGGTCCGCACCATCGTGCTCGAGTCCTCGCACGTGCTGCCGAGCAAGCACCGCGCGATCCTGCTCAACCTCTTCGACATCGGCGAGATCTCGGTGCAGGACGTGATGGTGCCGCGCGCCAGGATCGAGGCGATCCGCCTGGACGAGGAGCCGGAGAACATCGCGCGGCAGCTCCTCACCAGTTATCACCGCGAAGTGCCGGTGTTCCGCGGCAGCGGCGACGAGATCGCCGGAGTGCTCAGGCTGCGCAAGGCGCTTGGCCTCGCCCACGCGGGCACGCTCGAGCGCAAGGCGATCGAGGAACTGCTGGAGGAGCCCTACTTCGTGCCCGCGGCCACGCCGGCGATCGCGCAGTTGCAGCACTTCCAGGAAATGCGCGAGCGCATCGGCCTGGTGGTCGACGAATACGGCGAGCTGATGGGCCTGGTGACGCTGGAGGGCATCATGGAGGAGATCATCGGCAAGTTCACCACTTCCCTGCCCTCGGCCATCCCGGCGCTCGCCTGGGACGCGGAGGGTACCGCCGCCGCTGACGGCGCGATGCCGGTGCGCGAGGTGAACCGCGCGCTCGGACTGTCGCTGCCCACCGACGGTCCGAAGACGCTCAACGGCCTGGTCCTCGAGCAGCTGCAGGACATCCCGGAAGCGAACGTATCGCTGAAGATCGCCGGCGTCGCCGTCGAGATCCTGAGCACCCAGGGCCGGGCGGTGAAATCGGTTCGCCTGTTCCGCCCGCGCGAGGCGCCCTCCGGGGACGCAAGCTGAGGTGACTTTTTCCCATATTTGGCCAAGCCTTTGACTCGGCGCTAGAATCAGCGTCCATCCGGAGTTCCAGCGGGGGAGCGGCACATGGCGACGGCGGCGGCGGTAAAGAGCGGCGCGAAGGAACTGACCTTCCTCTGGGAAGGCAAGGACAAGGCCGGCAAGACCGTGCGCGGCGAGATGCGCGCGGCCGGAAAGAACATGGTCGAGGCCTCGCTGCGCCGCCAGGGCATCACCGTCGCCAACGTCAAGGCGCAACGAAGGGGCGGCGGCGGCTCGGTCGGCGAAAAGGACGTGGCCCTGTTCACGCGCCAGATGGCGACCATGATGAAGGCGGGCGTGCCGCTGCTGCAGGCCTTCGACATCGTCGGCAAGGGCGCCACCAACCCCGCGGTGGCGCGGCTGCTGGGCGACATCAAGACCGAGGTCGAAACCGGCTCCTCGCTCGCCCAGGCGTTCCGCAAGTACCCGCTGTACTTCGATGCCCTCTACTGCAACCTGGTGGCCGCCGGCGAGGCCGCCGGCATCCTCGAAGCGCTGCTCGACCGGCTGGCGATCTACAAGGAAAAGACGCTCGCCATCAAGTCGAAGATCAAGTCGGCGCTCTTCTATCCGGTGTCGATCATCGTGGTCGCGATCGTCATCACCGCGGTGATCATGATCTTCGTGATCCCGGCGTTCAAGAACGTGTTTACCAGCTTCGGCGCGGACCTGCCGGCGCCGACGCTGGTGGTGATGGCGATCTCGGATTGGACGGTGGCCAACTGGTTCATCGTGTTTCCCGCCATGGGCGGCGCGGTGTGGGGCTTCATGGAGGCCTGGAAGCGGTCGCTCGCGGTGCAGATCTTCATGGACCGTCTCAGCCTGAAGCTGCCGATCTTCGGCTCGCTGCTCACCAAGGCGGCGATCGCGCGCTGGACGCGCACCCTGTCGACGATGTTCTCGGCAGGCGTGCCGCTGGTGGAGGCGCTCGACTCCGTGGGCGGCGCATCGGGCAACTACGTCTACCTGCAGGCGACCATCAAGATCAAGAGCGAAGTGTCCACCGGCACCGCGCTCACCGTGGCGATGCAGAACGCGGCGGTGTTTCCGCCGATGGTGATCCAGATGTGCCTGATCGGCGAGGAGACCGGCGCGCTCGACGCCATGCTGGGCAAGGTCGCGGATTTCTACGAGCAGGAGGTCGACGACGCGGTCGAGGCCCTGTCCTCCCTCATGGAGCCGATCATCATGGTGGTGCTCGGCACGCTGATCGGCGGCATGGTGGTGGCGATGTACCTGCCGATCTTCAAGCTGGGCGGCGCCGTCTAGACGGCGTTGCCGATGTCGGACCTGGGCTGGTTCCTCCAGCCCGCCGTCTTTCCCTGGCTCGCGCTCGGCCTCGGGCTGTGCGTCGGTTCGTTCCTGAACGTGGTCATTCACCGCCTGCCGAAGATGATGGAGCGCGACTGGCGCGCCGACTGCGCCGAACTGGCGGCGGGCGATCGCCCGGTGGCGGCGCCCGCGGCCGAACCCGCCTACAACCTCGTCACTCCGCGCTCGGCCTGCCCCGGCTGCGGCCGCGCCATTCGCGCCCACGAGAATGTGCCGGTCTTCAGCTGGCTCGCCCTGCGCGGCCGCTGCGCGGGCTGCGGGGTGCGCATCAGCGCGCGCTATCCGCTGGTCGAGCTGCTGGCGGGGACGGGAGCCGCATGGTCGGCCGCGCATTTCGGCTTCGGCGCCGCGGCGCTGGGGGCGACGCTCTTTCTCTGGTGCACGATCGCGCTCGCCTTCATCGACCACGAGACCGGCTATCTTCCGGACGACATCACCCTGCCGCTGCTCTGGGCGGGCCTGCTGCTGAACATCCCCGGCACCTTCGCGCCGCTGCCGGAAGCGGTCATCGGCGCCGCCGCGGGCTACCTGGCGCTGTGGGCGATCAACGCCGCGTTTCGCCTGGTGCGCGGCATCGACGGCATGGGCTACGGCGATTTCAAGATGACGGCCGCGGTAGGCGCGTTCGTCGGCTGGAAATACCTGTTCCTCGTGATCCTGCTTTCGTCCTGCGTGGGCCTTGCCTTCGGTCTCGCGCAGATGATCGCCGCGCGGCGGGGCTGGGACGCCGCCTTCCGCTTCCATTTCGGGCCCTGCATCGCGATCGCCGGCGTGGCGGCGCTGCTGTGGGGGCCGGCGATCCTCGCCGTCATTCCCGCGCTGCGCCCGTTCTGATGCCACTGGTGGTCGGACTGACCGGAGGCATCGGCAGCGGCAAGAGCGCCGCCGCGGACGAATTCGCGCGACTGGGCGCGGCGGTGGTCGACACCGACGCCATCGCGCACGAGCTCACCGGACCGGGCGGATCTGCGATCGCCGACATCGGGCGCGTTTTTGGCCCTGAGTTCATTTCGGAATCAGCGTTGGACCGGGACCGGATGCGCGAGCTCGTGTTCCGCGAACCCGCGCAAAGAAAGCGCCTGGAAGCGATCCTGCACCCCCGGATCCGCACCGAATCGCAGCGCCGGATCGAGGCCGCTTTTGCCGCCCGCGGCGCCCCCTACGTCGTGCTCGTGGTGCCGCTGCTGGTCGAATCGGCGGGCTACCGCGAGCGCGTCGGCCGCGTGCTGGTGGTGGACTGCCCGGAAGAGCTTCAGGTGGCGCGTGTGCGGCAGCGCAGCGGGCTCGACGAGGAAGCCGTGCGCCGCATCATCGCGACGCAAATTCCTAGGGAAAAGCGGCTCGCCGCAGCCGACGACGTAATCGACAACTCGGGCACCATTGCCGCATTGCAGCAACAGGTGCGCCAGCTGCACGAAAAGTACGCCGGGCGTGCCCCAGATTAGAAGTCAATTTGTGTTGCGCGCCTAAATCACTCAGAATCCGGGCAATTTCGCCCTGCGGCGAGGCGCGTTTGGCCGTCATCACGTATGAGTACCCGCTCAACGAGCGCATCCGGACCCTGCTGCGCCTGGAGGACCTGTTCGAGCGCTCGCGCCATTTCATCGCCCGCACCGACCCGCTCGATCACCACGTCGCGCTGCTGACGCTGTTCGAGATCCTCGAGGTGGCCGGGCGCGCCGATCTCAAGTCCGACCTGCTGCAGGAACTGGAGCGCCAGAAACAGGTACTGCTCTCATTCCGCAACAATCCCGATATCTCCGAGGAAGCGCTCACCGGCGTGCTGCGCGACATCGAGCACGCCGCCGCGGCGCTCTTTTCGATGACCGGCCGCATCGGCCAGTACCTGCGCGAGAACGAGTGGCTGATGTCCATCAAGCAGCGCACCGGCATCCCGGGCGGCGCTTGCGAATTCGACCTGCCCTCGTACCATTACTGGCTGCACCGGCCGGCGGAGGAGCGCATCGGCCAGCTCGCCGCCTGGACCAGCCCGCTCTATCCCTTGCGCGACGGCACGGCGATCATCCTGCGCATCCTGCGCGAATCGGGAAAGCCGCAGGGCCTGACCGCGCCGCTCGGCACCTTCCAGCAGATGCTGGGCGGCAAGACCGCGCAGATGCTGCGCGTGCGCCTGGAGCCCGGCCTGCCCTGCGTGCCCGAGATCAGCGCCAACAAGTACGTGCTCAACATCCGCTTCCTCGCGCAGAACGGCGAGGACGCGCGCGCCAAGACCGCCGACTGGGACGTCGGCTTCGAGCTGACTTTCTGTAATCTCTGAGTCCGATTCGCCCTGCCGGGGGCCATCGGCCGGGTTATCCTCTGGCGCGTATGCGAACCGTTCCGTGCCCGCGCTGCGGCGCGCAAACGCCCTATGCGCCTGCAAACCGCTGGCGACCTTTCTGCAGCGAACGCTGCCGCAGCATCGACCTGGGCAACTGGGCGGCCGAAGCCTACCGGGTGCCGGCGCCGGCGGAGCCGCCCGCGGACGCCGAGCCCGGCGACCGGAACCCGTGAGCGCGACCGGCGCGGACCCGCTCGCCCAGGATCTGGAGGGCGAACTCGAGGGCTGGGGCGAGCCGGCATCGCGGCTGCGCGAGGCGCTCGCCAAGGACGAACTGGCGCTGTACTGCCAGCCCGTCGCCACGCTGGCCGGCGAGCTTCGGTACCCGATCGCGGAAGTCCTGATCCGCCTGCACGAGGAAGAAAAGGCCATGCTGCCGCCGGGGGAGTTCCTGCCGGCGTTCGAGCACTACGGGCTGATGCCAGACCTCGATCGCTGGGTGCTGCACAAGGTGCTCGAGCACCTCTCGCGCGGCTCGCGCATGGAGCGCTTCGCGATCAACGTCTCCAGCCAGACGCTGAAGGACGCTTCCTTCGCGAAAGCGGTCGCCGTGGAACTGGTGGGCGCGGGCGTGCCGGGCACCGCGGTGCTGTTCGAGATCAACGAGCCCGATACGCT
>JADLES010000181.1 GCA_020845995.1 Burkholderiales bacterium | reverse complement strand
GGCCGCTCGCGGCGCTTCGGATGGACCGCCGGCTCGGCGACTCGGGCGACGGCTGGCGCCGTGCCTGGTTCATAGGGCTTGGAGAAGATCGGGTCGGCGGGCCTGGACTGCGGGCGGGACTGCGGCGGGCGGGTGGCTTGCGGGTGTTGCGGGCGCTGCGCTTCCTGGTTGCGCGGCTGTGCCCGCGCATGGCGCTGCTGCGGTCGCCCGCCGTGGCGCCGCTCGCCGCCCATCATCGCCGCGGCGGTACCGGCGCTGGGCTCGAACCCGGCCACCAGCACGCGCTCGATCTTCTTCTTGATCAGCTTCTCGACCGCGGCCAGCGCCTCGGCGTCGTCCGGCGCCACCAGCGAGATCGCCTCGCCGGTCATGCCGGCGCGGCCGGTGCGACCGATGCGGTGCACGTAGTCCTCGGGCGAGCGCGGGATGTCGAAATTGATCACCTGCGGCAGACCCTCGATGTCCAGGCCCCGCGAGGCGACGTCGGTCGCCACCAGCACCGCGGTCTTGCCCGCCTTGAACGCCTCCAGCGCCGCCTCGCGCTCGCTCTGCGACTTGTCGCCGTGGATCGCGTCGGCGTGGATGTGGTCGCGGCGCAGCTGGTGCGCGAGGCGGTTGGCGCCGATACGCGTGCCGCAGAAGACGAGCACCTGCTTCAGGCCGCGGGTCTGGATCAGGTAGGACAGGATCTCGCGCTTCTTCTCGCGCGGCACCGGGTGCACGACGTGCGTGACGGACTCGGCCGCTGCATTGCGCGCGGCGATCTGCACTTCGGCCGGGTTGCGCAGGAGGGTTCTCGTGAGGTTGCGAATCTCGTCCGGGAAGGTCGCCGAAAAGAGCAGGTTCTGCCGCACCGGCGGCAGCAGCGCGATGATGCGCTTGATGTCCGGCAGGAACCCCATGTCGAGCATGCGGTCGGCTTCATCGAGGATCAGCACCGACACCTGGTTGAACATCACGGTCTTGTTCTGCACGTGGTCGAGCAGCCGCCCCGGCGTCGCCACCAGGATCTCGACGCCCTTGCGCAGCGCGGCGATCTGCGCGTTCATGTCCGAACCGCCGTAGACGAGCGCGGTGCGCAGCGGCAGGTGCCTCGCGTATTCGCGGAAACTTTCCTCGACCTGGATCGCCAGCTCGCGGGTGGGCGTGAGCACCAGCACGCGGATCGGATGGCGTGCCGGCGAAGCCGAGGCGCTCGCGAGCGGCGCGAGGCGCTGCAGCGTGGGCAGGGCGAACGCCGCCGTCTTGCCGGTGCCCGTCTGGGCGCCGGCCATGAGGTCGCGGCCCTCGAGCACGAGGGGAATTGCCTGCTCCTGGACGGGACTGGGCTGGTCGTAGCCCATGTCCTTCACCGCCTGCAACAGCGGCGGGATCAAGCCGAGTTTTTCGAAACCGGAACTGATGACCTAACGCCTTGAAAACTAAAGGGGTCGAATTATACCCCTACCCGCCTACGCGGGGATGACGAGCTGCGTCTGGGTCACCAGCGCGACCAGCTTGCCCGCTTCCGAGCGGATGGTGGTCTGGCAGACGACCGTGGTGCGGCCCTTGTGCACGGCCACCGCTTCTCCGATCACGCGGCTGCCGAGCGGCGCGCCGCCGATGAAGTTGGTCTTCGACTCGATGGTCGTGGTGCGCGCCCCTTGCGGCATGTTGAGGATCGCCGCCACCGCGCCGAGCGTGTCGGCGAACGCCATGATCGCCCCGCCGTGCAGGTTGCCGCCGACCGTGCACAGGTCCTTGCGGACCCTGAGGCTCGCCACCACCTTCTCCGGCGAAACCTCGGTGAACTCCACGCCGATCAACTCGGGCAGCAGCCCCTTGAAGCGTTCCTGCATCGACTGGCGAAGGTCCATGTCAGTTGATGGTGCGCCGGCTGCGCTCGGGCGCGGCCTCCTGCGGCGCGGCGCCGGGGAGCTTGAGTTCCATATCCCAGTCGCTCTTCTTCACCGCCGCCTGCAGCAGCCGGCACACCGAGTGCAGCAGCACCGGGTCGAGGGTGAGGGTGACGCCCTGGCCCTCCGCCGGGTGCATCGCCAGCACCGGCTGGCCGTTCGGGTCGTGGCCGGTCTGGATGCGCGCGAGCAGCAGCGGCTCGGCGCCCAGCGGCGTGGCGCGCGCGCTGTCGTCGTAGGGCGTGGCGAAGTTCGCCTTCGACACCGCCTGCTCGTGCTCGATGCCGAGCAGCGCCTTGCGCGCCTCGGGGTTGGGCTGCGTGCGGATGCGCGGGCTCGCCTCCTCGGCGAGCTTCACGAGCAGCGGCCACAGCAGCTTCACGAAGCGCCGCGTCAGCCACATGCGTACTTCCACCTTCTCGCTCGCCGCGATCAGCATCAGCATCCGGTCCTGCTCCGGTGCGAAATCGATCTTGAGCTGGTGCAGGCGCATGGACGGAGAGCCAATTGTAGAATGCTTTGGTGCTCGAGATCGCCCCCGCGCGCGCGACCGACCTCGAGGAGGTCAAGCGGATGTTTCGCGAGTATTCCGCGCTCGTGTCCGAAGCGCTGTGCTTCCAGGGCTTCGAGGAGGAGCTCGCCCGCCTGCCCGGCGCCTACGCGCCGCCTTCGGGCGCGCTGCTCCTCGCCCGCGAAGGCGCCGCCGCCGCGGGCTGCGTCGCGCTGCGCGGACTCGATCCCGTGACCGCGGAAATGAAGCGCATGTACGTGCGCGCGGCTTATCGCGGCGCGGGACTGGGACGGCGCCTCGCGCTCGCGATCGTCGAGGAAGCCAGGCAGCGGCGCTACACGCGCATCGTGCTCGACACGCTGCCGGCGCTCTCCGCGGCGATCGCGCTGTATCGCGACCTGGGGTTTCGCGAAACCGGTCCCTATCTTGCCCGCCCCACCCCGGGCGCGCTTTGCTTCGAGTTCAGGCTTTCCTGATCTTTTCCCGCAGCGCGGTGCTGGACCGGCGGTAGCGGAACGGGATCGACAGGACGCGCCCGCCGCGCGCCAGCGTTGCCTTCGCGCCGGCGATCTTCGCCACCGGCCAGTCCCCGCCCTTGACCAGCACCTCCGGCCGCAGCCGCTCGATCAGCGCGGCCGGGGTGTCCTCGCCGAACCAGGTGACCACGTCCACCGACGCAAGCGCGGCCACCAGCGCCATTCGGTCCGCCAGCGGGTTGACCGGTCGGCCCCGGCCCTTGCCCAGCCGGCGCGCGGACGCGTCGCTGTTCAGCGCGACGAGCAGGCATTTCCCCTGCCGGCGCGCGCGCTCGAGGTAGTCCACGTGCCCGCGATGCAGCAGGTCGAAGACGCCGTTGGTGAACACCAGTGGCCGCCGCTGCCGGCTCGCCCAGCGCGCGATGCCGCCGGGCGAGCGGATTTTTTTCTCGAAGCGCAAGCCGGTCCGCCCTACTTTTTCGCCGCGTCCTCGGCCTTGGGCTTGTCGCCCCCGCGCGGCGCGCAGGCGGGGTCGCTCGGCTTGCAGTACTCGAACACTTTGACCACCTTGCGCACCCCGCTGGTGGTGCGCGCGATCTCGACCGCGTCGTTGGCCTCGGCCTCGGTGACGATGCCGAGCAGGTAGACGACGGAGGCCTCCGTGATCACCTTCACGTGCACCGCGTTGAACTTGTTCGCATCCACGAAGCGCGCCTTCACCTTGCCCGTGATGCCGGTGTCGGTTGCCCTCGCGCTCAACGAGCTGGCCGGGCCGGCCACCAGGTCGTTGGTGATTCTGCGCACGTTCGGCACGCCCTGGACGATCTTTCCGACCTCGTCCCTCGCGGCGGCATCGGGCACCTCGCCCGTCAGCAGCACGCTGCGGTTGTACGAGGTGATGTTGATGTGCGCCTTGTCGCCGTACTTCTCGCCGAAGCGGTTGGAGGCCACCAGCTCGATGCGCTCGTCCTCGATCTGCACCCCGGTGGTGCGCCGGTCGATCGCGGACATCGCCGCCGAGCCCGCGCCGACCACCGCGACTCCCACGCAGCCCGGCAGGAGGAGGGGCGCCAGCAGCGCAAGGAGCAGGGTCAGGCCAGGGTACCGGATTTCTTTCATCGCTTGCCTCCGAATAGCTGCGTGTCGATGCCGTCGCAGATGCAGTGCAGCGCCAGCAGGTGGATTTCCTGGATGCGCATCGTGCGCGTATGCGGCACGCATACGTGCGCGTCGCCCTCGCCCAGGAGCCCGGCCATCTTGCCGCCGCCGTTGCCGGTGAGAGCGACGATGCGCAGGCCGAGTTCCCGCGCCGCGCGCATCGCCGCCAGCACGTTCGCCGAGTTCCCCGAGGTGGAGATCGCCAGCAGCACGTCGCCCCGCCTGCCGAGCGCGCGCAACTGCTTCTCGAACACGCGCTCGTAGCCGTAGTCGTTGCCGATCGCGGTCAGGGACGAGGAATCGGTGGTCAGGGCGAGGCCCGCGAGCGGCGCCCGTTCGCGCTCGAAGCGGTTCACGAGCTCGGCGGCGAAGTGCTGGGCGTCGGCCGCCGAGCCGCCGTTGCCGCAGGCGAGGACCTTGCCGCCCGCCGCGAGCGCCTCGCACATCATCGCGATCGCGCGAGCGATGGGAGCTGCGAGGAGCCTCGCCGATTCCTGGTTCAGCCGCGCGCTGTCGGCGAAATGCGACGCAACCTGCGCTTCCATCGGCGGCATTTTACTCGATGTACACCTCGAACTCGATGCGCCGCGCCGGGTTCGGATGATCGCTGAGCCGGCTCACGCGTGCGCGCAGCGCGGCGCCGCGCTCCAGCCCCCACGCGAGCGCCGCGTTCTGCCGCCGCGGCACGTAGCCGAGCTTGCGGCCGCGCCATTCGACGCGCACCGCGTTGGCGTCGTGCGCGTTGGCGGGCTCGCGCACCAGCTCGAGCGCGTCGCCCTCGCGCAGCAAGGGCCAGACTTCGGCGGCTTCCGCGTAGCGGTAGCCGGCCAGCGGCGAGCTTTGCACCAGCAGCCGCACGCGCGGCCCCTCGGCTGGCGCGGCAAGAGGCAGCGCGAGGCACAGCGCGCTAAGCCACGAACGCATTGCGGATCCACTGGATGCGCCCCCCCTCGAGCGCATCGAGCAGCAGCACGTCGAACCTGCACTCGGCGTCCGGGCGCCACTTGAGGTACAGGCGCGCGGCGGCGATCAGCCGCGCCCGCTTGGCGGCGGTGATGCTTTCCGCGGCGCCGCCGTAGCGCTGGTCGCGCCGGTAGCGCACCTCGGCGAACACCAGGGTGCGGCCCTCCTCGGCGACCAGGTCGATCTCCCCGTGCCGGCAGCGCCAGTTGCGCGCGAGCACGCGCAGGCCGGCGCCGCGCATCAGCTCCGCGCACAGTTCCTCGGCTCGCGCGCCGGCCCGGTTCATGGCACCTTAACGGTCCTCCGCATCCGCCGGTTGACCTGCCCCTGAAACCACCGCCCTCGCCCGCGACCGGAACGCTGTACGTCGTCGCCACGCCGATCGGCAATCTCGCCGACTCCAGCCCGCGCTCGATCGAGGTCCTGCGCGCGGCGCGCTTCGTCGCCTGCGAGGACACCCGTACGTCGCGCGCGCTGCTCGCGCACCACGGCATCGCGGCGCGCACGGTCGCGCTGCACGCGCACAACGAGCGCGCGGCGTGCGGCCGGCTGCTGGCCGCGCTGCGCGGGGGCGAGGCCGTGGCGCTGATCAGCGACGCCGGCACCCCGGGGATCTCCGACCCGGGAGCGCTGCTGGTCGCCGCCGCGCACCGGGAGGGCCTGCGCGTGGTCCCGGTTGCGGGGCCGAGCGCGGCGACCGCCGCGTTCTCGGCGGCCGGATTCGATGGCGGCCGTTTCCTCTTCGCCGGCTTCCTGCCGGCGGGGCAGAAGAAGGCGCTCGAGGACCTGGACGTGCCCTGGCCCGTGGTCCTCTACGAAGCGCCCCACCGCGTGCGGGCGACGGCGCGGTCCCTGCTCGAGCGCTTCGGCCCGGAGCGCGAGATCGTCATCGCCCGCGAGCTGAGCAAGAAATTCGAGGAAGTCGCGCGCATGACGCTCGCCGATGCGCCCGCGTGGCTCGACGCGGGAGCGCACCGGCAGGCGGGCGAGTTCGTGCTGGTGCTGGGGCCGGCGGCGCCGAAGGCGGACGATCTCGCCGCCGCCGAGCGCGTGCTCGACATCCTGCTGGAGAAAATGTCCGCGAGCGACGCCGCGAAGCTCGCCGCGCGCATCAGCGGCGCGCCGAGGAACGTCCTCTATCGCTCGGCGCTGAAGCGCAGCAAGTAGAATCGACGGCATGGACCGCCTGACCATCGCCCGGCCGGACGACTGGCACCTGCACCTGCGCGACGGCCCGGCGATGGCCTCGGTGCTCGCCGACAGCGCGCGGCGGTTCGCGCGCGCGATCGTGATGCCGAACCTGAAGCCGCCGGTGCGCACCACGCAGCAGGCGCTCCAGTACAGGGACCGCATCCTCGGCGCGCTGCCGGAAGGCGCGGATTTCGAGCCGCTGATGACCCTGTACCTCACCGACGACACCCCGCCGGAGGAGATCGCGCGCGCCAAGCGCTCGGGCCGCGTGTTCGGCGTCAAGCTCTACCCGGCGGGGGCGACGACGCATTCGGGCGCCGGCGTGACGCGCATCTCGCGCTGCTTCTCCGCGCTGGAAAAAATGGAGCAGCTCGGCCTGCCGCTGCTCATCCACGGCGAGTCGACCGACCCGGCGGTGGACGTGTTCGACCGGGAGAAGGCGTTCATCGAGGAGACGCTCGGCCCGATGGTCGAGCGCTTCGCCGGCCTGAAGATCGTGCTCGAGCACATCACCACGCGCGACGCGGTGCATTACGTGGAGGTGACCGGCGCGAACATCGCCGCCACCATCACCGCGCACCACCTGCTGCTCAACCGCAACGCGCTGTTCCTGGGCGGGATTCGCCCGCACCACTATTGCCTGCCGGTGCTCAAGCGCGAGCAGCACCGCGAGGCCCTGGTCGGCGCCGCGACCTCCGGCAACCCGAAATTCTTTCTCGGCACCGACAGCGCGCCGCATGCGCGCGCCGCGAAGGAAGCCGCCTGCGGCTGCGCCGGCATCTACACCGCGCACGCCGCGATCGAGCTCTACGCCGCCGCATTCGAGGAAGCCGACGCGCTCGAGCGGCTCGAAGCCTTCGCCAGCCACAATGGCGCGGACTTCTACGGGCTACCGCGCAACCAGGGCAGCATCACCCTGGCGCGCGAGGAATGGACCGTGCCGGCGACTCTGCGCTTCGGTGGCGAGGAACTGGTGCCCCTGCGCGCGGGCGAAACCGTCGCGTGGAAGCTGCTCTAGCTCACCCGATTTTCGAGCCGGTCAGGGTTTGGCTGGACAGGATCGGGAGCACGCCTTCGCTGGCGCTATTGAATTCGTTTTCCGAGGAAAAAGATCTCAGGAACGAAAACGGAAAACCGGTTCGCTTTGTCGCGCCCGCGCGCTCCGACCCCTACTACGAAGTCCATCTGTTCGAGACCGGCCGGGTGCAGACGCGGCCCGGGAGCAGGCACGATCTGTTCAACGCGCTCGCCTGGCTCGCGTTCCCGAGGACGAAAGCGCGCATCAATGCCATGCACGCGGCGCAAATCCCTCGCGAGGGCGGGCGGCGCGGCCGGCTGCGCGACATGCTCACCATCTTCGACGAAGGCGGGGCGATCGTCGCCGGCACCGCGGCGGCGGAGTCGCTGGTGCGCGCGGCGCGCTGGCGCGAGCTGTTCGTCGAGCGCTGGCGGGAGTTCCGCATCGTCGTGGTGGGCCACGCCGTGCTCGAGCAGGCGCTCAAGCCGCGGCCGTCGGTCACCTGCAAGGTGGTGTTCGCCCATCCCAATGAGGATCTCGACGAGTGCGCGGCGCGAACCATCGCGCGCCTGCGAACGCCGAGTGACCTGCCACCGCTGCCGGTGTTCGGCTATCCGGGCTGGCTGCCCGAAAGCCGCGACCCGGCGTTTTACGCCGACACGCGCTACTTCCGCCCCGCATCCCGCACCGCAGCAAAGAGGTAGAATGTCGGCGGGAGCTGGCCAGGCAGCCGCTGCGTCGCAAGGTGCAGAGGAAAGTCCGGGCTCCACAGAGCGGGATGCGGGCTAACGGCCCGGCGCGTATAAACGCCGCGCAAGCGTGCGCGAAGGCGACGAACAGGGCCACAGAGACGAGTCCTGGTCCGCAGCACTCGCAAGGGTGCTCGGGGCAGGGGTGAAACGCGGCAACCTCCATCCGGAGCAACACCAAATAGGCAAGCGCTTGAGGTCGGCTCGGCCAAAGCTTGCGGGTAGGTGGCTACAGGGTTCGGGGGCGCAAGCCCCTGAGTCCGGCGATCCCTTGAGCAATCAAGGGACTAGAGGAATGGCTGCCGGGGGCGCCCCTACCGGGGAGCCTCGCACAGAACCCGGCTTACCGGCCGGCTCCCATTGTTTTTTGTCAGTTTCTGTGAGACAAAAGGATAAATTCCCTTGCAACCGCGATCATCGGGCGTGGATACTTTTTTAAGGGACGCTTCCCGAGACGATGAAACCCCGCCTCAACCAGAACGACGTCACCAACCGGGTCAACGTCGAGGACTCGGCGCAGGTGCGCGACGAGGTCCTGGCCGTGTTCGGCGCCCGCTATCCCGGCGCCGATTTGTCGCCGCTCGCACGCGCGTTCGACGACGTCAACCTGCTCTTCGAGGGCCGCTATCCGGGCTACCTGCCCTGCGACACGCTGTACCACGATGCGCGCCACACGCTGGACATGACGCTGGCGATGGCGCGCCTCATCGACGGGCACGACCGCGTGCACCCCGGCACAGCCACGCTGGGGGCGCGCCGCGCGGTGCTTGGCGTGGTGATCGCGCTGCTGCACGACTCGGGGTACATGCGGCGCTCGTCCGAAGCGCAGGTCGCCAATGGCGCCGTGTTCACCAAGGTGCACGTCAGCCGCAGCGCGGATTTCCTCGCCCGCTACCTGCCGGCCATCGGCTATGCCGCGGAAGCCGATCTCGCCGCGCGCCTGGTGCATTTCACCGGCTACGAGATGGACGTGGACGACATCAGGGTGGAAGACCCGAAGGACCGCATGCTCGGCCACATGGTGGGCTCGGCCGACCTCATCGGCCAGATGTCGGACCGCATGTACCTCGAAAAATGCCGCGAGTTCCTCTACGAGGAATTCGTGCTCGGTTCGATCGCGCGTGAGACGCTGCCCGACGGGCGCGAGGTGGTGCGTTACTCATCGCCCGAGGATCTGATCTACAAGACGCCGGGGTTCTACGAGTACGTGGCGCGCGATCGCATCAACCGCAAGCTGGGCGCGGCCGACCGCTACGCCGAGGCGCATTTCGACGGGCCGAGCCTCTACCAGAGCGAGATCGACGCCAACATGGGCTACCTGCGCCAGGCGATCGAGAGCGCCGACCTGAACCGGCTGCGCCGCACCTGCTATTCGCTCTCCAGGAGGGCCGGCAAGGCCGCCTGATTCTGTGGGGTTTGTCACGCCCTGCGGAATTTTTCCGCGTTTGCACCCCCCGCCGCCCTTGTCAGGAACCCCCAAGGCGTGGCAAAACCACGCCATGACGCTTTCTGACAAGGTGCCGAACGGGCCGCGCGCCCCGCAGGCCCCGGCGCTCGCCCGCCTGCTCTCGGACAGCGCGCTCAGCCGCGCCGCGCTCGCCGCGTGCGGCTTTCCCGTGGCACTGGCCGACGCGGCCGCGAAGGGGCGGCCGTTGACCTACGTGAACCCGGCCTTCGAAGCGTTCTTCGGCTACCGCGCCGACGAGGCGATCGGACGGCCGTCGATCACGCTGCTGTTCCCCGAAGACGAAACCGCGTCGAACATGTTCAACGAGGCGCCCTCGCGGGTGCAGATGCGCGCGCGCCGCAAGGACGGCAGCACCGCCGACGTGGAGCTGTCGATCGGCATGGTGCACGGCGCCGACGGCCGCCTGACCCACTGGGTCCTCGCCTTCGCCGACCGCAGCGAAATCGCGCGCATGCAGGAAGAGCTGCGCGTGCTGCGCGCGATCGCCGCGGCGCCCTGAAGGACGCGCGCCTAGTCGTCTTTCGCCCGGATCGACTGCCAGAGATCGACCAGCATCATCACGACGGCGGAGCCCGCCACAAGCCAAAGCGCGAACTCGTTCAGCTTGATCACCACCGGCGCGACGTAGATCAGCAGCAGCAGCGCCGCGACGATTCCCGTGATTGTCTTGAATATCATGTTGCGTCTCCGGTTGCGCGTCCGTTCGCGGCGCCGAGCCGTGCAACCAGCCAGCGGGCTGTTCTCAGCAGCCGTGCGTCGTCGCCGCGCTGCCCGACCAGCTGGACTCCGATCGGCAGCCCATTCTCGCCCCGCATGAGCGGCAGGTTGAGCGCCGGCATGCCGCAGAGCGACCATAGGGTGCAGAATGAAGGGTCGCCGGTCGAGGCCAGGCCCCTGGGTGCGGTGCCGGGCGCCGCGGGCGTGAGGAACGCGCTGCAGCGCTCGAACATCTCGCCGAATCCGTCGTTCAGCAGCGGGATGCGCGCCAGCGCGCGCTGGTAGTCGAGCGCGCGCACCTCCCGGCCATGCGCGAGCTGCTCGCGCAGCGATTGCGACAGCTTCTCGGCGCCTTGCTCGAACTCGCGGTCCAGATTGGCCGCCATCTCCGCCTGCATGATGGTGCGGTGCCAATCCATGGCTTGGCCGGTCAGGGGCGGCAGCTCCACCTCGAAAACATGCGTCCTGAGCTGCGCGCAGAGTTCCTCGAAGGCCGCGCGCGTCTCGCCGTCGGCGCGATCCCAGACCGGCGGCTTCACGAACGCCAGCAGGGGGTCGAGCGGCGGTTCCTGCGCGGCGATCTCGCGGAACGCGATCGCCGCGCGCGGCCGCGTGTCGGGATCGTCGGCATCCCAGCCGGCCAGCACTTCCATGACGAGCGCCACGTCCTCGATCGTGCGCGCAAACACGCCGACGTGATCGAGTGAACGCGACAGCTTGAGGATGCCGCTGCGCGGAATCAGGCCGTGCGTCGGCTTGAATCCATAGGTGCCGCAGTAGGCGGCGGGCCGGATTACCGAGCCATTGGTCTGGGTGCCGAGCGCGAGCGGCACCATGCCCGCCGCGACCGCGGCCGCGGAGCCGGAGGACGAGCCGCCGGGCGTGTGCTCGGCATTGTGCGGATTGCGCGTCTTGCCCGGGCTGTAGGTCGCGCACTCGGTGGTGACGGTCTTGCCCATGATGACGGCGCCGGCAGCGCGCAGGTTCGCGACGACGACGGCGTCATGGACCGGGGTGCGGCCCGCATGCAGCACGGTGCCGTCCTCGGTCGGCATATCGCAGGTGTCGATAATGTCCTTGACGCCAACGGGAACGCCATGCAACGGCCCCATCGGTCTGCCTTGCGCCCGGTCGAGATCGCGCGCGCGCGCCTGCGACAGTGCATGCTCCCTGTCCAGGTAGGCCCAGGCCTGCACCTGGCCGTCGACTTCCTGCACCCGCGACAGGCAGGACTGCATGAGTTGTTCGGCGCTGAATGCGCCGTCGCGCACCGCCCGCGCGGCGTCGGCCGCCGAGAGCAGGTTCAACTGCGAGGCATCCATCGGCTCAGCGGACGCTATAAAGGTATTCCGGCAACCACGTCGCGATGCCGGGAAAGACGTAGATCAGCGTCATGCAGATCAGCACGATGTACACGAACGGCATGCAACCGCCGAATATCTGGCTGAGCAGAATGTTCTTCGGCGCCACCCCCTTCAGGTAGAACGCCGCCATCGCCATCGGCGGCGACAGGAAGGCCGTCTGCAGGTTGATCGCCACGAGGATGCCGAACGTGATCGGATCGATGTTGAAATGCGGCAGCAGGGGCAGGAAGATCGGCACGAAGATGATGATGATCTCGGTCCATTCCAGCGGCCAGCCGAGGATGAAGATGATGATCTGCGCCAGGATCATGAACACCACCGGCGACAGGTTGAGGCCGAGCACGAAATCCTTGATGATCGCCTCGCCGCCGAGGTAGGCGAAGATCGAAGCGAAGGTGGACGAGCCGACGAACAGCCAGCACACCATGGCCGAGGTTCGCGCCGTCAGGTAGACCGCCTCCTTGAAGCGTGCCCAGGTCAGCGCCCGATAGGCCGCGGCGAGGACCACCGAGCCGAAGGCGCCGACCGCCGACGCCTCGGTTGGCGTGGCGAGGCCGAACATGATCGTCCCAAGCACCGCCAGGATGAGGATGGCGAGCGGAAAAAACGATGTCACGAGCAGCTTGACCGTCTGCCAGAACGGCACCTCGCGCTGCTCCTTCGGCAGGGGCGGCGCGAGCTTCGGATCGATGATGGCGCGCGTGACGACATAAGCCACGTACATGCCGGCCAGCATGAATCCCGGCACGATCGCGGCCGCGTACAGCTTGACCGCCGACACCCCGGCCTGCGCGCCGTACACGATCAGCAGGATCGAAGGCGGGATCAGGATGCCGAGGCAGCCGCCCGCGCAGGTGACTCCCGAGGCGAGGCGCACGTCGTAGCCCGCCTTCATCATCTGCGGGAAGGCAAGCAGCCCCATCAGCGTCACTACCGCGCCGACGATGCCGGTGGCGGTCGCGAACAGCGCGCAGGTGGCGAGCGTCGCCACGGCCAGCGCGCCCGGAAGGAAGCGCAGGCCGAGCTGCAGGCTGAAAAACAGCCGGTCGAGAATATTCGCGCGCTCGACCATGTACCCCATCATCAGGAACAGCGGGATCGACACCAGCGCGTCGTTGGTCATGACGCCGTAGGTGTTCTGCGTGAGCAGCGAGAACACCCGGTTGTCGAAAAACTCCTGCCCCGGCGTGAAGTACGCGAAATAGCCGAAACCCACGCCGAGCGCCATCAGCGTGAACGCCACCGGGAAGCCGATCATGATGGCGAACACGAGGATCGCCAGCATGATGAGCGCGACCACGCCCGGGGTCATCGCGCCGTCCCCGCCACCGCCTTGGCGGCCTCGATGCCGCCCTTGGCGGCCTGTTCGAGGATCTGCTTTTCCAGCTCCTCGACGTCATGCAGCCGCGGCGCCCACTCGCCGTCGCGCAGGCAGACGATGCAGCGCATCACCTCGGCCACACCCTGCAGCGCCACCAGCGCGCCGCCGATCGGGATCAGCATCTTGATCTGCCAGATCGGGATGCCGACCGGACTGTTGATGCTCATCTCGTGGATGCGCATGGACTCGTTGCCATAGCTCCAGCCCGAATAGATGAGCGAGAGCACACCCGGGAAAAAGAACAGAAGATACAGGGCGAGTTCCACCCCGGCCTGCACGCGGACCGGCCAGAGGCGCGAAAAGATGTCGGCGCGCACATGGCCGCCGCGCGACAGCGTGTAGGCGCCGGCCATGTAGAACAGCGCGCCATACATGATGTAGCTCAGATCGAACGCCCAGCTGGTCGGATCGTCCAGCACATAGCGCACGAAAACTTCCCAGGTGGTGCCCAGCATCAGCACCACGATGCACCAGGCAAAGACGTGGCCGACCGTCTTGCTCAGTTGGTCGATCGCATAGATGAGTTTGTTCATGGAGGTTCGCTCATCGCCTGGCAGACAAAAACAAGGGCGACGCCGTCAGGCGCCGCCCCGTGTCGCATGCCGTCCCCAATCGCCCAGCTCAGGTAGGCAGCTTGGTCTTGAACACGTGCTCGAAGCCCATCCGGTAGTCGGCCTCGTTCATGAACATGTAGTAGGCGACGCGCTTCGCCCAGGCGAGCTGCGAGGCGACGACCTTCTTGAAGAAAGGATCCTCGTCCTGCAGCTTCTTGCTGACCACGTCCCAGGCCTTGAGCTGGTCCTGGAACACGCTCTTCGGCGTGCGCAGGATGTTGACCTTGTGCTTGTCCTTCAGCACCTGCAGGTCCCGCGAGTAGTTGTCCATCGCCATCCAGAAGTTGGACGCCGATGCCGCCTCGACGCCGTACTGCAGGATCGCCTGCAGGTCCTTCGGGATCGATTCCCACTTCTTGGTGTTGAAGATGATCTCGAAGAACTCCATCGCCTGGTGGAAGCTGCCCAACATGTAGTTCTTGGCGACGTCCTGCGCGCCGAAGCGCATGTCGGAAGTCGGGTTGTTGTACTCGAAGGCCTCGATCACGCCCTTCTCCATCGCCGGGATGATCTCGCCGCCGGGCAGCTGCGTAACGCGCGCGCCCATTTGCTGCATCAGGTCCGCGGCGAGGCCCACCGTGCGGTACTTCAGGCCCTTCATTGCCGCGCCCGAGGTGACCGGCTTCTTGAACCAGCCCAGCGGCTGCGTGGGCATCGGGAAGGCGAAGAAGCCGACCGCGTTGAGGCCCAGCTTGGCGAGCAGCTCGCGGTACAGCTCGATGCCGCCGCCGTTGTAGATCCAGGCGAGCGTCTGCTGCGCGTCGCAACCGTTGATCGGACCCGAGCCGAAGAGCGACGCCACTTTCGACTTGCCGTACCAGTACACCGGCACCGTGTGGCCGCCGTCGAGCACGCCGCGAGACACCGCGTCCATCACCTCGAAGGGCTTCACCACCGCGCCCGCGAGCAGGTAGTCGATGCGCAGGCGTCCGCCCGACATGTCGTTGACGCGCTTCACGTACATCTGCGCCATGTCGTTGAAGATGTCCGCCGCCCCCCAGGAGCCCTGCATCTTGATGACGATCGGCGATTGCGCGACCGAGATCATCGGGAACCCGGTGATCGCCGCGCCCGTGGCTGCCGCGGACGCGCCCGTCAGGAACTTGCGGCGCGAAGCAGCGGTCTTGACTTGCTTGCTCATGCGGATCTCCTCCTTCAGTGGAATGGGACTTCCGTCGGGCCTGGCCGGCCGCCGGGATAGCAAAACGATTCTACCCCCCGCCTCGCGCGCCCCGCAAGGCGACTTCACGATGCGAAACGCGCGTCTGCCAGCGCGTGCGCTGCCGGCCCTGAGGTTCGCGTTTTGTGCGGTGCGTTCGGATGCCAGCCGAGCACCGCGAACAGCACGAAGAATCCGATCACGTAGGCGATCGCCACGTGCCAGCCGTGCCGGAGCCACATGCCGACCGATCTCGCTTCCGGGAACAGGTTGGAGAGCGCGACACCCGCGCTCGAGCCGAACCAGATCATCGAGCCGCCGAAGCCGACCGCGTAGGCGAGGTAGCCCCAGTCGTAGCCGCCCTGCTTGAGCGCCAGCGCGGTCAGCGGGATGTTGTCGAAGACCGCAGAGACGAAGCCCAGGCCCAATGCCGTCTGCCAGGACGCCGCCGGCAGGTGCTCGACCGGCATCATCGAGGCGCACAGGATCAGCGAGAGCAGGAAGATCGAGCCCTTGAGCGCCTCGGGCAGCAGCGACCAGTCCGGCGCTCGCCAGGGCGCGCAGGCGAGGATCGCCACCCAGACCGCGGCGCCGATGAACGGGAACCGATCCGCGTATTCGGCAAAGCGCAGGTTGAGCAGCACGTTCGCCGCGATCGCGGCGAGCAGGATCGCCACCACGATCGCCACGCGCGCCCAGTCGATGCGACCCTCGACCTTCGCGTCCTTGACGATCGGCGAATAGCGCTGCTGCTGCAGGGCGGCCGGAATACCGAAGATCACGAGCGCGACGCAAGCGGCGACGTACGCTTCGAGCACGTCGAGCGGGCTGATGCCGTCGATCCACATCATCGTCGTGGTGGTGTCGCCCACGACGCTGCCCGACCCACCCGCGTTCGAGGCGGCGACGATCGCCGCGAGATAGCCGATGTGCACCTTGCGCCGGAACACGGCCGCGGCGATGGTGCCGCCGATGATCGCCGCGGCGATGTTGTCCAGGAACGAGGACAGCACGAAGATCATCACCAGCAGGACGAAGGCGCCCTTCCAGTCGTCGGGCAGCCAGTGCGGCAGCACCGCGGGGACTTTGCTCCTCTCGAAATGATTGGACAGCATCGCGAAACCGAGCAGCAGGCCCAGCAGGTTGGTGAGGATCACCCACTCGTGCACGAGGTGGCTGCCCAGCCCGCCCAGGCCCGGCCCGGTCTTGAAGCCGGTGAAGCCGAGCTTGTAGAGCGTGATGACCGCCAGGCCGGCCAGCGCCACCTGCAGGGTGTGGCGGTGGAACAGGGCGACGCCGGCGAGCGTGAGCCCGAACAGGACGAAGTCGACCGGCACGCCCAGCCAGCCGGCGACGACGCCGACGATGAGCGCGCCCAGGAAGAGCCCGCGCTCGCGCGCGAGCAATTGCATCGTCTCGCCCATCGTCCTCGCCCCCGAAAGGGCGCAATTATATGCGTGACCGCTCGGCGCGGGCCGCGCGCCGGGAACTCGGCCGGCGCGCGATCGTCCAAAAAGGGCAGATAATCCGACCAGCCTCAGCCGTGGGGATCCGATGCGACTCTCGCTTCGATTCATCGTTCCGCTCGCCCTCGCCCTTGGCGCCATCGCCTACGGCGTCGCGCCGCTGGTCGACCAGCTGACCCTGAAGTGGTTCGTGCGCGACCTGGACATCCGGCGCAACCTGGTGGCGAGCGCCGTGCAGGAGCCCCTGGTCGAGCTGCTCACCGACAACACGCGCGACCGCGTGCGCCTGCAACGCGTGCAGGCGCTGTTCACCCGCATCCTGCAGGACGAGCGCCTGTACGCGCTCGGCTTTTGCGACGGCGCTGGCAAGCTGGTCTACCGCACCGCCTTCCTGCCGGCCGAGGTCCATTGCCGCGCCCCGGGCGCGCCGGCGGAAGAGGCCGGCCGCGTGCTCAAGCACGCCGGCGGCGCGCTGCACGTCGGCGCGACCCCGGTGCTGGCCGAGGGCAAGCAGCTGGGCGAGCTGCTGATCGTGCACGACATGAGCTTCATCGAGCGGCGCAGCGCCGACACCAAGACCTACATCGTGTACCTGTTCGCCGCGATCGGCGCGGTGATCGCCCTCATCACGGTGGTGATCGCCGAGCTTTCGTTCCGCGGCTGGATGGCGGGCATCAAGGCGCTGATCCGCGGCCAGTCGCTCGCGCTCTCGCCCGAGCCTAAGTCGCGCGAGCTGCGCCCGATCGCGCGCGACCTGGAAGCGATGGTGCGCGAGTTGGAGGCCGAGCGGCGCCAGCGCGACGAATCGCAGATCAGCTGGACCCCGGAAAACCTGCGCGGCATCCTGCGCGAGGACCTGAAGGGCGACGAGATCCTCATCGTCTCCAACCGCGAGCCCTACATCCACGTGCGCGAGGACGGGCGGCTCGAGGTGCAGCGGCCGGCGAGCGGCCTGGTGACGGCGCTCGAACCCGTGATGCGCGCCTGCTCGGGGACCTGGATCGCGCACGGCTCGGGCGGCGCCGACCGCGAGGCGGTGGACGCGCAGGACCACGTCATGGTGCCGCCGGAGAAGCCCGCCTACCGCATCCGGCGCGTCTGGCTTTCGCGCGAGGAGGAAGCCGGCTACTACTACGGCTTCGCCAACGAGGGCATGTGGCCGCTGTGCCACATCGCGCACACCCGCCCGGTGTTCCGCGCCTCCGACTGGGAGCACTACCGCACCGTGAACCGGCGCTTCGCGCAAGCGGTGGAGCAGGAGTCGCGCACCGCCAACCCGATCGTACTGGTGCAGGACTACCACCTCGCCCTGCTGCCGCGCCTGATCCGCGAGCGCCTGCCGCAGGCGACCATCATCGCATTTTGGCACATCCCCTGGCCCAACCCCGAGGCCTTCGGCGTCTGCCCCTGGCGTGTCGAGCTGCTCGAGGGCCTGCTCGGCTCCTCGATCCTCGGCTTTCACACGCAGTTCCATTGCAACAATTTCTTCGACACCGTCGACCGCACGCTGGAGGCGCGCATCGACCGCGAAACCTCGACCATCTCCTTCGGCGGCGACCTGACCGAGGTGCGTCGCTATCCGATCTCGATCGAGTGGCCGCCGGCGCCGCTCGCCGCGCAGGCGCCGGTCGCCGAGTGCCGCGCCGCGGTGCGCCGCGCGCTCGGCCTGGGCGAGGAGGTGCGCCTGGGCGTGGGCGTCGACCGGCTCGACTACACCAAGGGGATCCTCGAGCGCTTCGCCGCGATCGAGCGGCTGCTCGAGCTCGAGCCGCACTGGATCGGACGCTTCGCCTTCCTGCAGATCGCCGCGCCCTCGCGCTCGAGCATCGAGGAGTACCAGAGCCTGGAGGCGCGCGTGCGCGCGGCGGCGCAGCGGATCAACGGCCGCTTCGGCGCGCCCGGCTACCAGCCGATCGTGCTCAAGGTCGAGCACCACGACGCGGGCGAGGTCTACGCCTGCTACCGCGCCGCCGACCTGTGCTGCGTCTCCAGCCTGCACGACGGCATGAACCTCGTCGCCAAGGAGTACGTGGCGGCGCGCGACGACGAGCGCGGCGTGCTGATCCTGTCGCAGTTCACCGGCGCGGCGCGCGAGCTGTCGGAGGCGCTGATCGTCAACCCCTACGACACCGAGCAGTGCGCCGCGGCGCTGCGCGTGGCGCTGACCATGCCGCCCGACGAGCAGCGCGACCGCATGCGCAGCATGCGCAGCCTGATCCAGGAGTTCAACGTCTACCGCTGGGCCGGGCGCATGCTGCTCGACGCCGCGCGCATGCGCAACCGCCGGCGCGTCGGCGCCGCGCGCGTCGGCGCCAAGGTGGTGGATCTGCGGCGCGCATGAGCCTGCGCCGCATGCCGCCGTTCGCCCCGGACTGGGCGTTTTTCCTCGACGTCGACGGCACGCTGCTCGAGTTTGCGCCGCATCCGCAGGAGGTCCGCGTCGGCGCCGACCTCGTCGGGCTGCTCGGCCGCCTGCAGGCGGCCGCGGGCGGCGCGCTCGCGCTGGTGAGCGGGCGCTCGGTCGAGGATGTCGACCGGCTGTTCGCGCCCTGCGCCTTCCCGGTCGCCGGCCAGCACGGCACCGAGCGCCGCGCCGCCGACGGCTCGGTGCACCGCCACCGTCCGCCGCTCGAGGGCCTGGGCCGCGCCGCCGCCGAGCTGGTGCGGCTCACCGCGGCGCACGGTGGACTGGTGTTCGAGAACAAAGGCATGGCGTTCGCCCTGCACTACCGGCTTGCGCCCGCGCTGCGCGCCCTCGCCGAACGCGAGATGCGCGCCATCGCCGCGGCGCTCGGCGACGCCTTCGAGCTGCAGACCGGCAAGTTCGTGGTCGAGATCAAGCCGAGCGGCAAGGACAAGGGCAGCGCGATCGCCGAGTTCGGCGCCGAGGCGCCGTTTGCCGGCAGGCGCCCGGTGTTCATCGGCGACGATCTTACCGACGAGCCGGGCTTCGAGGTGGTCAACCGCGCCGGCGGCTACTCGGTCAAGGTCGGCCCGGGGATCACCCGGGCGCGCTGGCACCTGTTCGACGCGGCGGCCGTGCGCGCGTGGCTGGCCGCCTACGCGGCGCAGTTCGGCCGCCAGCCGGCGCAATCGCGGGCATGAGCAGCCTCGACCTGGGCATCGTCGGCAATTCGAACGTCAGCGCGCTGGTCACCGCCACGGGCGAAATCTGCTGGACCTGCCTGCCGCGCGTGGACGGCGACCCGGTGTTCTGCTCGCTGCTGCGCGCAGGACAGGAGGAGAAGGACTTCGGCTTTCTCGCGGTGGCGCTGGAAGGCATGACGCGCGCCGAGCAGGCCTACCTGCCGCATACGCCGATCCTCGTCACGCGCCTCTACGACGCGCGCGGCGGCGCGGTCGAGGTGACCGACTTCGCGCCGCGCTTCCGCCAGTTCGGCCGGCTGTTCGCGCCCAGCCAGCTGGCGCGCACGGTGCGGCCGCTCGCCGGCAGCCCGAAGCTGCGCCTGCGCGTGCGCCCCGCCCTCGACTACGGCCGCGCCCGGCGCGAGACGACCTGGGGCTCGAACCACGTGCGCTACCTCGGGCCCGACTTCGTGCTGCGCCTCACCACCGACTGCTCGATCACCGCGATCCTCGAGGAGACGCCGTTCGTGCTACGCGAGCCGCTCGCGCTGGTGTTCGGCCCGGATGAGACGCTGCAGGGATCGGTGGCGGAGGTCACGCGGCGCTTCCTCGAGCACACCATCGACTACTGGCAGGACTGGGTGCGCGACCTCTCGATCCCGTTCGAGTGGCAGGAGGAGATCATCCGCGCGGCGATCACGCTCAAGCTCGCCGCCTACGACGACACCGGCGCGATCATCGCCGCGCCGACCACCTCGATTCCCGAGGCCGCGGGCAGCGGCCGCAACTGGGACTACCGCTACTGCTGGCTGCGCGACGCGTACTTCGTCGTCAACGCGCTCAACGGGCTCAACGCGACCCGCACGATGGAGCGCTATCTCGGCTACATCATCAACATCGCCGCCGCCGACGGCGCGCTGCAGCCGGTCTACCGCGTCAACGGACGGCCGGAAATGGACGAGCGCACCGTGCCAACGCTGCCCGGCTACCGCGGCATGGGGCCGGTGCGCGCCGGCAACCAGGCCTGGCGCCAGGTGCAGAACGACGTCTACGGCTCGACCGTGCTCGCGGCCGCGCAGGCATTTTTCGACAGCCGCCTGTCGGCGATCGGCAACGAGGCGCTGTTCCGCCAGCTCGAGCTCATCGGCGAACGCGCGGTCGGCGCGCACGCGCAGCCGGACGCGGGCCTGTGGGAGCTGCGCGGCGCCGCGCGCATCCATACCTTCTCCAGCATCATGTGCTGGGCCGCCTGCGACCGCCTCGCGAGGATCGCGGACCGGCTCGCGCTGCCCGTCCGCGCCGGCTACTGGCGGGCGCACGCCGGGCGCATCCACGCGGCGGTTTGCGCGCGCGCCTGGAATCCGGCGCGCTCGAGCTTCAGCGCCACCTTCGACGGCGACACGCTGGACGCGAGCCTGCTGCTGCTGGCGGACCTGGGCTTTGTCGCCGCGGAGGATCCGCGCTTCGCCGGCACCGTCGCCGCCATCGAGCGCGAGCTCAGGCGCGGCGACTTCGTGTTCCGCTACGCCGAAGCCGACGACTTCGGCGTGCCGGCCAACGCCTTCATCGTCTGCACCTTCTGGTACATCGACGCCATCACGCGCCTCGGCCGCCGCGACGAGGCGCGCGCGCTGTTCGAATCGATGCTCGCGCGGCGCAACCGCCTCGGGCTGCTCGCCGAGCACATCGATCCCGCCAGCGGCGAGCTCTGGGGCAATTTCCCGCAGACCTACAGCATGGTCGGCATGATCAAGAGCGCCACGCGCCTGAGCGTGCCCTGGCACCAAGCCTTCTGAGCCGCCGGTGCTGCGCATCGGCATCGACATCGGCGGCACCAAGACGGCGCTGGCGGCGCTCGATGAGCACGGCGCCGAGCGGCTCGCGCGGCGCGAGCCCACGCCCCGGGCCGGCTACGAGCAGGCCTGCGCACAGCTGGTCGCGCTGGTGCGCGCGGCGGAGCGGGAGCTGGGCGCCGACACGCTCGTCGGCATCGGCCTGCCCGGCCTGGTGTGCGCGCGCACCGGGCTGGTCCGCAACTCGTTCAACACGCCGTACAACGGGCGGCCGCTGAAGGCCGATCTCGAGCGCCTGCTCGGGCGCGAAGTGCGCCT